>DASQOM010000021.1:0-19408 GCA_035644495.1 Planctomycetota bacterium | reverse complement strand
GGATCCGGACGGCAATGTCCTGGGAATCGAGGGCCGGTGAAGGCTGCGGCGGCGCTGCTCGTCGTCCTCAGCGCCGGCTGCGCCGCCGCCGCGAGACCGAGCGTGGTCCTGGTCACCCTCGACGGCACCCGCTGGCAGGAGGTGTTCGGCGGGGCGGACGGGTGGATCCTGGAAGGGCAGAAGGACTCGAAGGACCTTCGCGCCCTCAAGAAGGACTTCTGGCGGGACAGCGCCGAAGAGCGCCGCAGCGCGCTGATGCCGTTCCTGTGGGGGACGATGGCCCTCCAGGGGCAGCTCCTCGGCAATGTCGCGATCGGAAACCAGGTCTTCGTCACGAACCGCTATAAGATCAGCTACCCGGGCTACCACGAGCTGCTTTGCGGGTTTGCGTCGGAGACGATCTCGTCGAACAGCCACGTGCCGAATCCCGACGTCTCCGTCCTCGAATGGCTGCACGGCCGCCCGGGGTTCGGCGGCTCGGTCGCGGCCTATTGTTCGTGGGACCTGTTTCCGGACATCCTCAACCGCGAGCGCTGCGGGTTTCCCGTCGACATCGGCGAGTCGAAGTCCGATCCGTCGCTGCTGGGCCGGCTGGTCGTCGACGTGCCCTCGCCCTGGCACGACTCGATCTATGACGCCTTCGTCTTCCACGGCGCGATGCAGTACCTCCGCGAGAAGAAGCCGCGCGTGCTGTACCTCGCCTTCGGCGAGATCGACGAATGGGCGCATTCCGGCGACTACGAGCGCTACCTGAAGTCGATCCGGCGCACCGACGGCTGGCTGCGCGAGCTCTGGGAAACGCTGCAGTCCATGCCGGAGTATGCGGGGAGCACGTCGCTGATCGTCACGTGCGATCACGGCCGCGGGGACAACCCCGTCGAATGGCGCAGCCACAACGCCAAGGTGAACGGCGCGGGCTACGTGTGGGTCGCCGTCATGGGTCCGCGCGTGGCGCCCCTCGGAGAAGCTCTGGAGGGGGAGCCGCTGATGCAGTCGCAGATCGCCGCCACGGTCGCGGCGCTGGTCGGAGAGGACTTCGCCGGCGCGAATCCCCAGGCGGCCCCGCCGCTGCCCATCCTGATTGGGCCATAAGGGACTCCGAGTCCGTTATGGCTTCAGGTGGCGGTCGAAGAAGTCGACCATCGCCTTCAGGGCCTTCTCCTGATCCGGGCCCTTGAAGCCGTGGCCCGCGCCTTCGAAGGCGATCATCTCGACCTCGACCTCCGCGGCCTTCAGGCGGTCGCGGATCCATTCCGCCTGCTCGACGTTGACGTAGGGATCCTTCGTCCCATGGAGCAGCAGGCTCGGCGCGGCGTGGGGCGTAACCCAGTACAGGGGGCTCGCCTGGATGTGCTTCTTGTGCTCCTGGGTGTCGTCGCCGCCCAGCCACAGCGGCAGCACCTCGGCGGCATCCACGCTCTTGCCGTAGGACTTCGTGAAGTCGCTCGGCCCGTACCAGTTGACGACACAGGACACGCGGCTCGAGACGCCGGGATTGCCGCCGTCGCCCTCGAACTCCGCCACGCCTCCGGTGACCCCCAGGAACTGCGCGAGGTGGCCGCCGGCGGAGTCGCCGGTCACGCCGATGCGGTCGGGGTCGATTGAGTACGTCGCGGCGTTCGCGCGCAGCCAGCGGACGGCGGCCTTGACGTCGTGGATCGCGGCGGGATAGGGAAACTTGGGCGCCAGGCGGTAGGTGATCGTGGCGGCGACGTAGCCGTGCTCGGCCAGCATCTTGCAGCGGCCGTCCCAGCCCTCGCGCTTGCCGGCGCGAAAGCCGCCCCCGTGGATGCAGAGGATCGCGGGGAGCTTGCCCGCCGCGGATTTCGGCCGCGCCAGATCGAGCTGCAGCGGTTCGCCGCCCGGCTTCGAAAACTCGATCCCGGATTCGAAGACGATGTCCTCGGGTCCGGGCTTTCCGGCGGTCAGGAACAGGAGCAGGGTCGCAAAGGTGGCGCCGAAGGGAATGCTCATCGTCGGTCTCCCAGGAAGAAGGACAGTCTAGCAAGGTCTGAAAGATTCCGGTAGGGTTCCGAATTCCTTGACTTCGGGCCGCGCCGGGTCTCATGATCGGATTGTGGCCGGGGAGTCGGGGGGTGGCGCCATTCAGCACGCCGGATCGTTGCGCCAGGGGGGGCGCCGTTGACCATGGCCTCCTACTACGCTCCCCCCTTCGGTTTTTCCTACGAGTTCCCGCTGAAAGCCGGCTCGGCGCTCCTGATCCGGGACGGGAGCGTCGATGCGGCCGCCCTGAGACAAACCGTTCGCAACGCCGTCGAGCGTTCCTTCGGAGTTCCGGCCCGGACTGAGGACCTGACGACCTGGAAGTCCGTCAGCGTGACGCAGGTTCCGTATCAGGCGAGCGGCGGGGGGATGGAGTCCGCGTTCGGACCCCTTCCCGCCGCGGTGCTCAAGGTGGCCCGTCGCGGGGTTTCCCGGCCGCTGCGCGACGCGCTCGGGGAGCGCGCCCTCGAGCTGGTCTATTGGACGGAATCCGATCTGCCGCCGGCCCCGCCGAGAGAGCCGGCGCTCTACCTGCGCATCGACGTCCGGCTCCGCAGGAACGCCGTCGCTCCGGTGCTGCTGGTGACGCAGTTCCCCGACCTCGACATCCTGACCTCCGACTTCTTCGCCGGACTCGGCCTGAATTCCTGATTCTGAGGGAGATCGCACGATGAACCGCTCGCGTCTTCTGCTGCTTCTGCTTTGTCAGGCGCCCGGTCTTTGTCTGACGGCCTGCTCCTCATCCCTCATCGCCGACTATGAGGTCCTGCCCGTGCCGGCGGGGAGGGACCTTTATGCCGTCGGCCGTCCGTGGAGCGTGGACTACAAGGGACCGGTCGGTGTCGGGGCGCCGAAATGGGGCACGGCGGACGGCGTCGAGTCCCTGAAATCCAGCACCCCCAAGAACCAGGCGGAACTCAGCCTCAAGGTTCCCCTCTTGAAATGGATCGGCGGCTCCCTGGGCTTCACCGAGAGCGAGTTGCCGAGCCTGGACGGGGCCGACTTCAAGCATGAATTCCTGGAGGACGAGAGCAAGCTGATCAGCCCGAGACCTCTCCTCTGGGAGATCATCACGGCGACCGACATCACCTTCACGTGCAACAAGACGTCGACGGCCAGCCTGGATGTCACCGTGGCCGCCGGCAAGCTCACCGGAGCGGTTTCCGGCGGGGGCGAGGGAGGGGACATCGGCGTCACCCTCAAGAGCGAGATCGAGAGGAAGTACACCGTGACCTCCAAGAAACGGCTGGTCGTCGCGATCCGGGTCGCGGTGAGCGAGGCGGAGGCGAAATCCGTGCGCCGGCCCCTCAATCTGACGGAGGCCATGTACGACAAGGTCCAGGATGCCGGGCCCTTCGGATACCGCTTCGTGGTGCGGAAGGCCGATCCGGTGAGGAAGACCGCCGTGATCGACATTGCCAATCCGCAGTTCCAGCAGTGGACCGGCATGAAGGCGGAGATCACCCGGGACGCGCCGTCCTGTCAGAATTCCAGGCGCAACGCCATTCCGCACCCCGACGATCCGGTCCGCGATCCGGACTTCATCTGGGACAACCTCACCTTGATCTGGAACGGGGACCTGTCCGCCTGTGAGATGCTCGTCGATCGTCAATACCAGATGCTTCGCAGTGTGAAGTCGGGGCTCGACACGAAGTGATCCAGGACATCGCCGTCCGCCTTTACTTCAGCCTCCTGGTCTGCGGCGTCGCCCTGGTCGTCTGGATCCTCAACGGCCGGAAGCGACCGGTGCTGGCGGGCGGGGGCCGGGAGCCCGAGACCCCGTCGGGGAAGAGCAGGATGTACGCGTTTGCCGGCGCCTTCGCGCTCGTCGGCGTCGGAGGGGGCGGCCTCGGCGGGGTGATCCTCTTCCCCTCCACCCCCGTGGACCACCTGCACGAGGTGCCGGTGGGGCACTATATCGTCGAGGCGACGCTGCTGCCTTCGTCGCTGTCCCGGGAAGGAGCGATCATTCCCGAGCACCTGGAAGAATACGTCCGGGGAGCGATCGTCAACACCGTGGGTCCCGTGCTGGGGATCGGTTCGGGGTCCGACCGGGTGGTTCCCGTGACGAACGTCTCCCGCTCCGGCATCCCCGTGACGATGGCCATGGGCCAGTGGGTCTCGGACTTCCGCCGGACTCCGCCGTCCGTCCTCGAGGCGCTCGCGAAGCTGGGAGCAGACGCGCCGGATCCGAAGGCCTTCCAGGAACGGCAGGTGGTCGTCCGCTACTGGAGCGAGCGGCACCGCTTCAATTCACCCCCCGGCCAGGTGTTTGCGAGCCTCGACGTGTTCGTCCGCGCGGACGCCCAGAACGCCCCGCGACTGGTCCCGGATCAGAAGCTCCTGGAGATCCTGGCGGCGGATCTGGTGGATCTTCTCCGGCCGCACCCCGTGGCGCACTGAGCGGCCTACTCGAGCTCCAGGCCGACCGGACAATGGTCCGAGCCGTGCGTGTCGGGGTCGATCCACAGCTTCTTCACTCGGTCGCGAAGCCGGGTGTTGACGGTTGTGTAGTCGATGCGCCAGCCGACGTTCCGGGCGCGGGCGTTGGTGCGGTAGGACCACCACGTGTAGGCGCCGGCCTTCTTGGGGTACTTCTCGCGGAAGACGTCGTGGAAGCCGGCCTCGAGGAACGTCGTCATCGCCTTGCGTTCGTCGGGGAGGAAGCCGGGGCTCTCGTGGTTGTCGTCGGGCCGGGCCAGGTCGATCTCCTGGTGGGCGATGTTGTAGTCGCCGGTCAGGACCACGTCGTGCCCCTTGGCGACCATCTCCTTGAGCTGGGCGGTGATGCGGGAGCAGAACGCGACCTTGTACGAAAGCCGGGCGCCGCCTTCCTGCGAATTGGGGAAGTAGGCGGAGAGGACGTGGAGCTTGCCGAACTGGACGGCGGTGACGCGGCCTTCGACGTCGAACTGGTCCTCCTTCAGGCCGGTCCAGACTTCGTCGGGCTTGATGCGCGTGTAGATGGCGGTGCCGGAGTAGCCGGGGCGTTTGGCCGGGGTGAAGAAGGCCTGATATCCGGGGATCTCGCGCAGTTCCGGCTCGAGCTGTTCGGGGCGCGCCTTGATCTCCTGGAGGCAGAGCACGTCGGGCTTCTCCCGGAGCACCCAGGGGAGGAAGCCTTTCTTGTGGACCGCGCGGATGCCGTTGACGTTCCAGGTCAGGATTTTCATGGGGGTTCAGGCGGGATGGAGGGCGATCTCGGCGAGCTGGCGCACGCGGGCCATCGAGATGCCGTCGCGCTGCTCGAAGGCGAGCTGGTGGTCGCAGGGCTGGACCTCGATTTTCGGGCGCAGGCCGACTTCGCGGGTGATCACGCTCGTCTTCAGCACGAGGGTGGTCTTCGAGTAGCCGGGCAGATCGGTGCAGAGCCATCCGAAGTAGGGGGGCTCCTTCACCCGCTCCGCGTCGTTCCACATCTTGCGGGTCCGGTCGAAGTGGTCCCAGCTGAGGGAGACCCAGACGATCCAGGTGAACGGGCCGAGTCCGTCGCCGTCGCGGAGGGGGAGCTCCAGGTTGCCGCGGATGAAGAAGTTCTCGTTGCCGATGACGCACCACTCCTGGTCGAGCTTGCCGGAGGCCTCGCGTTTGGCTTTGGGGATGCGCTCCCAGGGCAGGGGCGCGATGGGACCGAAGGCCATGGGCAGGGTATCGTGGTGCTTGCCGCACGCCGCGCAGTCAAACCCCGAAACTCCGACGCCCTTCACGGGACTCCCTCCTTGGCCCGGTCGAACCCGGCCTAGAGTATAACGCTCGAGGCCCGGGGTCCAGATGGAAAGCGACGGGATGCAATCACGAACCTCAAACAAGCCCGTCCTGTTTGTGGGAAACCAGGATGCAATTTCGAACCACAAACAAGACGGGCTTGTTTGGGGATCAGGCGGTGGGGCGGGCCATCAGCGAATCGACGGCGTCGGCCAGGCGGCGGAGGGTGAGGGGTTTCTTCTCGGCCGCCTCGGCGCCGCCGCCCAGGCCGAGATCCAGCGCGTCCTGATCGGCGCTCACCACGATGATCCGGGCCGAGGGAAACCGCTTCCGGAACCGGCCCAGGGCCAGCACCGCGGAGACGCCGCCCAGACGGTCGTCCAGGATGATGAGCTCCGCCCCGCGGGCCGGATCCCCACCGGGGCAGAAGACGTCGTCCAGGTCCGCGTGGATGGCGAGGATCTCATGGCCCCGGTCCTCCAGCGCCATCCGGTACAGCTCGGCGATGTCGGACTCGTCCTCCAGGATCACGATGCGGGCCATGGTCAGGTCCTCGACAGGGAAACGACGATTTCCAGGTGATCGCTCTCCGCTCCCCCGACGTTGGCCGCCCAGATCCTGCCGCCCAGGGACTCGACGATCTCGCGGACCACGGCCAGCCCGAGCCCGGTGCCGGTGGAGCGCGGCCCCTTCGCGTACCGCTCGAAGAGATGGCGGCGGACCTCGTCCTCCAGCTTCGCCCCGTTGCGGAAGGTGATGTGGACCTGCTCGTTCTGCTCGTAGACCTTGACGCGGATGACGGGGTGCACTTCCTTCACCGAGTGCCGGAC
Source organism: Planctomycetota bacterium (assembly GCA_035644495.1). Taxonomy (GTDB): domain Bacteria; phylum Planctomycetota; class MHYJ01; order MHYJ01; family JACPRB01; genus JACQFK01. The sequence continues at coordinate 12,869 of DASQOM010000021.1, read as the reverse complement.
CGCGTTGTCCAGCAGGTTCAGGAAGACGTTCTCCAGGAACGGCATCGCCGACACGGAGAGGCCGGCCGCGCAGTCGACCTGGATCTCGAAGTCGCGGTCGAAGTGCATCGCCCGGACGGTCTCGACGGCGCGATGGATCGATTCCTGCAGCAGCACCGGCTGGCGCTCGGCCTGGAGCCCCTGCCGGCGGAGGCGGGCGAACAGCTTCGCGTTTTCGGCGAGACGGCTGACCACCAGACCCTGGCGGTTGGCGCGGCGGAGCAGGTCCTCCTGCTTGTCGGTGAGCGGACCGTCCGCCTTCAGCAGGAGCCGCTCCACGACCCCCAGCAGCGCCATCGAGAAGTTGGACACGTCGTGCGTGACCAGGTCGTGGAAGGTGGCCAGCTCGGCCTGCTCGTCGGCGAGCTTCTGGTTGAGGACCTCGATCTCCTGGGCGTGCAGGGCCAGCTCCTTCTCCGCTTCGCGGCGCTCGCGGCGCACCTTCGCGTCCCGGAGCTCGCGCTCGATCGCGGGAACCAGACGGCCCAGGGTGGACTTCATGACATAGTCGTGCGCTCCCGCCTTCATCGCCGCCACGGCCGCGTCCTCGCCGATGCACCCGGACACCAGGATGAAGGGGAGGTCGAGCCCGCTGCGGCGGAGCAAGGCCAGAGCGGTCACCCCGCTGAACCTCGGCAGGGCATAGTCGGCCAGGACCACGTCCCAGCGGCCGCGGTTCACCGCGTCGGTCATCTGCTCCTCGGTCTCCACCCGGCGGTACGACGGGGCGTAGCCGCCGCGCTTCAGCTCGTGCAGGATCAGGTCGGCGTCGTCCTGCGAGTCCTCGATGATCAGGACGCTGAGGGGCCGCGTCATCGGCGACCTCCGGTCAGCCAGGCGCCGGCGAGCTGGCGGGCGGTTTCGGAGAACTGGGCGAAGTCCACCGGCTTGCGGATATAGCTGTTGGCCCCGAACTCGTAGCTGAGCAGCACGTCCGACTCCTCCGACGAGGAGCTGAGCACCACGATCGGGACCGACCGCGTCCGCTCATCCGACCGGAGCCGCCGCAGCACCTCCAGCCCGTCGACCCGGGGAAGCTTGAGGTCCAGGAGGATCACGGAGGGAAGGCGCGTCCGCCGGCCGGCGGCGTGCAGATACTCGAGGGCTTCGACGCCGTCGCGGGCGACGATCAGCTCCGCCGCAATGCCGTTCATCCGGAACGCGAGTTCCGTCAGCTCGGCATCGTCGGGGCTGTCTTCGACCAGCAGGACGAGGTTCTTCACCGCGTCCATCCTCAGGCCTCGCGCAGGGTGAAGGAGAAGGTCGCGCCCTTGTCGGGCTTGCCCTCCGCCCAGATCCGGCCGCCGTGGCGCTGGATGATCCTGGCGACGGTCGCCAACCCGATGCCGGTCCCTTCGAAGTCCGCTTCGTGGTGCAGCCGCTGGAAGGGGGCGAAAAGCTTCGCGGCGTAAGTCATGTCGAAGCCGGCGCCGTTGTCGCGCACGAAGAAGAAGGACCGCCCGCCGGGCGCGGCCTGGAGCCCGACCTCGATCCGGGCATCCGCGCGCTTGCGGGTGAACTTCCAGGCGTTCCCGATCAGGTTTTCCAGCGCGATGCGGAGGAGTCGCCGGTCGGCCGTCGCCAACAGGCCGTCGGCGATGACGATGTCGATCCGGCGGTCGGGACCGGCTTTCCGCAGGTCGTCGACGACGACGCGGGCGATCTGGCCGAGGTCGATCCGGGTGGGGGTGAGCACGGCGCGGGTCAAGTGCGCGAGGGTCAGGAGGTCGTCGATGAGGTCCCCCATGCGCTCGGCGCAGGCGCAGATGCGCTTGAGATAATGCCTCGCGTTCTCGTCGAGGCTTCCGCCGTGGAGCTCCATCAGGATCTTGCTGAAGCCGTCGACGGCCCGAAGCGGGGCGCGGAGGTCGTGCGAGACGGAGTAGGAGAACGATTCCAGCTCCGCGTTGACATGCTTGAGCTCCGACGTCCGCATTTCGACGCGGTCCTCCAATTCGTCGTTAAGACGGGCGAGCGCGGCGGAGGACTCGCGGAGTTCGGTGATATCGATGCAGGACCCGATGAAGCCCTCGAAACTGCCGTCGGAGGCGAAGCGGGGGCGGCCGGTGTCGAGGATCCAGCGGTACTGGCCGTCGGCGCGGCGCAGCCGATACTCCATCCGGAAGTCCCGGCGCTCCACGAAGGCGTTCATGAAGAGGTGCATGCAGGGCTGGAAGTCTTCGGGGTGGACGCCGCCGGCCCATCCGGTTCCGTATTCGGCCTCGAGGGTCCGGCCGGTGAAGGTGAGCCAGCCCTGGTTGAAGAACGTGCACAGGGCGTCCCGGCCGGCCATCCAGAGCAGCACGGGCGCCCCGTCCGCCATCGTCCGGAACCGCGCTTCGCTTTCCTCCAGCCGCTCCTCGGTGCGGCGCTGCTCGGTGATGTCGCGGACGACCGCGAACGCGCCGGCGATCGAGCCGTCCTCGCGCCGGAGCGGGGCATAATAGGCCTCGAAGAAGCCCGCCCGCCCTTGCGCCGGGATCGGGAAGCTCCGGCCTTCCGGTCGGAGGACCTCCCCGTCCAGAGCGCGGCGGATATCCGGCCCCTCGGTTCTTTCGATGAAGGGGAAGGCGTCGTAAAGCGGACGGCCCACGACGTCGATCGCCGCCACGCCGTAGATCTCCTCCATCCTCCGGTTCCAGAGGGTGATCCGGAGACCGGCATCGACCGCCACGATCCCGTTGATGCTCCCTTCGAGGATCTGAGCGGCGAGCTCGTGCGGGACCGCGGGCGTCGTCGCTCTCGGGGCTCCCGGGACGCGTGGGGGGTTCATCGATCGCTCACTCCGTCGACGACGACAGTCCCGCGGACGCCCAGTATTCCCGGCACAGCTGGTGGAGGCGGGCCATGACGCCCGCGAAGCGCGAGCCCACGGACGGGCCGCCCGCTTCGAAGACGGGGCCGAAGGGGGCGACCGCGGGAATCGCTTCGCTGTGCCAGCGGCGGATCCAGCCGCGCAGGACCCCCTGATTTTCCGGCCGCTCGTCGACCGCGAGCTTGAGGAGCGTCCGCGTCCAGTCGCGATGCCAGAGGCAGTCGGCATTGAGCGACAGGAGAACCCGGCCCAGCAGCGGATCCCCGGACTGGGCGGCGACCCCGCCGAACTGCACCATGAAGAGCTCGTCGAACAGCGGCTTCAGGACGACGTTCAGCGCGACCAGCGCCTCGGCCCAGTCGTAGGTGACGAGCATCCGCTCGACGAGCTTCCGCATCGGCTGCCACTGCGGGTCGCGCTCCCAGATCTCCCGGCTGTCCCGGCCGAAGGCAGGCCGGGTCTGCTGGATCTGGGCCATCCGGTAGGCGATCCGCTGAACGCGGCGCATCTCGTCCGCCGCCTGGAACAGCGCGGCGATCACGATTTTCCCCCCGGGAGCCGACTGGCCCACGTAGGCGGCCATCATCTGCATCGCGTGCAGAGGGTATCGCAGCGGCGCGAGCGTCCGGGAGAGCAGCGTGATCCATCCGGCCGGGAGGGCCCGGTCGTAGTCGGGCGCCTCCATCGCGTCGAGGAAGTCCTGGGCCTGCTGCTCCTGATCCTTCTGGAGCCGGGTATAGGAGGCGTACGTCGTCTCGCGGGGATCCGAGAACCGCTCGGCATCCGCCAGCACGAACGGCGAGTTCTTCACGTGGCGCCGGTACCATTCCGCGAGCGGGACATCGACTTCGAAGCCCTTCGTGGGATGATAGAGCAGCCGCGAGCTGGTGATCTCGTAGTCGGTCGGGGCCCGCTTCAGGCCCTCGAGGTGCCAGTACGTGCGCCGCGCGCTCATCGGGCCTCCTCGAAGAGCCAGACGGCTTCGTCCTCGGAGACGCTGAAGCGCCCCTGGAACGCGGGCATGACGCGCTCGAGGTCCCCCGGCAGATGGAACTCGTAGCCGAGCGAGCGTTCGATGGCCTCCCGCGTGACGACGCAACGGCGGGGGACCTGGACGCGGACGTAGGCGCCGCGGTCGATGATCTCGACCCTCCCGTTGAGGCGGCGGATCGCTTCCACGACCGCGCGGGCGGTGTCTCCGGCCTCCAGCACCGGCCCCACGACATCCTCGGGGGCGGGAGGCCGCGCGTCGAGGTCGAGCAGGATCTGTCCCTCCCGGATCGTCACGGGAAATGCCTTGAGGCAGGCCGTCTGCGGATTGACCCCGCGACCCGTCCGCGCGTCATACTGCCACTCGTGGGCGGGGCAGGTCAGGGTGCCGTTTTCGAGGGAGCCCCCGCTCAACGGCTGGCCCAGGTGCGCGCAGCGGTCTTCGAACGCGCTCACCGTGCCGCCGACGCGGACCAGGAGGACCTTCGTTCCGCCGACGATGCGGGGCGTCAGCGACGCCGTCAGTTCGTCCAGGGCGGCCGCGCGCAGCAAACCCATCAGGACTCCTTCGGGATCACGTCGACCCGCTCCAGCGCCCCGAGCCCGAGTTCGGCCACGGTCCGGTCCGGATCGAGCACCTGGTCGCCGTGACGTACCTCGACGGCGGCCGCGGGGGCGACGCGGATGCAGGCCGCCTCCTGGAGTTTCGCCCCGACTTCGCGGATCGTGTCGGTATCCTGCGCCAGGATGATCAGGCCGATCGTGTCGCCCTTGAGAAACCCGTACAGCGGAACCAGCATTCGGATCGTCTCCTATCGCACGACGGGCGCAGCCGCAGGCTCGCGCATCCAGGCGTAATCGCCGCGGGCCACGTCCTTGCCCCACATGTCCTGGGTCAGGGAGAAGTATTTGGTCAGCAGCTCGATCAGGTTCGCCGGCGCCTCGCCGGCCAGGATGCGCTTGACGACGTCCTGATGCGAGGCATAGCGCTCCGGCTCCTTCAGGAAGATCCAGCGGCAGGGTTCCGAGCAGAAGATGTACTTCCTGCCGCCGTGCTCCACGACCTGCGCCGTATTGCGGGCCGGCGTGCCTCCGCAAAGGACGAGCTGGCAGAGGTCGCAGAAGGTCACGGGCGTCGCGCCGTGGGTGTACCACTCGACCCCCGGGCCGCTTTTGCGCCAGCGGTCGCTGACGCGCTCCCAGACCGGATCCAGCTGGGGCCAGCTGTCGGCATACTTGGAGCGCAGCCACTCGCGCTCCTCGGGGCCGGGCAGGGCGAAGTCGAACCACACGGTCGCGCGGTACGTGTACGCGCTCGCGTAGACCATATGGTGGTAGTAGTCGAGGGCGCCGAGGAACTGGTCCCAGTACCAGGGCTTGCGAAGGCCGAACTCGACGAGCGTGCGCTGGAACTGGTCCAGGACCCACTCCTGCATGAACTCCTTGAAGGACTGGGTGCGGTGCTTCAGGGGCGTCAGGTAGTCCATGCTGAAGCCGGTGACGACGGCGAAGAAGAGCCAGGTGCGCCAGAACCACTTGTCGAGGAGGTACTGGGCGTATTCGGGGTCGTGCTTCACGAGGGTGCGGAGGACTGCGGGGCCGATCTGGGAATGCCGTGCCTCGTCGGTCTGGATGCTCTGCACCATCTTCTCGAACATGCGGTCGCCGGCAGCGTGGGCGAGCGAGGCGAGGCCCACGAACTGAAGGTTGGTGAACCCGGTCTCGAACACGAAATTGGTCGCGACGGCGAACTCGATGGGGTTGCCGCCCAGCAGGAGCTCGTCAATAAGGTGCCGGCCGGCGATGGCCACCCAGTTGTTCGTGTGGAAGAACTTGTGGGTCCAGTCGAACTGGGGGTTCCACTTCACGAGGTCGTGCATCAGCAGCAGCGGGATCTGCGTGTGGCGGACCTCGTCCAGCGCCCCGAACGTCGCGGTGTTGCGCCAGGCGCTGTCGCGGCCGAAGCGGGCCGCCCGCAGGTTGCCGATCACCGCCGCGAACTCCGCCAGCGGCAGCGTCGCCGAGTGCAGCTTGAGGCCGTTCAGCCAGGAGGGGTCGAGCTTCTGGAAGTCCTCGACGCGGCCGACGGCCTTCCGCACCGACTGGACGGACTCCTCTTTGGCATGCTGGGTGGCGACGTATTCCGCGAACGACGTGCGGTAGGGCTCGTCCCAGTCCTTCCATTCGGAGTGGGGGAGCCAAGGGCGGCCGGAGATGGCTTGGGGAAAGACGTCCTTCGGGTCGACGTAGGTGAAGTCCCAGTCGAGCTTCCGGGCCAGGTCGTGCCATTGCGCCCGTTTCAGCACGGGGCGCTCCCCGGGCGGCTGCGCCGAAAGTGCGCCAACATCACCGCACCAACCTCCCTAATGCCCGGTCGGCACGCCTTCTACTTACGGCGTTTTAATTATACCGGGCGGTTCCGCCGGCGGCGTTCATTGCCCGAATATAGAGCCTCCAAGGCTGTATTTATTATGGGTCATCGGGTGAAACGGGGCCGCGGGACAAGTCGGGTGGTTTTGAGGGGACGCTCTCCTGGATTCAGGGAGGCCTTCGGGCAGGATCCAGCGACCTGGCGAGTGGAGCGCGGCGACGCCGCGATCGCTCCGGACTCCGGTCGACGTCGGAGCCCTTTTCATTCCCGGAGCGCGCTACTTCTTCTTGGGGTCCAGGTTCGCCGCCAGGTCCTCGTCCGTGACGGACGATTCCACGCCGCCCTCGGGGACGTCGATCTTGCACAGCCAGACCAGCGCGTTCAGCACGATCTTGCGCTGGCTGTCGTTGCCCCAGTTCTTGTGGCGGTGGCCGCCCGTGAAGCCGAAGCCGCGGCCGCCGTCGGCCCGCTCCGTGCACCACATCATCGTCTCGTCCTGGCCGCTTGCCGCCACGACGTGCTCGTACGGGCCTTTCGGATAGACATAAGGGCCCTTGCGGACCTGGTCCGAGGGCTTGGCCACCAGCAGGGAGGTGACGTCCTTCATCCCGGGACGGAAGCGGATCGACATATACCACTCGTCCTGCGTGCTGAACGGCTTGACGCCGCGCGCGACCGGATGCTCCGGGAACTTCTGGTAGTCGGGCGACCACATCGGATTGCACGAGTACGCGCTCTCGTAGTACCCGCCGATCCACTCGGTGAGCTCCGGTCCTCCTTTGTCCTTGAGGATCTCGACGCCGTAGTGCATCGCGCCGATGCCGACGCCCTTCCTGGCGAGGTCGCCGATCACCTGGAGATGGTCCGCCTGGAGGAAGGGGTGGCCGCCGCCGCCGTCGGCATAGAGGACGACGGCCGTGGCGCCGTCGAAGACCTTCGGGTCCGTCGGCCAGCCGTTCGGGACCACGACGACCTCGAGACCGGGCGTCTTCGCGAGGCACTTCTGGAGGAGCATCGAGCCCGCCCGGAACTCGTGGTCGCCCGGGCCGTGACTCTGCTTGCCGGCGATGAGGACGAGCTTCCTGCCCTCGGGCGCGGCGGCCGTCAGGAGCAGGGGGATCAGCAGGGCGGCGAGCAGCGTGCGCATGGGCGTCTCCTATTCGGCCAGGGCCGCGACGGCGCCGCGCTCGACGCGCCGCACCTCGGGCCAGGCGGTCTCGGGATCGTACCAGCGGGCCAGCGCGGCCTCGACGTCGTCGGACGTCCGCGCCTCGATGAACGCGCGACGCACCTGCTCGTCGAGCGGGTGCAGGCCGGCGTAGCGGATGCAGACCTTTCTCATGACGACGCCCGCGCGCTCCGCGCCGTAGACCTCGGCCGTCAGACGGAGATGCTCGTGGAGCGCCTGGCGCTGCTCGGAAATCGTCGGCGGCGCGGGGAGGGGACCGCCGTCGAGGCGCGCCCGCACCTCGCGGAAGATGAACGGGTTGCCGATCGCGCCCCGCGCGATCCAGACCCCGTCCACGCCCGTCGCGTCCATCATCGCGGTCACATCCTCGGGCGCGAAGACGTCGCCGCTCCCCAGGATCACCTTGTCGCCCGCGTGCCGCTTCACCCGGGCCAGGAAGTCGCGGTTCGACGGCCCGATGTACTTCTGCTTCACCGTCCGGCCGTGCACCGTGACCGAGGCAACGCCCAGGTCGAACGCGCCGTCCAGGATCGTGAAGAAATTGCCCTCGCTCTCGGCCGAGTCGTCGAAGCCGCGCCGCATCTTGACCGTGACCGGGCGGCGGCCGCCCACGTGGTCGAGCACCGACTTGACGATGTCGAGCGCGGCGTGCGGCGTCGTCAGCAGGTAGCCGCCGCGGCAGCGCCCCAGGACCTTCCTGACCGGGCAGCCGAAGTTGATGTCGACCAGATCGTAGCCGTGATCGACGAGTTCGACGGCGGCGCGGCCGAACTGGGGGGGCTCGGCTCCCATGAGCTGGCCGCCGATGGGGTGGTCGTCGGCGCCGATCTCGAGCATGCGGTCGCGGAGCTTTCCCTTGAGGAGGACGAGCTGGTCGAGGACGACCTCGGCCATCGCGAGCTCGGCGCCCCAGCGGCGGGCGACGACGCGCATCGCGCGGTCGGAGTATCCCGAGAGCGCGGCCTGGACGGCGGGCAGGCCGACGGAAAGGGGGCCGATCTTCAGCATCGCGCGGCTACTTCGCCTTCACGTCATAGCAGAGGAGCACGTCCATGTCGCGGATATAGAGCTTCCCGCCGATGATGACGGGGTGCGCCCACGAGTTCTTCTTGCTGCGGTCCGGCTGGTCGAAGCGGCCCGTCTCCTTATAGCCGGTGGGGCTCGCCTCGACGAGCGCGATGGTCCCCGGGCCCTTCTCGCTGCGGACGACGAAGTAGCCGTCGGCGTAGGCGATCGAGCCCTTGCCGACGCTTTTGTCCTCCCAGACGATGTTGCCGGTCTTGAGCTCGACGCACTTGAGCTTGTTCTGGTCGTCGAGCTCGTACAGATGATCGCCGACCAGCAGCAGGCCGCCGTGGTGATTCATGACCTTGGTGCTGTTGTAGATCTCCTCGACCTTGAACTCGTCGCCCGTCGCCGTGACCTTGAACGCGTTGCAGCCGACGCCGTAGCCGGAGGCCACGAACACGATGCCGTCCTTATAGACCGGGTCGGGGATGACCGCCGTCTTGCCATTGCGGTCGATCTTCCAGAGGACCTTGCCGTCGCTCGCCTGGATGCCGGCGACGTTCGCGGCGGTCAGGATCAGGTACTGCTTTTTGCCGCCGATCTCGACCGGGACCAGGGACGAGTAGGCGGCCGCGTCGCCCATCCCGGCGCTCTGCCAGACGGTGGCGCCGGTCTCTTTCGCGAGCGCGATGACGGTGCCCTTCGAGCCGCCGGGGGTGCAGACGACGTGGTCGCCGTCCAGCAGCGGCGACTCGGAGTACATCCATCCGGACATCATGCGGCCGCCGAAGTCCTTCTCGAAGTTCTTGCGCCACTTCTCCTTGCCGGTCGCCGCTTCGACGCAGACCAGGTCGCCATAGGGTCCGAGGGCGAAGACGAGGGTGCCGTCGGTCGCGGGAGTGGCGCGGGGGCCGGGGTAATCGCGCTCGCCCTTGGACGGCTTCTCGGGGATGTCCGCGACCTTCGTGCTCCAGAGGATCTTGCCGTCGGCGACGTTGAGCGCCAGCACGTGGAAGGCATTGCCGGACTCGCCCATCGTGAAGAGCTTGTCGCCGTGGACGGAGACGCTGGAGAAGCCGCCGCCGATGCCGGTGGTCTTCCAGACGAGCGGCGGGCCGCCGGCGGGCCAGGCTTTGAGCAGGCCCGTGTCGGGCGACAGGCCGTCGCGCTTCGGCCCGCGCCACTGGCTCCAGTCGGAGTCGGGGGCGGGTGTCGCGGCCAGGGTCAGCAGGGACAGCGCGGCCATCGTCAGGGTCTTCTTCACGGGTGTCCACCTCCTAAGGTGCCGACAAAGCTGCGCCGCAGATGTGCCGGCGGTCCAGCTAGTATACGTAGCGGGGAAGGGGTGCCAAGGTATAATCCGGCCTGATGCCGGCCAGAGTCGAGTTCACCGAGCAGCGCCTGAGCACCCTCCTCGAGGGACTGCTCACCCTCCAGGACACCCCTCCGCTGGTCAGTCCCGCCCTCAACCTCGTCCTCTACGGCGCCGCCGTCCCGCTCGATCCGCCCGAGGACGACCCCGACGCGGAGCCCGCCTTCCGACAGCTCGCCATGGCCAACGAGAATCGCGGCTCCCTCTACGACAAAGTCGGCGCCTTCGCTTGCAGCGACGACGGCCGGCGGTGGGCCTATATCGCCTCCGAGGACGTCCACTGGATCGTCGTCAACCACGAGAAAAAGGCCCAGCTCGGCGCGGGACGCCCCTACGTCAGCCCCGACGGCAGCGGCTATGCCTACACCCAGACCGTCCGCGAGGAAGGCGACAGCTATCCCAAGACCCGCGTCGTCCTGGGCGACCTGCCCGGCCCCGCCTTCCAGACCGTCGAGCCTGCCGGCTTCAGCGCCCGCGGCGTCTTTGCGTATATGGCCTACGACGCCGACCAGTACGGCGTCATCGTGGGCGGCGAGCCGATCGGGCCCTACGGCGACGTGGCCGAGCTGCGCTGGAGTCCCGACGGCGGCCGCCTCGCCTATATCGTCGGCGATGCCGGCAAGATCGAACGCGCGGTGGTCGTCGACGCGAACCGCGGCCCGTCCTCCCTCGATGTGCGCGACCTGGTGTTCAGCCCCGACAGCCGCCGCCTGGCCTACGTCGCCAGCGAGCGGGAGGGCGAGCGCTATATCGTCGACCGGACGCCCGGCCGCCCGTTCAGCCGCTGTGTCAAGCCCGCGTTCAGCGGAGACAGCCGCACGCTCATCGGGCGCGTCGGCATCGACCAGAAGTGGGCGGTCGCGGTGAACGACCAGCCGGGCGCGGCCTACGACGAAGTCGGCCCCCCGGTGTTCAGCCACGACGCCAAGACGGTGGCGTATGCCGCGCGCCGAGGGGACAAGGGGTTCGTCGTCGTCGGGACGACCGAGTCCGAGCCCTGCGACTACGCGTACCGCATCGCGGTGGGGGAGAAGGCGGGGCTGGCGTACGCGCTGCTGCAGGGGAAGACGGCGACGCTGGTGCACAACGGGAAGGAGCTCTATAAGGGCGGCCCGCGGCCCAATCACCTGGTCATCAGCTCCGACGGCGCCTGCATGGCGTACTCCGAGAGCCAGGACGGCAAGGTGCGGATCGTTGCGGACGGACGTCCCGGGGCGTGGCATTCGGGCGTCGAGCAGCTGCAGCTGGCGCCGGACGGGCGGACGCCGGTCTATGTCGCGCAGGACGGGGAGGATCAGTTCCTCGTCGTCGGGGGCAAGGTCCACGGGCCCTTCGTCCCCCTGACGGCTCCGGTGTTCCATGAAACCGGCAACCCGCTCGCCATCGTGGTCCGCATCGGCCGAGAAATCTGGCGGAAGGTGTTCTCGGTCGCCTAGTCCTCGCTCCAGAAGGCTTTCGGTCTGCCATACCACGCCTGGGTCCAGGTCTGATGGCACCCCGGGCAGCGCAGGGAGCCTCCCCACGAAGAGTCCATCCCCCGGCAGAGGACCCGGACGCGGTCCGGGAGACCCGTGCGCTCGAACCGGGAGAACAGGGGAGCGCCGCAGCCCAGGGGACAGGCCATGAGGGGGACGGCGAAGAACACGATCAGCAGCAGGGCGGCCAGCAGCAGGCCGGGGATCTGCCGGACGATCGCGGCGACCACCTTCATGGGGCTCAGTCACACCCCGTGAAGAGAGCCTGAAGCAGCGACACATGCCGCCGCATCCGGCACGCGGAGCACGGGAAGGAGTTTCCCCAGGCCAGCAGGCGTTCCGCTTCCTCGGGGCGCACTCCGGGCAGCCGGGTATAGCCCAGGAGCTGCTCGGAGGGGCCGCAATTTCCCGGGCAGGGCAGGAAGGGGGTCAGGAGGAGGGTCGCCAGCATCGCCCCTCCGAGGAGCAGGGCCAGCACCAGCTGGGCGCCGCAGCCGAGCGGGGGGCTCGCGGGGAAGCGTCGGACCGCCAGGGCGTCCATACGGTCCACCGGATTAACAGATGCCGGCTGGGCCGCTACACACGGCGCTCAGGTTCGGGATCTGAAAATAAAACTCAGATCTACGCCGCCGCAGCCCAGCCGGCACGCCACGGAGATGATGCGTGGTGCAGCAAGTCGCGTGCCTGCAAATGTGAGCGAATTTCGCGGGGCGTGACGAAAATTGTCGACAAACCGAGGGCTGGGGTCCGGGTTTTCCCCAAAATGAAAAAAAGAACAGGGTGGCGGGCCCTCCGTGCCGGCCCGCCACCCTGTTAGTGGAAGGATTGCCTTTTTAGCCGAGCAGTTCCTTGACGGCCACGCCGTTGTCCGACAGCGCGATCGGCCGGCCCAGGGGCGACACGTTCTTCTTCTTCGGGTCGACGCCCACCGCCGAGTACACCGTCGCGAAGAGGTCGGGGACCGTCACCGGGCGCTCCTTGACCTCGACGCCGTCCTTGTCCGTCGAGCCGATGATCCGGCCGCCCTGGATGCCGCCGCCGGCGATCATGGCGCTCCAGGCGCGCGGATAGTGGTCGCGGCCGTTGTTGGCGTTGATCTTCGGCGTGCGGCCGAACTCGCCCATGCAGACGACCAGGGTCTTGTCGAGCATCCGCTTCTCGTACAGGTCGCGGATCAGGGTGCCCAGGCCGGGGTCGAGCTGCTTGCAGTTGTTGCCGACCTTGTTGAAGTTGTCCTGGTGGGTGTCCCAGCCGCCGAGGCCGATCTCGACGAAGGCGACGCCGCGCTCGACGAGGCGCCGGGCCAGCATGCAGCTGCGTCCGAACTTCTCCTCGCCGTAGGACTTCGTCAGCTCGGGCTTCTCCTTCGAGAGGTCGAAGGCGTCGAGCAACGGGGTGTGCATGAGGCGGTCGGCCTTCTCGTAGGCGTTCTTGTGCTTCGTGACTTCGTCCGAGGCGTGCTCCTTCTCGAACTCCGCTTCCTGTTCCTGGAGGAACTTCATGCGCTCGCGGAAGCGGGTCTTGTCGACGCCCGTCGGATAGGACACGTTGCTGACCTTGATGGTGTCGCCGCCGGCCGCAGGGCCCTTGGCCGCGGGGGCGTTGGGACG
>DASQOM010000020.1:0-3509 GCA_035644495.1 Planctomycetota bacterium | reverse complement strand
CTCGGGAAATCCCATCGCGTAGAACGCGGCCGGGTTCCAGGGATCGGCGACGAAACCGAACGTCCGGAAGAAGAAGAAATCGAAGTGGTATTGCCCCTTCGAGTAAGGCTCCGGGTCGGACCGGTTCAGCTGGAAGTTCTGGCGCGTGACCGTGCCCGGTACCGGCGGCGGGTAGTTCGACGGCTGGCCGGCGAAATCCTGGTTGGCCTGGGGCCGGAAGTAGATCAGGACGGAGGGCGGGATGGTGGTGCCTCGCAGCACCTCGCGAGGGATCCAGGCTCCGACGCATTTCGGAGCGAACGGGTTTTCCTCCTTGTCGGCGCCGTCCTTGCGCGCGGCGACCTCGAAGAGCGAAGCGTCACGCGCCTCCACCGCAGGATGCGGCATGGCGATGTTGTCCAGCGCGCCGTTGCCGTCGAGCAGCGGGACCGTCGAGTATGTGAAGGGAAGATCGGCCGGCCGGCGGCCGGCAGGCACGCGAGGATAGGGGCGGCCGACGGTCGTCATCACTTTTCTCGCGATGCCGTCGATCCGGCGCACGCGAAAGAGGCGGAACTCGAGGTCGAGAAGACCTCCGGGGCCTGCCTCGGCCGCGGAGAAGTAGGTCAGCTGAGGTTCGTGCCTCTGCATCACCATCCCGTGCGAAGCGGCGCTGTAGCCGCACACCACCGAGATCGGCCAGAACGCCGTATCGTTTCGCTCCCAGGCCGGGGACGAGGTGCTCGCGCCGGCCTGCGGGTGGATGACGGTGAGCCGGAAGTTCGCGTCTGTCGACAAGGGAAAGAGGACCTGACCCGCGTCGTCGGCCTTCCGGAAGCTGGGCGGCGCGGTCGAATCGAGGGGGTCGAGCGCGACGCGCGCGGCCGGGAATCGCTTGCCATCGCGCCGCGCAACGGTGACTCGCAGCGTATCGGCCATCAGGCGATCCTCTGCAGCGCGTCCGACAGCACGGCGGAATCGTTGCTCTCCGTGGCCTCCTGGAACGACCCCGGCTTCAGTTTCCAGGTGGCGAGCAGGCCGCGCCCGGGACCGCGCAGCTCGAGCCGGAACTCCTTGGTAACGTCGAGATCCTTCAGGTCGAAGCCGCCGCCCGCCGGCGCGAGCGTCGCCACCTCAGTCTCTCCTTCGAGGACGTGGAGCCGGGTCTCCGGCGTCGGCGTGTTGATCTTGAAGCGGACGGCATTCTTGCGCGGCTCCTCGGGCTTCTCCTCCTCGATGGCCTTCTTGCCGTCGGCGAAAGCCTGGACTCGTTGCGGTCCCAGCGGCGCCTGGAGAGGCTGTCCCAGCGTTCCGGGCGGATCCTCGCCCGGGTTGAGCTTGTCGTTGTGGCCGTTGGTCGAGTCCAGGCGCGCCCGGCTGGCGAGGTGCCAGTGGACGACTCCGACGCGATTCTTGCGGTAGAGCGCCTCGCACTCCGCGTCGAACTGCTCGATCGTGACCTCGAACTTGTTCGCCTGATCGGTTCCGACGCCGACCTGGATCTGGGAAGGATGAAGGCCGTCGGTGGCCAGCGCCGCCTTGACCGTCCGCTCCCGCGGACCCGGGTAGGCCATGGGCCGGACGACGATGTTGGGGTGTCTGGCCAGCGTGAACGGCTGGTCGATGAGCAGCCCGACGTTGTCGGGCACCTGGCCCGTCGCATACGAAAGGAAGCGACCCTTCTCGGCGAGCTTGTCGGCCACCGCGAAGAAGTAGTCCCTCAGCCTGGCATTGTTGGCGCGGAAGGTCTTGAGCTGAGGTCCATCGATCTCCAGGTCGTAGCAGATGCCGTCGATGTCGAGACCCTGGTTGTCGAAGAAGTCGACGAGCTTCTTCGCGGCCGGCGCGAAGTCGGACGTCTTCCCGAGGAAGTCTGCAAACTCCGCAGCCTGCTTCCGCCGTTTCTTCTGGTGCTCGGCTTCGCCCGCGGTGACGATCTCGAATCCGGCGCAGACCTGGATCTTTAGCGAGTGGAGGAACGCGATTGCGTCCTTGAGGAATTCGAGCCTCTGCTTGGGAGTGAAGGGGAGGAAGGCGAAATCGAACTCGGCGTCGTCGCTCACGCTCTTCATCTGGACGGTCTGCACGAAGGAGATGTCGTCCAGCCCCCGCACGTTCTTGAAGGCATCGCGGTTGATGCGGACGAGCCCCTGCTTCGCCTTCTTGTCGTCGAGCAGCGGCCCTGCCTTTCCATCGCACCAGATCGACACTCGAGCGCGCGCCGACAACTCGAGGTTGCGGGCGGGACCGCCGGGCCGCAATTCGACGGGACCGTTGCGAATCTTCCACAGGATGGGAACGGCGAAGGGGGTCTCGCGTTTGACCTGCTCGACGACGAAGGTGCTCGAGGAGGACTCCCGGAATTCGAGCGCGCCCGTCGGCTCCGGCACGACCTGCGCGGGAGGTGGAGCACCCGCGGGACTGGCCGTGCGGAGCACGATCCGGGTCTCTATCCATTGCCGGGTCACCTCCTTGGCTTCCGGAGTCAGGTCGCCGGGGAATTCGACCAACTGAAGCCGGAACGGCAGCCTCGGAAGCGGAATGTGCGCGGGCGGAATGGCTCTCTTCGGCGCGTCGCCTTCCCGGGCCGCAGCCTCCAGCTCGCGCGGCTCGACCACGGTGTCCACGCTCGTGGTCCCGAAGCCCTCGCGGCTGGCGGTCAGCCGGATCTTCCCTCGCCGGAGCCTTGGAAGCGTCGCTCTTCCTTCCGCGTTCGTCGTCTGAGGCGACACCCCGGCGCGATCGCTGGTCACGGTCGCGCCAGCAACCGGATTCGGCTTGTCGGCCGTGTCCTCCACCACGACTTCGAGATCGGACACGGCCTCCTCGAGGACCAGCGTCGCCTTGGCCTCGCCGCCTGGCGGCACCAGCAGAGTCGCGTTCGCTGGCGTCCGCTCCGGCGCATCGGCGGCCGCCGTGTACTCGCCAGGGACAAGCTCGCCGAAGCGCGCGGATCCGCCCACCGCATCCGCGTCCAGCGGCAGCGGCCCGGAGAGGTGCACCTTCGCGTTCGCGACCGGGTTTCCGGATTCATCGACGACTTCGACGACGGCGCTGCCCGGAGGTTGGTCGAGATCGACGTCGAGGATCTGCTTCCTGACCCACTCCGCGTGCTGCGAGCACCCGTTCGGCGGGCACGGATTCTCCGGCTCCGGGTCGATCTTTTCCTCGAAGAGGAACACCTCGACGCGGCGGTTCTTCGGCTGGTTGGGGGTGGAGTCGCCTTCCGTCTCCGGCAGAGGATGGGTCTGACCACAGCCATGCGACTGCACTTTCGCTCCCGCCGGCAGCGAAGTCCCGTCGATCGCCATGTACGCCCGCGAAAGCTCCAGCCGCGTGTCTGGATTCGGCGCCCCTGTTTCGGCGAGCCCTCGCGAATGCTGGAACGCCTTGTACGCGGCCGTCGTCAAGGGGCCGCCGAGGCCGTCCACCTTTCCCCGATAGAAGGGGCTGCCGTCGGCGTCCTTCAACGTGGCCAGCATGAACTGGTCCTCGCGCAAGCCCCATGCGACGAAGTGCTTCGCCCCGGC
>DASQOM010000019.1:0-16745 GCA_035644495.1 Planctomycetota bacterium | reverse complement strand
CCGGCGTCTCGCACTTCTTCGAGCACATGGTGTTCAAGGGGAGCGAGAAGTACAAGCGCGGGGACATCGACCTGGTCACCTACCGCTGCGGCGGCGAGAACAACGCGTACACCACCCACGACATGACCGGCTACTGGTTCCACGTCCACTCCAGCCACCTCGACGAGGTCCTGGACATCCTCGCGGACACCTGCGGCCGGAGCACGCTCGACCCGAAGGAGTTCGAGCTGGAGCGCGGGCCGGTCCTCCAGGAGATGAACATCTGGCTCGACGGCCCCTGGGGCGAGCTGGAGCGGACGCTGGAGAAGACCGTCTACACGAAGAGCCGCTACCGGCATCCGGTGCTCGGCTGGCGCGAGGACGTCGAGAAGCTGACCCGCGACCGGATGATGGAGTACTACAAGGCCTATTACAAACCCAACAACGCCTCGCTGATCGTGGTCGGCGACGTCAGGAAGGAAGAGGTCTTCCGGCGCGCGGAGAAGTTCTTCGGGGGCATCCCGGGGGGGAAGGACGCCGACGAGGCCCATTGGAAGGAACCGACGCAGGAGGCCGAGCGCAGCGTCGAGGTGAAGACGGAGCTTCCGTCCGACCGCTTCATCATGGCGTTCCGCACGGACGCCGCCGGGACCGACGATGATCTCGTCCTGGACGTCGTCTCGACGATCCTCGGCGACGGCCGGAACTCGCGACTGAAGACGAAGCTCGTGAAGGAGCTGGAGCTTGCGGGGGAGGGGAACGTCGAGGTGACGAACTACTCCCGGCGACGCGAGGGCATGTTCTACGTCCAGGTCGAGGTCGCGCTGGAGGGTTCCCCGGAGGCGGCGCGGAAGGCCGTCATCCAGGAGCTGGAGGCGATCTCGACGAAGCCGGTGAAGGAACGGGAGCTGCGCCGCGCGAAGAACCTGCTGCGCGCCAAGTTCGCGTTCGACCTGGAGTCGCAGAACGAACTGACGTCCCGGATGGGCTACTTCGAGGCGCTCGGGCAGCCGGACTACATCCGCACCTATATGGACCGCATCGAGGCGATCACGCCCGAGCAGGTCCTCGAAGTGGCCCGGCGCACCTTCCAGGCGGAGCGGCGCACGGTGGCCATCGGGCTGGCGAAGCCCAAGCGGGCGGCGTTGGGAACGCCGGCGCCAAAAGGTCCGCCGAAGCGCCGGGCGGCCGCATCCGCAGCGCTGCAGGCGATCCCCTCCCTCGGGGAGGTGGCGCGCGAGGTGCTTCCGAACGGCCTCACGCTGCTCGCGAAAAAGCGCTCGGATGTCCCGGTGGTCAGCATGCAGGCGCTCGTCAACGCGGGCCAGATCTTCGAGCCGGAGGACAAGGCGGGCCTCGCCGAGCTGGTCGGAAGCCTTCTGGACGAGGGCATCGAGGACGACCAGGGCCGGCGCCGCAGCGGCGACGAGATCGCGGGCGACATCGAGTTCGTGGGGGGCCAGTACGCGACGAGCGCCAACGGCATCTCGGTCAAGGTGCTGTCCGAGCATTCCGATGTGGCCTTCAACCTCCTCCGCGATCTGCTGCGGTATCCGTCGTTCCCGAAGGAGCGCTTCGAGAAGCTGCGCGAGGACCAGCTCGCCGAGATCGAATCCCTGGACCAGGATCCCACGCGGGTCGCGCGCCGCCTTTTCCTGGAGGCGGTCTATAAGGGCCATCCGTTCCACCGTCCTTCGGTCGGGTACAAGGACGCCGTGAAGGCCCTGACGCCGGACGACGTGGAAGCCTACCACCGCCGGCTCTTCCGGCCGGAGAACACGCTGGTCGCCGTCGTGGGGGACATCGAGCCGGCGGAGGCGCTCCGCCAGCTGCGGTCGCGCCTGGAGGGTTGGAAGGGGGAGGGTCCTTGGCAGGCGCCCGTGGCCGCGGCCGCGTCGCAGCAGCAGGAGCCGCGTCCGACGATCAGCACCTACAAGGCGCAGCAGGTCCGCATCCACCTGGGCCATCTGGGAATCGTGCGGACGGACCCGGATTATCCGGCGCTGCGAGTGATGGAGACGATCCTGCTGTCGAGCCCCGGGTTCACGAACCGGCTCGCGCGGAACGTGCGGGACCTCCAGGGCCTTGCGTACGACGTGAACGGCTCGATCACCGGCGGAGCGGGCTTCGTGGCCTGCCCCTTCCAGATCGTGCTCGGCGTGGAGGCAAAGGACAAGGACAAGGGCCTCCAAGCCGTGATGAAGGAGCTGGAGGAATTCCTGAAGACGGGCCCGACGGTGGAAGAGGTCCGCGACGCCAAGGACTACCTGCTGCACTCGTTCGTCTCGTCCTGGGAGACGGTCGAGGATCTCGCGGACTACCTCATCATGGTGCAGCGCTTCGGGCTGGGACAGGATTATCCGGCCCAATACCATCGCGCGGTCGCGGCCGTCACCCCGGAGGAGGTGCTCCGGGTGGCGAGGAAGCACCTGGACTTGAAGAACCTGACCACCGTGATCGTGGGACCGGTGGACAAGAACGGGAAACTGATCGACGGAGAGCAGAACAAATGAAGCTCGCAAAACTGGCGCTCGAGGACGGCACCGTCTTCACGGGCCGCTCGTTCGGCGCGGACGGCGAACGATCGGGCGAAGTCGTCTTCCACACCGCGATGTCCGGCTACCAGGAAGTGCTGACCGACCCCTCCTACAAGGGGCAGATCGTCACCATGACCTATCCGCACATCGGCAATTACGGCGTCAACGAGGAGGACTGGGAGTCCGGCAAGGTCTGGGTCGAGGGCTTCGTCGCCCGCGAGTTCTCGAAGGTCTCGAGCAACCACCGCTCCAAGGCGACCCTCGACGACTACTTCAAGACCCACGGCATCGTGGCCATCGACGACATCGACACGCGCGCCCTGACCCGCAAGCTGCGGCAGACGGGGTCCATGAGCGGCGTGCTGTCGACGGTCGAGCTGGACGACGCGAAGCTCGTCGCCAAGGCGAAAGGGATCCCGAAGATGGGCGGGCTGGACTTGGTCAAGTACGTGACGTCCGACCGCGCGAGGCACTGGACGGAGTTCGTGAAGCACGACGCGAACGCCAAGCCGCCGGTCCTGAAGCACAAAGTGGCCCTGATCGACTGCGGGGCGAAGTATAATATCGTCCGGTCGCTGGTGAACCGGGGCTGCGACGTCACGGTGTACCCGGCGAACGTCGACTGCAAGGAGATCCAGAACTACGACGGGATCTGTCTGTCCAACGGGCCGGGCGACCCCGAAGTGGTGACCTACACGATCGAGTGCGTAAAGGGTCTGCTGAAGAAGGAAAAGCCGATCTTCGGCATCTGCCTGGGGCATCAGATCCTGGGACTGGCGCTGGGGGCGAAGACCTACAAGCTCAAGTTCGGGCACCACGGGGCGAACCACCCGATTCGGAACGAGATCACGAAGAAGGTGGAGATCACCAGCCAGAACCACGGGTTCGCCGTCGAGCAGAAGTCGCTCGAGGCGGTCGGCGGAGAGGTGACGCACGTGAACCTGAACGACGGGGCCGTGGAAGGTCTGCGGCATAAATCGCTGCCGGTCTTCTCCGTGCAGTACCATCCGGAGGCGTCGCCGGGTCCGCACGACGCGAGCTATCTGTTCGATCAGTTCCTCAAGAACATCGAGGCCAAAAAGTAGGGGACCATGGCGAAGAACAACACCTCCAGCTGCGTCGTCGGCGTCCAGTGGGGCGACGAGGGCAAAGGCAAGATCGTCGACATCCTTTCGGAGAAGGCCGACATCGTGGTCCGCTTCCAGGGCGGCGGGAACGCCGGCCACACGGTGGTGGTGAACGGCGAGAAGCATGTGCTTCATCTGATCCCTTCCGGGATCCTGCACAAGAGCATCTGCGTGATCGCCAACGGCGTCGTAGTGGACCTCATCCAGCTCCTCGACGAGATGGAGGAGGTTCGGAAAAAGGGCCTGAAGCTCGAAGGGCGGCTGTTCCTGAGCGACCGCGCCCACGTGGTGATGCCCTGGCACAAGTTCCTCGACAAGTACTCCGAGGTCGCGTCGGGGAAGGGCAAGATCGGGACGACGCAGCGCGGCATCGGACCCTGCTACGCGGACAAGGCCGCGCGGAAGGGGATCCGGGTGGCGGACCTCTACAACGAGGCGTTTTTCACCGAGCGCGTCCACGCCTGCACGGCGGAAAAGAACAAGATCCTGACGGCGCTCTACGCCGGCGAGCAGCTCGACCCGCAGCGCATCATCGACGAGTACCGCGGCTACGCGGAGAAGCTGAAGCCGTATGTCATCGACGCGGTCCAGCTCGTCAACGCGGCGATCGACAAGGGCAAGAAGGTCCTCTTCGAGGGGGCCCAGGGCAGCCTGCTGGACATCGATTTCGGGACGTATCCGTTCGTGACGTCCTCGAATTCGGACGCCTGCGGCATCTCCTCGGGCTCCGGGGTGCCGCCCAAGAAGATCGGGAAGATCCTGGGCGTCGCGAAGGCCTACTGCACGCGGGTCGGCGAAGGGCCGTTCCCGACGGAACTGAACGACTCCCTCGGGGAGAAGCTGCGCGAGATCGGCGGGGAATACGGCGCCACCACCGGACGTCCGCGGCGCTGCGGCTGGTTCGACGGCGTCACCTCCCGGCATTCCGTGATGATCAACGGCATCGACGAGGTGGCAATCACGAAGCTCGACGTCCTCAGCGGCCTGGGCGAGATCAAGTTCGCGGTGGCGTACCGCAAGAACGGCAGCACCCTGGAGACCATGCCCACGGAGACGAACGTCCTGACGCTCTGCGAGCCGGTCTACAAGACCTTCAAGGGCTGGAAGGAGGACATCTCCAAGGTGCGCAAGTACGAGGACCTCCCCAAGGCGGCGAAAATCTATTTGAATTTCCTCGAACGCTACCTTAAGGTCAAAGTGACGATGGTTTCGGTCGGCAAAGACCGGAACATGACGATTCTGCGGCGCTGAGAAGCTATGACAATCGCAGTTCCGGCCCTCAAGATCCCCGCCCATATCGCCATCATCATGGACGGGAACGGCCGGTGGGCCAGGGAGCAGGGACTCCAGCGCATCCTGGGCCACGAATCCGGGGCCGAGACCGTCCGCGAGATCACCCGCGAATGCTCCCGCCTCGGCGTCGGCCGTCTGACCCTCTACGCCTTCAGCGCCGAGAACTGGAAGCGCCCCCTCCGCGAGGTTGATTTCCTGATGAAGCTCCTGGAGCAGTACCTGGTCCAGGAGCGCAAGGAGATCATGGAGAACAACATCCGGTTCACCTCCATCGGCCGGATCGACGAGCTGCCCGAGGGAGTCCGCCAGGAACTCCAGAGGACCATCGACCTCAGCGCCCGCAACACCGGCATGGTGCTGTCCCTCGCCCTCGCCTACGGCGCGAGGAAGGAGATCGTCGACGCGGTCCGCCGCCTCGCCCAGGAGGTGAAGGAGGGGAAGCGGTCGCCCGAGGAGATCGACGAGAAGGCGATCGCCGGATATCTCTATGATCCCGGCGCGCCCGATCCCGATCTGCTCATCCGGACGGGAGGCGATTTGCGCGTCTCCAACTTCCTGCTCTGGCAGATCTCCTATACCGAGCTCTGGGTCACGCCGGTCCGCTGGCCCGACTTCAAGAAGGAAAACCTCCACGAGGCCCTGCGCGAATTCTCCAAGCGCGACCGGCGATTCGGCAACATCAATGACCAGGCCTGAACCCTGCCGGGAAAATCCACAATCCAATACCCGAGATCCCAACAAGGTTCCCCTCCAACCCCCCTGCGGGGGGCTGAAGGAGAGGCGGTGAGCGGAGGAGAGATGGAGAGACGAGCAATTCCCGAATTCCCTCGCCGGTTTTTGACGGCGGGAGGTCGGGGGATTGGTCTTGGAAGGCAGCGGAACGATCCTGGATTCGCCATCGCTCCCGACTCTCCCTCTCTCCTGAACCCCCCGCAGGGGGGCAGAGTGGGGGATCCCCGCTGATGGCCATCCCCCGGAAGATCCTGATCCGGGTCACCGGCGCGCCGCTTCTCGTCGCCGCCCTCTGCGGGATCATCTACTGGGGCAATCAGCTGCACCAGCGGGGAGAGCCCAATACCCCCGTCCGCGTCCTGATCCTGCTCGTCTCCGTGCTCTGCGTCCACGAGCTCGGCGCGATGGCCGCCGTGAAAGGGATCGTCACCGCGCGCTGGGCGGCGATGCTCGCGACGGCGGTCTACTTCTTTCCGTGGGCCAGGGTCACCGGGAGCGATCTGCTGGTCCGCTATGCCGGCGAGGCGGCGTCGGTGGGCCTGGTCTTCTACCTGCTGTTCATGGTGGTGTTCCGCTATGGCAGGCTGAACCCCGACGGCGCCGCGCTGAGTTATCTGTCGTACGGATACCTCACCCTCCTGGACTACGCGCTGGAGCTCCCGATCCGCCTGGACCAGCAGCAGGCCTACTACTTCCTCTTCCTCCTGGCCGCGGGAAAGGGGTCCGACATGGCCGCGTTCGTGGTCGGCAAGGCGATCGGGAAGCGTCCCATGTCGCCGCAGGTGAGCCCGAACAAGACTTGGGAGGGCGGCATCGCCGGCGGGATCGCCGGGACGGCCGCGGGGCTGGCCGTCATCTTCCTGACACCGCTCAAGGCGGCGTATTACGGGATGCCGGTCCCCGCATTGCTCTTCTTCTGCCTGCTCGTTACAATAGCCTCGCAGGTGGGGGATCTGGTCAAGTCGGCGTTCAAGCGCTGGGCCGGGGTCAAGGACTCCGGGCATCTCCTTCCGGAATTCGGCGGAATGCTCGACATGGTCGACAGCTTCATCATTGCCGCCCCGGTCGCCACCCTGGGCACGCAGCTACTGGACCGCCTCTTCTAAGGGGATCTCATGGAGCGCTCCATCCCGGTCAACGGACGCGAAGAACTCACCAAGCTGTTCGGTACCTTCGATCGCAACCTCAAGGAAATCAAGAAGGCCACCGGCGTCGATGTCACCGTCCGCAACGGCGACATCCACGTCCGCGGCAACCGCGCCGCCGTCGACAAGGCCATCGCCGCATTCATCCGGCTCAAGGACATCAATGATCCGAAACCGGAAGACGTGGCCTCGCTTTTCGAAGTCGTGAAGCCGCACGGCAAGGGAGGGGCCGCCCGCCCGTCGCCGGGGGCGATCTTCCGCTCGGGCGTCGAAGTCGCCGCGAAATCGGATGGTCAGTCGAAGTACCTCACCGACATCGACCAGAACGACATCGTCTTCGCCATCGGCCCGGCCGGCACGGGGAAGACCTTTCTCGCCGTCTCGAAGGCGGTCGAGCACATGAAAGCCGGGGCCGTGCGACGCATCGTCCTCGTCCGCCCGGCCGTGGAGGCCGGCGAGCGACTGGGCTTCCTGCCCGGCGACATCCAGGCCAAGGTCAATCCGTACCTGCGCCCCATCTACGACTCGCTCAACACTTTCCTCGAATTCGGCCAGCTGAAGCGGATGATCGACGCCGACGTGATCGAGATCTGCCCGCTCGCCTATATGCGCGGGCGCACCCTGGACGAGGCGTTCATCATCCTCGACGAGGCCCAGAACACGACCAGCGAGCAGATGAAGATGTTCCTCACCCGCATGGGACGCAGCTCGAAGATCGTGGTGACCGGCGACGTGACCCAGATCGACCTGCCGCCCGGGAAACCGAGCGGTCTCGTCGAGGTCAAGGAGCTGCTGAAAGGCATTCCGGGGCTGACGTTCGCCTACCTGTCCAAGAGCGACATCGTCCGACACCCCCTCGTGCAGAAGATCGTCGACGCCTACGAGCATCTGAAGCGGCGGTGACGTGAGTACGACCGAACCGCACGTCGAGGTCACGCCCACGCGGGAATCGCCGCTGCATCCCGGGGTCAAGCTCGAGCGCCGTCTTCCGCCGTTCTACGCGTCGTTCTTTTACGCGTTCCCGGCGGCCGTGTCCTGGATCTGGCTGTACTTCCAGAAACCCGGTCTCTCGACCGAGCTGTGGGTGCCGGCCACCTGGCCGCGAGACCTGGCCATCGGCGTCGGCGCCGGGCTGTCGATCGTCGGGCTCTCGATCCTGCTGGGTCGTCTGTTCCGGTGGCCGCGGCGGCTTGAAGCGGAATTCGGGTGGATCCTCGGCGCGCAGAAGGGCTGGGAGATCGTGTGGATCGCGCTGCTGTCGGGCTGCGCCGAGGAGTACCTGTTCCGCGGCGCGCTGCAGCAGAAGTTCGGCCTGGTCGCGGCGACGATCGTCTTTGCCGTCATCCATTGGCCGCTCAATCCGAACTTCCTGCCCTGGCCGTTCGTGTCCGGGGCGGTCGGGCTGGGGCTGGGCGGGCTGGCGATCTGGACCCGCGGGCTGGTCGCCCCGGCGGCGGCGCATGTCGTCCTCAACCTGATCAACCTCAGGCGCATCACCCGCCGATTCGCCGCGTGGGACGAGGAGCGCGCCAATCGCTACGTGGACACCGGAAAGGACTCATGACGAACGTCTACACCAGCCCCTTCGCCGAGCGGTACTCGTCGAAGGAGATGCTGTACCTGTTCTCCCCGGAGAAGAAGTTCCGGACCTGGAGGCGTCTCTGGATCGAGCTCGCCCGGGCCGAGAAGGCCCTCGGGCTCAAGCGCATCACCGGCGCGCATCTCCGGGAAATGGAGCGGCACGCGGAGGACATCGACCTGAAGGCCGCGCGCCGCCACGAGGAGAAGACGAAGCACGACGTCATGGCGCACATCAAGACGTACGAGGACGCCGCCCCGCGCGCCAAGGGGATCATCCACCTCGGCGCGACGAGCATGTACGTCGTCGACAATACGGACCTCGTTCTCATGCGCGACGCGCTCGCGCTCCTCGAGCGGGAGCTCGTCAATGTGGTCGCGGCGCTGGCCAAGCTGGCGGCGAACCATGCCGCCACGCCGACCGTCGCGTTCACCCACTTCCAGCCCGCCCAGTTCACCACGGTCGGCAAGCGCGCCTGCCTCTGGCTCTCCGACCTCCTGATGGATCTCGACGAGGTGGCGCGGCTCCGGAGCTCCCTGCGCTTCCTCGGGGTGAAGGGAACGACGGGAACCCAGGCGAGCTTCCTGGCGCTCTTCGACGGCAACGAGGGCAAGGTCAAGAAACTCGACCGCGACGTGGCGAAGGCGATGGGCTTCGCCGACGTCTATTCGGTGAGCGGCCAGACGTATTCCCGCAAGGTCGATTCGCAGGTCATGGCCGCGCTGTCCGGCATCGCACAGACCGCCCACAAGTTCGCCAACGACATGCGCCTGCTGCAGCATCTCCGGGAGATCCAGGAGCCGTTCGACAAGGACCAGGTCGGCTCCAGCGCCATGGCCTACAAGCGCAACCCCATGAAGAGCGAGCGGATGACGGCGCTGTCGCGCTTCGTCATCACGCTCTACACGAATGCGGCGTTCACGGCGGCGTCGCAGTGGTTCGAGCGGACCCTGGACGATTCCGCGGGCAAGCGGATCGCGGTCCCCGAGGCCTTCCTGGCGACCGACGCCATCCTGCAGCTCTTCCTCGACGTCGC
This sequence comes from Planctomycetota bacterium, assembly GCA_035644495.1. Classification (GTDB taxonomy): domain Bacteria; phylum Planctomycetota; class MHYJ01; order MHYJ01; family JACPRB01; genus JACQFK01. Next base: position 7,317 of record DASQOM010000019.1, on the reverse strand, counting down.
TTCGCGCCTCCAGGTGAATCCGGAGATCATCCGCGGGAACGTGGAGCGGGAGCTGCCGGACATCGCCTCCGAGAACCTGCTCATGGCGGCGGTGAAGGCGGGAGGGGACCGGCAGGAACTTCACGAGATCATCCGTCGTCATAAGATGGGGGCGCAAGATGGAGACCTGCTCGACCGTCTGGTTAATGACCCTGCGTTCAAGTCGGTGAAGGCCGGGTCGGCCTCGCTCCGCCGGGCGGAGCAGTACGTGGGACGGTCCGCGTCGCAGGTGCGGGAGTTCCTGAAGGAAGAGGTCGAGCCCCGGCTGAAGTCGCGCCGGAAGGCCCTGGGGCTGCGATCGGAAGTGAGGGTATGAGAGCCAGAATCCTGTTCGCCCTGGTCTGCGCCGTGTGGGGCGTCGCCGCGAAGTGCGACTCGCTCCCGGCGGACTCGGTCCTCCGCGCTGAAATCACGACCGAGGAACTGAACGCCGGCCCGGGCCACAACCAGATGAAGGGCGCGATCCTGAGCGACGTCCGCATCTGGCGGGGCCTCGACGTGAAGATCGAGCATGAAGGCGTCCGGGAGATGCCGAAAGCCATCGACTACCTGTCCGGCACGCCCACCTGCTCGTGGGACAAGACCGAGTTCGAGGTCTTCTCCCTGAAGAGCGACCTGGCGGATCAGCCGTACCGGGTCGAGGAAACCGCGTTTTTCTGCAAAAAGGAAAGCGTCTACTACTACCATTACCAGGGCGGACCGAAGAAGCTCGACCTCTGGCTCGGACCCTACCGGATCGAGCGGAAGCGGGCCAAGACCGACGACCCCTAGACCTCTTGATTGAAGGGGAGGGCAAGGTCATGAAGATTGCCGTGGTCACTGCGCTGGCGCTGTCCGGCTTCGCCGCGACGGCCGCCGCCCAGGATTCCCGCGAGTCCCAGGACGGGTCGCGGCCGCGTCGGTCGATCGGCTATTCCACCAGCGTCACCGGAGGCTACGCCTATCCGGGCTACGGCACCTGGGGCGGGGGGTATGGCAGCGGATACGCCACCGGGACCGGCTACGGCTGGAGTCCGGCCTCCGGGTGGGGCTATGGCGGCGGCTGTCGCCCCGGATTCATCACGGGATATCCCGGGTTCGGCGCCGTCTGGGCGGGATATCGTTCGGGCTGGGGCGGGTACTACGGCGGCTACGGGTACTACGGCCGAGATCCCTGGTTCGGCATGCCCTCCGCCGAAGCGACCGTCGCCGGCCCCGCCACGGCGCCCGCGGTCGACAGGAGCCCCGGAGTCGCCGCGGTCCGCGAGATGCAGGAGGGGCGCCGGCGCTTCCACGCGGGCGACTATCGCGGAGCCCTCGATTCGTTCCGCAGCGGAGTCGTGGCCACCCCCGACGATGCGGTGGCCCAGGCCTGGTTCGCCGTCGCGCTGATGGCCGCGGGGGACGGGAGGAATGCCGACAAGGCCCTCCGCGCGGCGGCCGCCGCGGGGCTGCGTCCCGGGTCGTTGTCGCTGGACGGCGTCTTCCGGGACGACAAGGAGCGCGTGCGGATGATCGTCGCTTTCGCGAAGCAGGGCGGAGACGGCAGCCTCGCCGCGTCCTATGCCCTCTCCCTCGCGGGGGAGCCGGTGCGGCTGCGTCAGCTCGCCGAGAAGGATCCGGTCGCGAAACAGCTCCTGCCCAAGCCCTGAGCCCGAGGGCTCAGTTCCTCAGCGTTCCGCCCTTCTTGAGCTGGTCGCGGAAGCTGTCGAGGAAGAGCACGTCGTTCATGATGCGCTTGACGTACTCCCAGTCCGACCAGAACTGATCGTCGACGGTCCAGCGCTGGGGGACGAAGATGACGTCGCCCGGCACGAGCGGGATGTCCTGCCTCACGTCGCCCTTCGCGAAATAGTCCCAGAGATCGCAGATGATCACGCGGCTCCGTCGGAGCGGGTCCTTGACGTCGCGGCGGATGATGCGGATCTGCCTCCACTCCGTGTTCTCGGGCACGACGGAGTTGCCGAGGACGTTGACCAGCGTCTGGTTTCCCGTGAAGGCGATGTTGGAGAAGAAGCGCGTCTGCGCGATGCCCATGATGACGATGTCCGCGCCGCCGAAGGTCTGCTGATAGAACGGCTGCGACTGGTTCGGCTGGTACGGCGTGGTGTTGATGTGGATCAGCACTTCCGGCTTCTTCAGGTACACCGCCAGGTCCCGCTGGAGCGAATCCCGGAGCTCGTCGATCGTCAGCCCCGCGACCTTGAGCTTGCTCAGGTACGGATAATGGACGTAGCCGGAAGGCGGAACCGCGTAGGACCGGGTCAGAGCCGCCTCGCCGGTCACCTCGATGGTGATGTTCGCCCCGAACGGGATCCGGTATTCGTAGAGGGGGGTGCCGCGTTCGTCGGCTTCCCTCTTGAGTTTCTCGTACTCCTCGACCCACTGCGAGGCCGACATGACGATGCCCTTGAGCTCGGGGTATCGGCGCTCCAGCTCGGGGATATCCAGGGGGAAGCCCGAAGGGGTGCCGAAGGTCATGGCCTTCAGATAGGTGTCCGTGCGCGTCAGCAGGCGCTGGTTGGGGGGATTGCCGCAGCCCGCGAGGGCCAGGGCCAGCGCCGCCGTCCATGCGAGGGTCTTCATCGTCGATCTCCGATGTCTCATCACTCCGCGACGTCCGCGGGGACGGCGGAGGGGTAGTAGTAATAGCCGCCGGTGCGCGCGCCGGACTTCATCAGCACGCAGCCGCACAGCTTCGACTTCACGGAACGGATCATCCGCTTGGTGTACGTCATGTCGTCCTTCCTCGTCTCCGACGCGGCGGCGACGAGGACGATCGCGTCGGCCAGCGGCGCGACGATCAGCGCGTCGGCCGCGCTGCGCACGGGCGGAAGGTCGAGGATCACGTACTCGTACCAGCCCCTCAGGTCGCGCAGCAGCGCGTGGAAACGCTCGGCGTGCAGGAAGGGGATGGGGTTCTGCATCGGGGCGCCCGCCGGCATCAGCGTGAGATTGTCGATGTCGGTGGACGAGACCATCGAGTCGACGGTGTCGGTCCCGCCCTGGAGATAGGCGGAGAGGCCGGGCTCGTTCGAGACGGCGAAGAGCTTGTGCTGGGTGCCGCGGCGCAGGTCGGCGTCGACGAGGAGGACGCGGGAGCCGGCGCGGGCGAGGGCGACGGCGGCGTTGCAGGCGACGGTGGATTTCCCCTCGGAGGGGACGGAGCTGGTGACGGCGAACAGGCGCGAGCCGTCCTCCTTGGTGCGCGCCTCGAGGAGGGCGGCCAGGGTGTTGAAGGCCTCGGTGACGGCGCCGCCCGCGGAGGGGAGGATCCGCTGCGCGGGCTCCTTTACCCGGGGCACGACGGCCAGGAGGGGGAGATTGACGTAGCGCCGGACGTCCTGCTCGGTGCGGATCGTGAGGGAGAGCAGGTCGGCGATCCATCCCGCCAGCAGCCCCGCGAGGACCGCGAGGCCCAGCAGGGCGGGGAGCGAGGCGCCGGAGAGTGACGCGGACGCGCCCGGCTCGAAGCGCTCGAGGACGGCGAAGCCGGCGGCACGCTCCAGCCCGAGCCGCGCCCGGGCCGATTCCAGCTCGCGGATCGACGCGCCGACGGCTTCCTGCCGCGCGTTCGCGTCGGGGCTGCCGTCGGCGGACGGGGCGGGGGCGTCGGGTCTCGACCGGAGCCGGCGCAGCTCCTCCTCGCGGGGGGCGAGCGCCTGCTGGAGCGAATCCCGGCGGGCGGTGAGTGTGCGCAGCTCCTCGATCGCCGCGCGCACCGGAGCGAAGCGGGCTTCCAGGATCTCGCGGTTGGCGGCGGTCGCGCGACGAAGGCGGAGCTCGTCCACCCGGGCCGCGGCCCGCGTGACCGGGGGCCAGTCGTCGGGATACGCCGTCTTCAACTCCTCGAGCTGACGGCGGGCCAGGTCGAGGTCGGCCGTCAGCCGGTCCGAATCCGCGGTGTTGACGGGTCGGGGAGGGCCCGCCTCGTTCTTCTCCAGGGCCCGGCCGAGAGCGTCGAGGCGGGCGGAAGAGGCGGCGATCTCGACCCGGTCGGTTTCGATGGCCTTGTCGAGCGCCTCGATGCGCTCGCGGGCCGCGCGGTCGGCCGCCGACTCCCGGGGGGCGATGCGGTCCAGGTCGCGGCGGCGCTCGGCGAGGGCGTCGTCGATGCGCTTCAGATCGGCCTCGGCTTCGCCCCGGCGGGAGGTCGAGGAGAGGAACTCGGCGCTTTTCCCGACGGCATTCACACGCTCGAGGGCGCGGCCGCGGGTGACCGCGGTGAAGGCGAGAAGCACGGCGCCGGATTCGGCGCGGGTGGAAAGGCCGGGACGGAGGACGGAGGCGTCCTCCTCGCCGATGGATTTCGCGGCCTGGTCGAGGACGGCGTCGCTCTGGGCGAACTCCTGGAGCCGCTGGATCGACCAGTGGCCGGCGACGGGGACGAGCCGGGCCTTCGCGGTATAGGAGATGGGGCGGGGGATGACGAAAAGGCCGGCGAGGAAGACGGCGCCGCACGCGGCGGCGGCGACGGGCCAGTTGCGGACGACGGAGCGAACCATCCGTTTGAGGAACACCGGACCTCCCGGGCGGGGGCACGCCCGCCCATCAGGATTATCGGACGAAACGGGAGCGCGGCTGAAGGGGGAGGGCGAAGAAGGGCGGGAGGGGTTCCCGGACGGGGGAACCCCCCGGTCCGGAGGAACCGCGAAACCCATTTTTTCTGCAGTACCCGGCGCGATTGGGCGATACAATAGGGTGGTCCTTGCAGCAGGGGAAGTGGTTCCAAAGTGAATGTCCGGCGCATCCTTCCGGCGGCCGCCGTCGCCGCCGTCACCCTCCTCTCGGCCTCTCTTTGCTGGGCCGTCGACAAGACGTGGACCGGCGCCACCAACACCACGTGGAGCACCGGCACCAACTGGTCTCCCGCAGGCGCTCCCGGAAGCGGCGATCGCGCCATCATCCCCAACGTCGCCAACAAGCCCGTCGTCACGGCCAGCACGGCGGTCAACCAGCTCCAGGTCCAGGCCGGCGCCACCGTCACGATCAACACCGGGCTGACCCTCGCCGTCAATGGAAGCATCTCCCCGATCCTCGACGGCACCGGCACGGTCCTCACCACGGGGACCGCGCTTCTCACCGTGGCGGGAGGAGCCCTCGGCAATTCGACGCTGATCAACGATTCGATCACCCTCGGCAACTTCACCCTGAACGCCACGAACACGGGATACGGCGTGGCGTCCGGAAAGACCGTGACGGTGAACGGCACGCTGACGCTCAGCGACGGCGACCTCCAGCTGGGCGCCGCCGCCGGCGCCGCCAGCACCCTCGACGTCAACGGCAGCATCGTCATCAACGGCAACGGCGTCCTCGCGATGCGGTCGAACACCGATGTCGTCCGGGTCGCCGGCAACTGGACCCAGGCCGGAGTCTTCACTGCGGGGACCGGGTCGACGGTCGTCATGGACGGGACGACCGCCCAGACGTTCACCGTGTCGAACAACGGCGCCGCGAGCATCAGCTTCGAGAATCTCCGGATCTCGAACACGGGCGGCATCGTCACCTACGCGCCCAACAACAACATCGCCACCGGGTTCATCATCCTGGGCAGCTTCACCTGCGACGCCAATACCACCACCGTCATCCAGGAGCCGGCGGTGATCGGCAATGCCGCCGCCGACACGCTCGGCATCGGGAGCGGCGCGACGCTGACGTTCACCCAGCGCTTCGACCCCGACTGCACGATCGCGTTCGATATCGACGCCGGCGCGCAGGACGGCACGCTCGTCCTGCAGGGCACCCAGTTGCCGCCCGCGGATGCGTCCGACTTCGGCTTCGCCCTCCGCGCGGGTCACGGCATGGTCCGCATCGAGGTCACCCAGAACCAGACCTTCCAGCTCACCAATGGCGGCCCGTATTCCTTCTGGAACCTCGCGATCCAGACGGACACGGGCGGCAACCAGGTCGACGCCGACATCATCACCACCACGGCGGCCTTCACGGTTCTGAACAACCTTCTGCTCACGCGTTGCCAGTTCCAGGTCGCCGCGGTCACGATCGATATCTTCGGCAGCATCCTCTCGGGCTCGAACACACAGTCGCAGCTCGACTTCACCGGCGCCGGAACCCTGCAGGTGCGCGGCAACGTCGATCTCGGCTCCATCTCGCAGGTCACGTCGGGCGTGACCGGCCCGTTCGCGACGATCTACATGAACGGGACGGCGCCCCAGACGTTCCAGATCCGCGCGACGACGGCGAGCCAGTACTTCGACCTCGACGCCCTGCGCGTCGGCAATCCGACCGGCGTCACCGTTCTGAACAACCCCAACGCGGACTTCACCGTGAACGGCCAACTCCTGATCGACGCGAATGCGAAGCTGACCGTGCAGGATGTGTTCGACCCGCAGAACCCGGTCGTGTTCGCGACCGGTGGCGGAAACATTCTGAGGCTCGAGAACATCATCGCGGCCGGCCCCGATCCGTTCGGCAGCAACTTCGTTCCCGCAACCGGGACGGTGGTGTATGCGGGGCAGGCGATCGGCCAGATCGTCTACACCCAGAACAACAGCGTCCAGATCCCGTACTTCAACCTGACGATCGACAACAACGGCGGGGCCCTCGCCACCCAGCAGAACGCCAGCGTCCTGCGGGTGGACGGCACCTTCACGATCCAGGGAGCGACTTCGAGCTTCACGTCATATGCGAACGGCATGACCGTGGGACAGAGCTTCATCAGCAACGGCACCTTCACGCACGCGAACTCCACGGTGACGATGACGGGGACCGGGACGATCGGCGGCACGTCGGCCTCGTTGACCTTCTACAACCTGGTTGTCGACGGCGCCGCGGCGAGCGTCGTCAGCGCCGCCCGGAGCTTCACGGCCGCGAACAACTTCCTGATCAACCAGGGGGTCCTGACCACGCTGGGCATCTCCGCGCCGATCACGATGACGGCGAGCCTCGGCGTCTCGGTCGGGAACGGCGCCGGCGGCGCGGGCACGGCCGACCTGGATCTCGTCGGCCCCGCCACGCTCGCGGTCGCCTCCGCCCGGACCTTCCTGGTGAACGGGACGGACGGGCGCTTCACGTCCCTCTCGAACGCATCGGGGACGCCGACGCTGACGCGCAGCGGCGCCGCCGGGACCTTCACGGCGACGGTCAACGGCCAGGTGAACATCTACGGACTGAACTTCAGCTTCGGCGACGCGGCCGGCCTGAACCTGACGGCGACGGCGACCATCGAGCGCCTGCGTGCGGCGCGCTTCTCGAACATCCTCGCTGCAGCCGGGTCCCGCCACCTGTCGATCTCCTCGACCGGCACGGACCTCGACTGCCCGGGCTGCTTCTTCGACACGG
>DASQOM010000018.1:0-13326 GCA_035644495.1 Planctomycetota bacterium | reverse complement strand
CATCGACCCCGACCTGCTCTACACCTTCATGCTGGAACTCGGCCTCACGGTCCGCTTCTAGTCGGCCTGCACGTTCGCGTAGCCGGCGAAGACGTCGGCGACCCTGCCCGCGACCGAGTCGCCCGCGTGGATGTAGACGCGCCACTTCAGCGTCAGCGACTCGCCCTTCTGCAGCGTGTTCTCTCCCTTGATGATCCAGGGGTTCGCCGCGAAGAGGCCGTACGCGCGGACGTGCCAGTCCGAAGGATAGCGGAAGCTCGTGGGATGGTTCATGATGGCGATGCCGACCTTCTTCCCCTCGACCTCTCCGGTGTAGTCCACCCAGGGCGCGGCATTCTCGCGGGCGAGCTTCTCGCCCTTGTTGCCCTTCGCGTCGAGGATCATCTCCGGCGCGTCCCCCTTGGCGAAGCTCAACTCCTTCACCAGGCGGCATACGAAGGCGCCCTCCTTGGCCATCTTGAGATCCTTGGCGAACGTGACCGGGCCGTTGGCGGCGGTCAGCGTGATCGACCAATCGACGACGGTGTCGCCGTCGCTGTTGGTCATGATGCGGACGTCGTCGGACTCGTTCAGGTCCTCCCCCCATGCGTTCTCGGCACGGATCGCGGAGAACACCGGCCCGCTGTCCTTCTCGAACTTCTTCGACGCGAGCGGCAGCTTCGACCAGTATTCCTTCCCGTTGACCTCGCCGAACGCGAAATACATGCCGGTGTGATGCGGATGGTCGGTGGGCTCGCCGGGATGCGGGTCCATGGGCCAGCCACGCAGCAGGTTCACGCCGTGGCCCACCAGGGGATAGAAGAACGGTTTCTTATGCTTTTCCGCCAGCGCGCCGACGTTGTAACGGGTGATCTCCCTGCCGCCCGACTGAAGCGACCAGACGCCGGGCTGCAGTTCCTTCCAGTCGGTTCCCGGAGCCGGCCGCGGGTGGGGCTTCTCGATGCTGAACCGCAGCTTCTGACCCGCGGGGATATAGGGGACCAGCCAGGCGACGCCCTTCGGCGTGCTCTGACCTTCGATCCCGGCGCCCTTCTCGTCGACGATGTAGTCGCCGGGCAGGCTCTTCCCCTTCGCATCGAACTCGACCAGCACCCAGCGCCGGTCCTTCTCGAAGGCCGCCACGCTGACGCTGATCTTCTCCTGCGCCGGCTCCGCGGAGACGGCGAGGAACGACAGCAGAACGAGGCTCAGGGTTCGCATCATCGGCTCTCGATTACGGGTTCTCAGGCACCACGAACGGTTTCCGGTATTCGCGGGTCAGCAGCTTGTCCGCCTCCGCATCATTCACGAACTTCTCCGCCTTCGGATCGAACGACAGGGTCCGGCCGACCTTGAGCTGCGTCTTCGAGAGGTCGACGCCGTTCTCCGTCAGATGCTTCCGCGTGCGGTTGAAGGCCTCGTTGCCCTCCTCGCACGTGAACGGATCGTCCTTCGTGATCGGACGCAGCTCGCCCAGGCGGTACGAGATGTTGGCCAGGTGGCAGAGCGACGCGGACAGGTGGCCTTCCAGCACGTCCGCGTTCAGGAGCTCCGGTTTGCCGGCCTTCGCCGCCTCGATGAAGTTCCGGAAGTGATCGGTGGCGCGGCCGTCCTCCTTCACGTCCATCTGGATCTTCTTGCCGTTGAGGTCGAAGGCGCTGTATCCCGCCACGTAGCCCTCCTTGCAGTGGACCACGTTGCCGATCTGCTCGCCCATGTACTTCTCGGTCTCCAGGCCGCGCACTTCGAACATCAGCTGGCTGTCGCCGTAATCGAAGACCACGATCTGCGTGTTCGGCGTCTCGCCGTCGTCCTCGTAGCCGAAGCGGCCGCCGATGCAAGTCACCTTGAGCGGCAGCGTCGTCTTGCCCATGAACCAGCGGGCCTTGTCGATCTCGTGCACGCCCTGGTTGCCGATGTCGCCGTTGCCCGTGTCCCAGTGCCAGTGCCAGTTGTAGTGGAAGAAGTTCGGGTTGAAGGGCCGCTCGGCCGCGGGTCCCAGCCACAGATTGTAATCCACGCCCTTGGGGACCGGGGCGTCCGGCTTCTTGCCGATCGACGTGCGCCGCTTGTAGCAGAGGCCGCGCGACACCTTGACCGGGCCCAGCTTGCCCGCGGCGATGAAGGCCGCCGCCTTCCGCTGGGCGCCGCCTGAGCGGTTCTGCGTCCCGTGCTGGACGACCTTGTTGTACTTCCGCGCCGCCTCGACCAGCTTGCGGCCTTCCCACACGTTGTGGCTCAGCGGCTTCTCGACGTAGACGTTCTTGCCCGCGATCACCGAGTGGATCGAGATCAGCGTGTGCGTATGGTTGCACGTCGCGACCGACACCGCGTCGATCGATTTGTCCTCGAGCATCTTCCGGAAGTCCTGGTAGTATACCGGCTTCGCGCCGCTGTTCTTCTCCACGCGGTCCATCGCGTTTCCGATGACGTTCTCGTCGATGTCGACGATCGCGGCGACCTGGACGTCCTTCATCTTCGACCACTGGCCGACGTGTTCGAGGCCGCGGCCCTTCACGCCGCAGACGGCGATGCGCAGGATGTCGTTCGCGCCGGGGCGCCGCTCGGGCCCGGTGTTCGCGAGCAGCGGCGCGGCGGGCAGGGCCGCGGCGGCCGCGGTCATCATCGACCGCTCCAGGAATTCGCGACGGCTGAGATTGCTCATGGATCCTCCGTGCCTAAAGGGTGTCGGGAACCGCAAACGGCTTGCGATAGTCGCGGGCCAGGAGCTTGTTGGCCTCCTCGTCGCCCGGAACGGTCTCGGTCTTTCCGTCGAAATTCAGCGTCCTTCCGACGCGCAGGGGCGCCTTGGCGGGGTCGATGCCGTCCTCCTTGAGGTGCGCGGCCATGCGGCTCCACGCGTCGTTCCCGCCGTCGCTGCGCTCGAACGGCGCGTCACCGCTCACGAGCTTCGTCTCCCCCAACCGGTGCGAGACGTTGGGGAGATGGCAGAGCACGGTCGAGAGGTGCCCTTCCAGCACCTCGGAGTTCAGCAGGCCCCGGTTGCGGGCCTTGACGGCATCGGCGAAGTTGCGGAAGTGCTCGCCGCTGCCGGAGAACTTCTGGAGCACCTCGCCCTTGGGCGAGAAGGCGGCGATGGTCGCGCCGCCGATGACCATATAGCCGTCCTCGCAGTGGAAGACGTTGCCGCTGGCCACGTTCATGTACTTGTCGCTGGGGAGCCCCCGGATCTCCTGGATGATCTGGACGTCGCCGTAGTCGATCACGCCGATCTGCGTGTTGGGCGTGTTGCCGTCGTCCTCGTAGCCGAGGCGCCCGCCCAGGCTCATCGCCCGCTTCGGGTGCTCGGTCTTGCCGAGTCCCCAGCGGGCGATGTCGAGGTAATACACGCCGTTGTTGGCGATCTCGCCGCCGCCGTACTCGAAGTTCCAGTGCCAGTTGTAGTGGAAGCGGTTCGGATTGAACGGATGCTCGGCGGCGGGCCCCTGCCAAAGGTTGTAGTCGACCCCCGCGGGGACCGGGGCATCCGGCAGCTTGCGGATCGAGCTGCGGTTGCCGTAGCAGATGCCGTGCGCGACCTTCACCTTGCCCAGTTTCCCGGAGCGCAGGTAGTCGATCGCGGTCCGGTGGCTCTGCAGCGACCGCGGATAGTTGCCCATCTGGACGATCTTGTCGTGCTTCCGGGAGGCGTCGACCAGCTTGCGCTGCTCCCAGACGTTGTGGCCCAGCGGCTTCTCGACATAGACGTCCTTCCCCGACTGGATCGCCCAGATCGAGGCCAGCACGTGCCAGTGGTTCGGCATCGCGATCGAGACGGCGTCGATCGACTGGTCCTCCATGACCTTGCGCAGGTCCTGGACGAACACGGGCTTGTGGCCGGTCTTCTTCTCGACGACGCTCATGGCGTCGCCGATGATGTTGGAGTCCGCGTCGCAGACCACCGCAACCTCGGCGTCCTTCATGTCGGACCATTTGCCGGCGTGCACGCGGCCCTGGCCTTTCACGCCGAGCAGCGCGACGCGCAGCCGGTCGTTCGCCCCCGCGGCCCGGGCCGAAGCCAGGTCGGGGAGCGCCGAGGCGGCCCCCAGGGCGGCGCCGGCGCGAAGCGACCGACCGATGAAAGACCGGCGGTTCAGACGAGACATGAGATGGATCTCCCTGGACTTCCCCGAGCCCGCTCCAGACCCCCGCTTTCCCGGCGCGCGGACGCTAGACGCTGTCCGGCACGACGTACGGCTTGCGATACTCGCGCGTCAGCAGCTTCGAAGCCTCCGCGTTGCCGGAGATCGTCTCGGACTTCGAGTCGAACTTGATCTCCTTGCCCATCGTGAAGGTCGCCTTCTCGAGATCCACCCCGTTGTCCTTGAGATGGTCGCGAAAGCGGCGGTACGTCTCGTTGGCCGCCTCGTGCTTGCCGAACGGATCCTCGGTCGATAGCGGCTTGGGCTCGCCCACCCGGTGCGAGATGTTCGAGAGGTGGCACGCGGCCGCCGAATAGTGGCCCTCGATCGCCGGCGCGTTCAGGGTCTCGGGCTTGCCGGCCTTGACCGCGTCGATGAAATTCCGGAAGTGCGCCGAGTCCTCGCCGCCCGCGAAGCGCTGGATCAGCTCGCCCTTGGGCGAGTAGGCGATCGCGCTGCTGTAGGTCGGGACGACCATCACGCCTTCGCTGCACTCGAAAACGTCGCCGACCAGCACGCCGGCGCCCTTGTCCTGGTTCGCCATGTACTTGGCGGTCTCGAGGCCGCGCACCTCGAAGATGAGCTGGACATCGCCGTAGTCCTGCACCGTGATCTGCGTGTTCGGCGTCTCGCCGTCGTCCTCGTAGCCGAGACGGCCGCCGACGCTGACCGTGCTGGCCGGGTGCTCGTTCTTGTTGATGCCCCAGCGCGCGATGTCGACCTGGTGGACGCCCTGGTTGCCGAGGTCGCCGTTGCCCGTGTCCCAGAACCAGTGCCAGTTGTAGTGGAAGCGGTTCTTGGTGAAGGGCCGTACCGGCGCCGGTCCCAGCCAGATGTCGTAGTCCACGCCCGCGGGGGCCTGCCCCTCGGGGGTATGGCCGATGCTCTTGCGCCCCTTGTAGCAGAAGCCCCGCGCGAGCTTCACCTTGCCCAGCTTGCCGGAGTGCAGGAACGCCATCGCCTCGCGCATGCCCTTCATCGACCGGCACTGCGTCCCGACGGCGACGACCTTCTTATGCTTCTCGCCCGCCTCGACGAGCTTGCGCCCTTCGAACACGTTGTGGCTGATCGGCTTCTCGACGTACACGTGCTTGCCGGCCTGAACGGCCCAGATCCCCGCCAGCGAGTGCCAGTGGTTGCAGGTGGCGACCGAGACGGCGTCGATCGACTTGTCCTCGAAGAGCTTTCGGAGGTCCTTGAAGTACGCGGGCTTCTTGCCCGTCGCCTTCTCGATGCGGTCGTTGGCACCGTGGAGCTGGTTCTCGTCGATGTCGCAGATCGCCGCAATCTCGACGTCCGGCATCTTGACCCACTGGCTCACGTGCTCGAGGCCGCGCCCCTTCACGCCGATCACGGCGATGCGGAGGCGGTCGTTCGCGCCATAAGGGCGGCGCAGCTCGGAGCCGAGGACGGGAATCGACGTCACCGCCGCGGCGGCTGCCGCGAGGGCCGAATTCCCCAGGAACTGCCGGCGGGAGAACTGGGTCATGGGGGCGTCTCCAATATCCTTCTGGTTTAGTCTCTCAGACTTTGTCGGGGACCACAAACGGTTTCCGGTATTCGCGCGTCAGCATCGCGTTCGCGTCGGCGTCGTCGATGAATCGCTCGGTCTTCGGATCGACCGTGAGCGCCTTGCCCACGGTGAGCTGGGTCTGCTCGGGCTGCACGTCGTTGGCCGCCATATGCTCCTTGAAGCGGTCGAACGTGTCGCCCGGCTCCTCGGCGTCGCCGAAGGGACGGACCTTGTACATGGCGTAGAGCCCCCCGAGCCGGTAGCTGATGTTTCCCAGATGGCACGTCGCGCTCGAGAGATGGCCCTGCTCGATGTCCGCCGCCAAGTCCGACGGCTTGTTACTGCGGATGCAGTCCAGGAAGTTCGCGAAGTGGTCTCCCTGCCCCGTGAATTTCTGGATCACGGCCCCGCTCTTGCTGATCGCGGTCGCCTCGGCGCGGTTGAAGGTCAGGAGGCCGTCGGCGCAGTGGAAGACGACGCCGACCTTGACCTCCTTATAGGGCTGCGTCTCGAGGCCCCGGACCTCGAAGATCGCCTGGGCGCCGTCGCCGTATTCCAGCGACACGAGCTGGCTGTTGGGGGTCTCGCCGTCGTCCTGGTATCCGAAACGGCCGCCGACGCTGATCACCTTCCTCGGCAGCTCGTTCTTCCCGAGGCCCCAGCGGACGATGTCCATCTGGTGGATGCCCTGGTTGCCGAGGTCGCCGTTGCCGTAGTCCCAGAACCAGTGCCAGTTGTAGAAGAACCGCAGCTTGTTGAAGGGCCGCTCAGGGGCCGGGCCCAGCCACGCGTCATAGTCGATCCCGGCCGGGATGGGCGTGTCGTCCTCGTGGCCGATGCTCGGCCGCGGGTTGTAGCAGAGGCCGCGCGCGACCTTGATCTTGCCGAGCTTTCCGTCCTGGAGGAACTTGATCGCCTCCTGGAAGCCCTTATAGGAGCGGCTCTGGGTGCCCGCCTGGCAGATCTTCCCGTACTTGCGCGCCGCCTCGACGACCTTCCGGCCTTCCCAGAGGTTGTGGCTGACCGGCTTTTCGACGTAGACGTGCTTGCCGGCCTGCAGGGCCCAGATCGCCAGCAGCGCGTGCGTGTGGTTCGACGTCGCGATCGTGACCGCGTCGATCGACTTGTCCTCGATCAGCTTCCGGAAGTCCTGATGGTAGGCGGGCCTTTTGCCCTGCTTCTCCTCGACGGCCTTCATGGCCTTGTCGACGATGTTCTGGTTCACGTCGCAGATCGCGGCGATCTCGAGGTTCTTCTGGGCGAGAAGCCCCTTGACGTGCTCCAGGCCCCGGCCGCGGACGCCGGTGACCGCGATGCGGATCGTCTCGTTGGGCGAGGCGAAGGCCCGGGGGGCGAATGCCGCGGCGGCCGCCGCGGTCGAGGAAGACGCCAAGAACTGCCGCCGAGTGAGGTTCCGCATCAAGTCCCCTTAGGTCCCCGAGCCCGCTCCTGACGGGCACTGCATACTACTTCATACACCCGGCGGCCCGGCGATGTTCCGATCGATTCGAGAAAGACGGGGTAATATACCCGAGCCATGCCCCTGACGCTGCGCGTGCGAGAGGTGGACGTCTTCCTGCGCCGGGTGAAAACCCGGATGCCCTTCCGCTACGGCAAGGCGGAGGTGACGGGCCAGCCCTACGCCCATCTCCGGGTCCGCTTCGAGCCGGACGCGACGGGCGTCAGCGCGGCGGCCCTGCCCCCGCTCTGGTTCGACAAGCGGCCCGGTCTCACCCACGAGGAGACCATCCGCGAGCTGCTCCGCTCGATCGCGATCGCCGCCGAAGTCTATAAGGACGCCGGGGCCGCCTCCCCCGCCGAGCTGCACCGCCGCTGCGAACCGGAGGCGCGACGCCGGGCCGCCGCCGAGAAGATGAACGACCTCACCGCGGGCTTCGGCGTCGCGCTGCTCGACGCGGCCGTCGTGGACGCCGCCTGCCGCCTTGGACGGAGGACCTTCCATCAGGGTCTCCTCGAGGATCTCTTCGGGCTCGGCGACGACTTCGCGCGGATCGTCCCCGAACGCCCGCTTCCAAGCATCGCCGTCCGCCATACGGTCGGCCTTTCGGATCCGCTCTATGGTTCCGACGTCGTCGCACCCGTGAAGGACGGCCTGCCCGAGACCCTGGTCGACGTCATCAGGACCTACCGGCCGCACTGGTACAAGATCAAGCTCGGCGGCGACGTCGACGCCTCCCTCGACCGTCTGCGCCGCATCGCGATGGTGCTGGACCGCGACGCCGGCGAGTACGAGGTCACGCTCGACGGCAACGAGCAGTTCCACGACATGGACACGGTCGCCTCGCTCGCCCGGAAGATCGCCGACCGGCCCTGGCTGCACAACCTCTGGCAGCGAACCGCCTGGATCGAGCAGCCGGTCGGGCGCGACGAGTCGCTCCGCCCCGAGGTGACGGCGCCGCTCCAGCGGATGGACAAGCCGGTGATCATCGACGAGGCCGACGGCAGCGACGAGGCCGTCGACCGCGCCCTGCAGCTCGGCTATCACGGCATCTCCGCCAAGAACTGCAAGGGCGTGTTCCGCACGCTGCACAGCTACCGCCGCTCGGTGGAGACGGGGGCGATCCTGTCCAGCGAGGACCTGATGAACATCCCCGTCGTCCCGCTGCACCAGGACCTCTGCGTCGCGGCCGCCCTGAATCTCCCCCACAGCGAGCGCAACGGGCATCACTATATCCGCGCGTTCGACCACTTCTCACCGCGGGAGCGCGAAGCCGCGATCCGCGAGTTTCCGGAGCTCTACCGACCCGACCGCCCCACGGTCCACGTGGAACGGGGCAGCATCGACGTCTCGGGGATCAACGACGAGGGCTTCGGGGTCTGCTCCGAGCCCGACTGGGACTTCCTCGAGCGGGTTACGCCGTAAGTCCGACCGCCGAGAGCGCCGACGTGTCGATGTGGCCTCCCCGGATCGTGAACACGCCCGGATGTTTCGCCGCCCAGGGCGCGTTGGCGGCGGGGCAATACTGCCGCGCATTCCCTTCGATGGCCGTCACCGGCCCGATATGGGCCGCCAGGCCCGCGGACTGCAGGAACGACTGCCCGGGGCAGGTCAGGTCCTGGACGCAGAGAAACATGCCGAACTTCTGCGCCGCCGCCGCCAGGAGGAGCGACTGCGACTGCCCCTTGCACGACTTGAGCGCCACCCCCGAATATCCCTGCTCGCGCGAGAGCAGCAGGCTTTCGTAGTCGACGAGCGACTCGTCGATCACCACGGGCTTCAGCTTCGCCGCGGCGTGCATCTTGTTCTCCGGGTGCGCCTTCAGGTCGCGCGCCGTCGGCTGCTCGACGTACGCGACGCGGTCGAAGCACGCCGCGCTGCGCTCGTGCACCCGGCGCAGGACGTCGAGCAGGTATTCGACGTTCGGGCACTGCTCGTTGAAGTCGAGCGAATACGTGAAGGCGCGGGGCGCGGTCTCCGTCGCGACGCGGTCGATCGCGAGGATGCGATCGACGTCCCAGCCCGCGTCGTTCCCGTTGAGCTTCACCTTGAGGTGGGTGAGCTGGTCCTTCACGATCCATTCGCCGAGGGTGTTCGGCAGGCCGTCGTTGAGGCGATCCTGGACCTCGGCGCCGGTCAGCGCGTCGAGGGCGCCGACCAGATGGTAGAGCGGCAGGCGCGGCTTGGGCTTCGTCAGCGAATACGGCGCCAGGGTCTCGCCCCGGAAGCGCTCGTCCAGGTAATGGGCGAGGTCCTGCTCCAGCCACTCGGGTCCGTAGCACTCGTAGACATGGCGGCCGTGCACGCGGCCGTAGGCGTCGTGGATGGCGGCGTCGAAGGCGCTGGCGACGACGAGGGCGCTCAGGGGAGGCATCGGATCGGCGAGCGCCAGCTCCCGGGTCCCCTCGTCCGCCAGGCGGAACCACTCGGGCTCCCAGCGGTGGGCGAGTTCGACGGGATGGGCGATTTCCTCAAAGGAAACGATCCGCCTCGCGATCTTGTCCGCGAGGACTTCCATCGCGCGGGCGGTGTCGGCGGCAGCGACGCGTTTCGACGGGAAGGACCAGACGTTGCCGAAGGGCATGGAGCCGCTGCCCCAGGCGGAGCGGCCGTCGCGCGTCTCGACGCGGATCCGGACGGTGAAGACGGTCGCGTGCGTGCTAAGCACGCCGCCGAATTTGAGGGGGGTGCGGTAGGCGACCCGCTCCCTGGAGGGGTCGGCTTCGCGGACCCGGATGTCGGTGGGCTTGCCCATGGGCCGGGGATTGTACCGGAAGGCGGGCCCCCGACTCCACAATGGATGGACGCTCTTCCCTGCCTTTTGATAGAACGGGAACAATGGCCGAGGCGAACACGCGCGGGAAGTGGATGGCGCTCCTGGCCGCCTTCCTCGGCTGGATGTTCGACGGCCTCGAGATCGGCCTCTTCCCGCTCGCCGGCCGGCCGGCGATGACCGAGCTCATCGGAGCCGTCGGGCCCGACACGGACCGGCTCATCGGGCAGTGGATGAGCGGCGTCGTCGCCGCGTTCCTCCTGGGAGCGGCGGTGGGCGGCACGGTCTTCGGCTGGCTGGGCGACCGCGTGGGCCGCGTCCGCGCCATGGTCTTCAGCGTGCTGACGTATTCCCTTTTTTCCGGCGCCTGCGCCTTCGTCCAGTCGCCCGTGCAGCTGGCGGCGCTGCGCTTCGTCGCCTCGATGGGCATGGGCGGCGAATGGGCCTTGGGCGTCGCCCTGGTCTCCGAGATCTGGCCCGCGAAGAACCGGCCGCTGCTGTCCGGCCTGATCGGCGCCGCCGCCAATATGGGCTTCATGATCGTCGGCTTCGTCGGGCTGGGCGCGTCCCGGTTCGTCGCGGGCCTGGGCAAGGCGCTGGCCTTCCTGCCGTTGACGTGGACCGAGATGCTGCTCCGCAACGGCGGCTGGCGCCTGATCTTCCTGGTGGGCGCGCTGCCCGCCGTCCTGACGTTCGTCATCCGGATCTTCGTCCCGGAATCCGAGAAGTGGAAGGCGGCGACGAGGGACGGGCGCAAGTCGTCCATCATCCATATCTTCGAGGGGGAGATCGCGGCGTCGACGTATCTCGGCGCCTGCCTCGCCGGCGTGGCCCTGCTGGGCACCTGGGGCGCGGTGCAGTTCATCCCGTCCTGGGTGCAGCAGTTCACCGGCAGCCAGCAGAAGGCCTCCTGGACGCTGATCTTCCAGGCCGTCGGCGCGAGCACGATCCCGATCGTCGTCGCCCTGCTGGCCCAAAAGTTCAACCGGCGGGGCACCTATGCGTGGCTGTGCATCGGGTCGTTCGTCCTCTGCCAGGCGCTCTTCCTACTGTACCGCAAGGAGCCGCAGTTCGGGTTCCGCTTCCTGCTGCTGGCGACGCTCGTCAACGGCGTCACGGCCGGCTTCTACGGCTGGCTGCCGCTGTACCTGCCGGAGCTGTTCCCGACGCGGATCCGCGCGACGGGGGCGGGATTCACCTTCAACGCCGGGCGCGTGATCGCCGCGACGGGGACCTTCCTCGCGAGCGGCGGATTGATGTCGGTCTTCGGCAGCTACGCGCTGATGGGCAGCATCATGTGCAGCGTCTACCTGGTCGGCACGATCGTGGTGTTCTTCTGCCCCGAGACCAAGGGCAAGCCGCTGCCCGAATAAGGGCGGGCGTCAGGTCCGGGCGTCGGTCTCGCGGATCTTCAGGCAGATCGACAGGATGCCCCCGACGACGAAGGCACCCGCCAGTACCCGCAGACCCGTCGCGTAACTGTGGGTGAAGTCCTTCAGCCAGCCCATGATGTAGGGTCCGGCGAAGCCGCCCAGGTTTCCGATCGAATTGATCATCGCGATGCCGCCGGCAGCCGCGGTCCCGCTGAGGAACGCGGTCGGCAGCCCCCAGAACGGCGGGATCGAGCTCCAGCGGCCGGAGACCGCGAGCGAGAGCGCGATCACCGACACCATCGGCGGGATATCGAACGTCGCGATGGTCAGCCCCGCGGCCGCCCACCAGGCCGGCAGGGCCACGTGCCAGCGGCGTTCGCGCTGCGCGTCGGATCGGCGGCCCCACAGGATCATGACGAAGACGGTGACCAGCGGCGGGATCCCGGCGATCAGACCCAGCGTCGTCTTGCTCACCGCCGGGAACGCGACCTTGAGGACGTCGGGGAGGAACAGGTCGAGCCCGTATCCGCCGATCACGATCAGGAAGTAGAGGAGGCTAAGCATCAGGACGCGGGGATGGGACAGCGCCTGCCAGAGGGACATCGAGTGTTTTTCCTCGCGCGCCGCGCGTTCCGAGTCCAGGCGCGCGGTCAGCCAGGCCAGCTCGGTCCCGTCGAGCCAGCGGACGTTCTTCGGCCCGTTCGGGAGGGTGAGGAGCACCGCGATGCCCAGCGAGACGGCGGGAACCGCCTCGATCAGGAAGAGCCACTGCCAGCCCTTCATCCAGACCGGGTGATGGTCGAGCAGGAAGCCCGACAGCGGGCTGCCGACGACGCCGGCCATCGCGGCCGCCGCCATGAAGAAGGCCACCGTGCGCGACCGGTACGCCGTTGGAAACCAGTAGGTCAGGTACAGGATCATGCCGGGGAAGAAGCCGGCCTCCCCGGCGCCGAGGAGGAACCGAAGGAGGTAGAACTGCCAGATCGACTTCACCAGGAGCATGCCCGCGGAGATGATCCCCCAGACGATCATGATCCGGGCGATCCAGATCCGGGCGCCCACCCTCTCCAGCAGGACGTTGCTGGGGACCTCGAACAGAAAGTATCCGATGAAGAAGATGCCCGAACCGAAGCCGTAGACCGCCTCGCTGAATTTCAGGTCGGTCCTCATCTCGAGGGCGGCGAACGAGACGTTGACGCGGTCGAGATAGGCGACCAGGTAGCAGAGGCACATGAACGGCACGAGCCGCCAGGTGGCCTTCGACATCACCCGGCGCTCGAGATCGGAGGGCTCCACAGCGCTGACGTTAGCACCCGCGCGCCGGAAGGGTCAAAGAATACCCTCGGCGCTCAGGCGCCCGGCGTCACGCGGTCGACCTTCGCGCGCTGCGGCGCTGCGGTTTTCTTCATGCAGCTCCCGCAGAGGATGATGAGCCCCGCGCGGACCGCCTTCCCCTTGTCCAGGTCGCCGGCGGTCACCCGGCTCCCGCAGGAATGACAGTAGAAAATCTCCCTGCCCATCGTGCTCCCTCCCCAACTCCTCAGCGTCCGGCCGCGGCCTGCGGCAGATCGCCCATCGGATCGTATTCGAGTCCGTCGATCGGACGCTGGTTCTCGTCGGTGATGCGCGCCGCCAGGCCCCAGCCCTGGCTCCACTGCGTGACCTTGAACAGCACCAGGTTCCACCCCTTGAGCAGCCGGAACGGAACCTTGTCCTCGTCGATACGGAGCCCGCGGCCCTGCTCGTGACGGTGGATGACCGTCCCGTTCACCCAGATCTTCACGCCGTCGTCGCTGCCCACGTTCAGGACCGCGTCCATCGACTCGGGCGCGCGGACATGGATCAGCGCGTACGCGACCGTCTGCAGGTTCGGGTTGAAGAGCGTGTTGAAGTCGAAGACCGCGGCCCGGCCGCCTCCGGCCGCCCGGAGCTCGGGCAGCCCGCGCTTCCAGCGGATCTCGTCGCCGCTCTTGCCGGTCATCGGCGACGCCACGTTGATCGACCGCTCGGGCGGGAGGATGTCGTCGATCCCGCGGTTCGCAAAGGGTCCGGCGACCAGCCATTCGACCGGATCCCGCGCGGTCGGG
>DASQOM010000017.1:0-21358 GCA_035644495.1 Planctomycetota bacterium | reverse complement strand
CGCGCGACGGCCGGAGATCCGGGAGCGCCAGCGCAATTCCGCGCGCCGCGCGGAGTCGTCCAGCCCCCGGTACATCGCGTCCAGCCGCCGTTCCAGGTCGTCGTCGTTCATGGCCGTTCCAATCTCGCCCTCAGCTGCTCATAGGCCCGGGACAGGGTCTTCGTCACCGTCCCGATCGGCCGTCCGAGCTCCCGGGCAATTTCCTCGCAACTCAGCCCGCGGTCGTGTCGCAGCGCCAGGATCTGCTGCACCTCGGGCGCCAGTTCCGAAACCGCGCGGGCCAGCGGAAGATCCGGCCCGTCCTCCCGG
Source organism: Planctomycetota bacterium (assembly GCA_035644495.1). Classification (GTDB taxonomy): domain Bacteria; phylum Planctomycetota; class MHYJ01; order MHYJ01; family JACPRB01; genus JACQFK01. The sequence continues at coordinate 21,049 of DASQOM010000017.1, read as the reverse complement.
CGCGGCAGCGCGGGCGGCGCCAGCGCACCGCGGGCCTTCTGCTCCGCCTGCTTCCGGCGCAGCCACTCCTGGCCGATGAAGCCGCCGATCGACAGCAGCCAGCTGCCGAAGGCGCGGGGATCCCGCAGCCGGCCCAGTCCCTGCCATGCCCTCAAAAACGTCTCCTGGGCCAGGTCCTCAGCCACGGTCGAGTCCTTCGTCCAGCCGATCTGCCGCGCGACCACCGCGCGCGAATAGCGCGACACGAGCTCGCCGAAGGCCCTGCGATCGCCCTGCCGGGCGGCGAGAACCAGGGCCGCTTCTTCCATCTCTAGGGTGACTATAGCGGGCAATCTTGCGGCCGATTTCGTTTTTCCGCCGCAAGGGGAGACGCGCGACGCACTCTTGCTGCAACCCGGCTCGTGCGACCGGGAAATTCGCGGCGGCCGCGGTTCCTGTCCGCGGGCATCGCCCTACCCCTGGGGGTGATTCGGAAGCGGGACGGTTCGGGTGGGAGGCTGGAATGAACATTCATGACCGCGGGGTGTCGCTGATCGTCCGTGTCGCCGGCGTGTTTCTGCTCGTCCTCGGAGCGGTCTCCGGAGGCTCCGAGGCGCGCGTGTACTTCTTCCAGGCCGCCCCGGTCATCCCGGTTCCGAACCTGGTCGGCTACTGGGCCGTCGACGGCCCCGTGGCGGACATGGCGACCATCGCGCAGGACTCGTCGGGCAACAACAACAACGGCACCTACACCAGCGGCGCCACCAGCATGGCGGCGGCCCCGACCGTCCCGCCGGGCAACACGCGAAGCTTCGCCTTCACCCAGGCCGCCCGGCAGTACATCAGCGTTCCGAGCTTTGCGTCCCTTCAGCTGACCGGCTCCTGCACCCTGGCCGCCTGGATCCGTCCCACGATCGACAGCACGTTCCAGGAGGGCATCCTCGAAAAGTACGACGGGAGCATCTCGGACGGATACTCCTTCCGACTCGACGGGAACGAGAATCTGAGCTGCACGATGTTCAACGGAACCACCGCCGGGGGCGTCTCGACCGCTCCGCGCGCGATCCCCTTGAATACGTGGACCCACGTGGCGGGCGTCTACTCCATGGCCGCGAGCACCGTGACGAACTACGTCAACGCCGTGGCGGATCCCAGCGTCGCGACCGGCGTGCTCCCTCCCACCGCGGGAGCAAGTCCGCTGCAGATCGGCGACGACTATGGGGCGAACGCGTTCAACGGCAACATCGACGAAGTGCGCATCTACAACCGCGCGCTGACCGTCAACGAGGTGGCCGTCCTCAAGAACGGGCAGCCGGCGCCGACGGCGCTGCTGGCGACGGGAGGCACGGGCCGGATCCAGCTCACCTGGTCCCCGGCCTCCAACGCCGGAACCGTTCCCGTCACCTACAGCCTGCTCCGCGGGACCGCGTCTGGTGTTTACACGACCGTGACGAACGGCATCCCCACCACGGCTTATGACGACCCCATCGCGGGCGGCGGCGGCCCCTTCTATTATGTGGTCGTCGCGGTCAGCGTCATGACCTCCGGCCCCACCAACGAGCAGTCGGCCACGGCGACCTTCGCCCCTCCGCCCCCTCCCCGGACCCAGAAGGTCGGGAAACCGGACAAGAAGCTGTGCGGGATGGGAGCCGTCGAGGGCAGCCCTTTCGCCCCCGGCCTCCTGGGAGCCCTGGCGATCAGCGCCCTCCTCGTCGGGCTCGCCGCGAGGCGGCGCTTCCAGGGTTAGGGCTTGCGACCCCGGTAAAATCCGGGATATAATCTGCAACGATGTCAGAGACCATCCGGATGCCCAATCCCGAGGAGGATAAGGGCAGCGTCGACGTCACGAGCAAGCCCCCCTCCTCCGCCAAGCCGACCTCCTCCTCCTCGGCGAAGGCTCCCTCGTCCCTGACCAGCGCGCCGAGCAACCCGGCGGGGCTGGAACAGACGATCAAGTCCGACTCCAGCCAGCAGCCCAAGTCGGACTCGCGCACCCAGGGCGGAACCCTGAAGAAGGGGGGATCCTCGTCGGGGAAGTCGCGTCTCGACGACGTACCGGCCGAAGCGATCCCCTACATCGAGGACCCCACCCGGAACCTGGGCCAATACATTCTGGTGAAGCAGATCGGCAAGGGCGGCATGGGCGCCGTTTGGAAGGCCTGGGACAAGAAACTGACGCGCTGGGTCGCGATCAAGTTCCTCCTTGTGTCCGAGGAGGAGGACGTCCTGCGGTTCCAGCGAGAGGCGAAGCTGGCGGCCCGCCTGCGCCACCCGAACATCGCGCCGATCTATGAGGTCGGCGAGGCGCCCGCGCAGAACGCCGGCGAGCAGACCCGCCACTACCTGGCGATGGAGTACATCGACGGGTACACCATGGCCGGGGCCACGAACCTGCCGCTCAACGAGATCCTCGACCTGTTCATGAAGGTCGCGCAGGGGATCGAGGCCGCGCACAAGGCCGGCGTCGTCCACCGCGACCTGAAGCCCGCGAACATCATGCTGACGTCGGACAAGTGGCCCTACGTCATGGACTTCGGCCTCGCCAAGGCGATCCAGGCGGAGAGCTCGTTGTCCGTCTCCGGCGCGGTGATGGGCACGCCCGCCTATATGCCGCCCGAGCAGGCGCAGGGACAGCTGGACCAGATTGACGCCCAGAGCGACGTCTACTCGCTCGGGGCCACCATGTACGCGGTGCTCTGCAAGAAGCAGCCCTTCACGGGACAGACTCCGATGGAGATCCTGATGAAGGTCTGCAAGGATGATCCGCCGCCGCTGAAGACGCACGTCGCGGACATGCCCGAGCCGGTGGAGCAGATCGTCCTCAAGTGCATGGCGAAGGACAAGGCCGAGCGCTACGCTTCCGCGCAGGCGCTGGCGGACGACCTCAAGCGCTACCTGTCGAACCAGGAGATCGAGGCCAAGGGCCCCAGCTCCCTCAAGCTCGCGGCGCGGAAGGCCAAGCGCAACATCTGGCCGCTGATGCTGACCTTCATCGTGCTGGGCGCGGGCGGCGTCATCGCCTATCTCCTCCTCAACAAACCGCCGCCGGTGGTCATCAAGGACCCCGTCAAGCCCGATCCGCCGATCGTCATCAACAATCCTCCGGTCGAGGATGTGGCGGGCAAGAAAGCGGTGGTGTGGTACTCCGGCTGGATCAAGCTGGCCGAGATGATGGACTTCGACGACTGGAAGCCGGGCGATCCCACGCTGGCGGAGAACGCGAACAAGCACCTGGCGGCGCTGAAGTCCGATGCGCCGAACCGCCAGTCGGACATCTACGACTGGTACGATCGCCAGACCACCAAGGTCGAGAACCAGGTCGGCCGCCTCTCCGGCGGCGGCGACGAGAAGCGCGGCGCCGCGGCCCGCATCGTCGCGTGGTACGACATGATCCAGGGGACCGCGAAGGGGATCGACTTCCTCAAGCGGCAGATGGACTCGGCCGCGAAGCTCCGCGCCGACGCCGCCCGCATCGCGAGCTACAAGGGAAGCTTCACCCTGAAGGTCTTCGTGGGACCTTACGCGGAGATCACGAAGCTGACGCGGGACGGCAAGGACGTCCCCCTGTCGCAGCGCGTCACGCCGCTGACCCTCGGAGGCCTGGAGATCGGCGAGTTCGAGATCGAGCTCTCGCACCCCCAGCTCGGGAAGAAGGTGGAGAAGTTCGGCACGAAGCAGCTGAAGGACGGCAAGGTCTTCCAGATCTCGGGCCGGATCCAGGACCCCAAGCTCCGGATGACGGAGCTACCTTAGTCCGGCGAACACCTTCTCCACGCGGGGCCCGTACTTCTTCACGTCGGTCGGCCCGCCCGCGTCCCGCAGCTTCTGGCGGTACGCCGAAAGGTCGGCCGCGACGGCCTCCTCCGACTTGCCGCTGAACAGGCCGCGCAGCGCGACCACCGTGGCCCGCGCCGTATAGAGCTTCTGCCGCGACTCGCGGGACAGGTTCGGCCGCGACTCCAGGCTGGTCAGCAGTTCCTCGACCTTGGCCAGCTCCGCGTCCGGCGATTCCGCCGCGAAGGCGGCATCCACCGCCGGATCGATCTTCTCGAGGTCCGCCAGCTCCATCGGGAATCCGTCGAAGAGCCGCGTCAGCTGGCGCTCGTGATCGGCCAGGAAGCGGTGCCGCTCCGCGAACTTCGGATCGAGCTTCGACGTCATCCCCTTCCAGACGTTCATGTAGCCGTCCGCGAGCGACCGCGCCTTCTCCCGATCGGCCCTGCCGGCGTCGCGGGCGTGCTCCACCTCGGCGGAGACGCCGGCGCGCAGGCTGGCGAAGACGGCGCCCTCGACGGCCTTGAACCAGGGATTCTCGATGCGCTCCTCGAGGGGGACCGCGGCGACGGCGGCGGCCGCCAGCGAATGGGGCGGCGCCTTCTGCGACTGGACGTCGTGGAAGGCCGGAAGGTACTCGCGCGCCCAGTCGAGCGCCGGGTTGCCGACCACGAGCTCCGCCGGGGCGGGGAGCGCGAACGTGAGGTCGAATTCGTCGGGCGTCTTCTGGTCGAGTCCCAGCGTCATGGCCCCGAGGAAGCGGAAGCGGAAGTCCGCGACCTCCTTGACGAGGAAGTCCCGGCACTGCTGCTCGGCCGTCTGCGCGAACCCCTTGCGCTGCTCGTCGCTCAGCTCCTGCCCTTCCTTGTCGATCAGGGCGCGGGCGGACTTGAAGCGCATATCCCGCATCAGCGGATCCCACTTCTCACGGAACTTCACGACGGGATCGCCCTTCGCCGGACCGGGGCCGGTGACGTCCTCCTTCAGTTTGGCGAGCCGCGCCTGTGCGGACTTCAGCAGGTCGCCGCTGGACGCCACGTTCCGCTTGACGGACTCGGTGTAATCCTCGACCGCGGCGGCCATCAAGCGCTGCGCGGCGTCGCCGCTCAGCTTCTTCGACTGGTTGACCCGCGCGGTCCCACGCATCTGGTAGGGGATGAAGGGGTAGGGATCGGTGTACTCCGCCGGCCGCTGCTCGATCTTGAGCAGGCACTCGACGATGCGGATCTTCGGGCTGGAGATGATCTCCGTCAGCTTGTCGATGGCGCCCGCCGGATCGGTCTCGACCAGCCCCTCCGCCTCCTTGTACTTGGTCAGGGCCGCGTTGTACTCGGCCTTGTCCGTGCGCGCCACCGTCCGGGACTCCTGGAGGGTCAGCGCGGGGAGAATCAGGGCGATCAGCAGGTTCGTCATGCGACTATTATGACGACCCCCTGGGTCGAAATCCACCCCCCTCAGACCGTGATGGGGGTCGCGACGACGTTCCAGATCTCCTTCGCGTATTCCAGGGCGCAGCGGTCGCTGGAGAACTTGCCCATCCCGGCGGTGTTCAGGATCGACTTGCGGCTCCACGCCTCGGGATCGCGCCAGAGCTGGCTGACCTTCTCCTGGCAGGCCACGTACGAGCCGAAGTCCTTCAGGACCAGGAACCAGTCTCCGCTCGTCAGGCTGTTCAGGATGGGGCGGTAGACCCCGCGGTCCCCCCGGCTGAAGGCCCCCTCCTCGACCAGCTTCAGCACGGCGGCGAGCGCCGGCGAGGACTGGATCTCCCGCATCGGGTCGTAGCCGTGCTCCCGGATCAGCGCGACGTCCTCGGCCTTGAGCCCGAAGATGAAGATGTTGTCGTCGCCGACCTCCTCCTTCATCTCCACGTTGGCCCCGTCCAGCGTGCCGATCGTCAGGGCCCCGTTGAGGCCGAACTTCATGTTCCCGGTGCCCGAAGCCTCCATGCCGGCCGTCGAGATCTGCTCGGAGAGGTCCGCCGCCGGGATGACGACCTCGGCCAGCGACACCCCGTAGTTTTCCAGGAAGACGACCCGCAGCCGGCCCTCCAGCGCGGGATCCGCGTTGATGACCTCGGCGACGCCGTTGATCAGCCGGATGATGAGCTTCGCCATCTCATACCCGGGCGCCGCCTTGCCGCCGAACACGATCGTGCGGGGCGGGATGGCGTCGCCGCCCGGCTCCTTCATGCGGCGGTAGAGGTCCACCACGCGGAGGATGTTCATGAGCTGGCGTTTGTACTCGTGCATGCGCTTGACCTGGACGTCCATCATCGCGTCCGGCGAGACGCGGACGCCGTTCATCTGGAGGATGAGGGCGGCCAGACGCTCCTTGTTGCGGTGCTTGGCCGCGCGCCATGCTGCGCGGAAGCCCGCGTCCTCCGCATGAGGGGTCAGCCGCCGGAGCTGGGCGAGGTCGGCGGGCCAGTCCACGCCGATGCGCTCCGCGATCAGGCCGGAGAGGCCCGGGTTGCAGGAGAGCAGCCATCGCCGCGGCGTCACGCCGTTGGTCTTCGAGTTGAAGCGGCCGGGATACATCTGGTCGAAGTCCGGGAACAGCCGCTCCTTGATGAGCTGGCCATGCAGGGCGGAGACGCCGTTCACCGAGTGGCTGCCTACCACCGCCAGGTGCGCCATCCGGACCCACTTGTCCCGGCCCTCCTCGATGATCGACATCCGCCGCATCCGGTCCACGTCGCCCGGATACTTCTGCATCACCTGCTGGAGGAACCGGAAGTTGATCTCGTACACGATCTCGAGGTGGCGCGGGAGCACGCGGCCGAAGAGCTCCACCGACCACTTCTCCAGGGCCTCGGGCATCAGCGTATGGTTCGTATACCCGAAGACGCCCTGGGTGATCCCCCAGGCCTTGTCCCACTCCAGGCCCTCGACGTCGACCAGCAGGCGGATGAGCTCGGCCACCGCGACGGCGGGATGCGTGTCGTTGATCTGGATCGCGACCTTGTCGGACAGCCCGTCGAAGGTCTTGTGCGCGCGGCGGTAGCGGCGGAGGATGTCCTGCAGGGACGCGCTGGCGAGGAAATACTCCTGCCGCAGCCGGAGTTCCTGGCCGACGGCGACCTTGTCGTTGGGATAGAGCACGCGGGTGATGTTCTCGCTGTACATCGCGCGGTCGATCGAGCGGATGTAGTCGCCCGAGTTGAAGTCCTCGAGATCGAAGAGGTCGGTTCCGGTCGCCTGCCAGAGGCGGAGGATGTTGACCGTGTTGTTGCCGTACCCGGGGACGGGCAGGTCGGCCGGCACGGCCCAGAGCTCCTGCGTGTTCACCCACTCGCGGCGTGGGCGGCCGTCGGGGAAGGCGCCCCAGGTGACGTTGCCGAACATCTTGATGGGATACGTGGCCTCGGGTCGGTTGATCTCCCAGGGCGTCCCCAGACGCAGCCAGTAGTCGGGGTCCTCGACCTGGGCGCCGTTGTGGATCGACTGGCGGAACATGCCGAACTCGTAGCGGAGCCCGTATCCCATGGCGGGCATCTGCAGCGTGGCCAGGGAGTCCATGAGGCAGGAGGCCAGGCGGCCGAGGCCGCCGTTGCCGAGGCCCGCGTCGGGCTCCACGTCGAAGAGCTCCGTCGCCGAGAAGCCCAGCTGCTTCATCGCCGCGGTGAACGACTCGGCCAGGTCGAGGTTGATGATGCTGTTCCGCAGCGTGCGGCCGGGGAGGTACTCCATGGAGAGATAATAGGCGCGCTTCGCGTCCTGCTCGTGGTACGCCTTCTGCGTCGAGATCCAGCGGTCGACGAGTCGGTCGCGGATCGCGCAGGCGGCGCTCCAGTACTGGTCGTGCAGCGTCGCGCCCTCCGGGTGCTTCGCGAGCGTGTACTTCAGGTGGTTTGAAATGGACTGCGCCAGGGCCTGCGTGTCCATCCCCTTGTGGTAGTCGCTCTTGAGCCGGCGACCCGTCGGGTTCGTGATCTTCTCGGGCTGTGTCTCCGGGCTCATTGGGGTCTCTCCAGCGTAAAGGGGTCGGCCAGCGGAACCGTCATCACCGTTCCCAGGTCCGCCAGTTTCACCGGGTGAGTGCCGTCGCCGGCCGAGATGGCCGGAATGTTGCCCACCACCACCCAGGCGAAGCGCTCGGGATGCAGGTGCTCCTGCGCGACGCGGCGGATGTCGTCCGTCGTCAGCCTGGCGATCTTCTCGCGGTACGTGGCGTAATAGTCCTTCGGAAAGCCCAGGAGCTCCGCCTGCGCGTAGGTCCCGGCCGTCTGCATCTTCGTCGAGAAGAAGAGCCCCGGGAAGGCGTCGAGATAGAACTGCTGGGCCGCCTTCAGCTCCTCGGCCGTCACGCCCTCTTTGCGGATCTTCTCGACCTCCTCGAGACAGATCCTGGCGGCGTAGGCGCACGACTCGCTCTTGGACTGGAAGAGGATCTTGAACGGGAACGGATAGACATAGCCCGGGCGCAGGTCGCTGCGGACGTCGTAGACCAGGCCCTCCTGGGTGCGCACCCGCTGCATCAGCCGCGAGCTGAAGCCGCCGGCGCCGAGGATATAGCTCATGATCCGGAGCGCCTGGACGTCGGGGTGGTGCACGTCGACGCCGAGGTGCCCCATCGTCACCCGCCCCTGGGTGATGTTCTTGCCTTCCTTGTGGAAGCAGTAGATGCCGGGCTTCGCCTCGTGGGTCACCTGGGGCGCCGTCACCGGCCCGGCCGGAGCCTCGCCCGCCGCGGGCCACTCCTTGAACGCCGCCTCCAGCTTCGCGATCAGCGCCTCCTTCTTGAAGGAGCCCGCCGCCGCCACGAGGAACCTCGACGGATGTACCCATGCCGCGTGGAAGGCCTTCAGGTCCTCGCGCGTGATCGACTCGATCGACGTCTTCGTCGACAGGTGGTTGATCGGATAATCCGGTCCGTAGAAGAGGCGGCTCACCTCGCGCGCCTCGATGGCGGCGGTCCGGTCGTTGCGCGACTTGAGGCCGTCCAGCGCCTGCGCCTTCAGCGTGTCGAGCTTGTCCTGCCGGAAGGCGGGATTCCGCAGCAGATCCATCAGGATCGCGAGGCCCTTGTCCAGGTCCTTGGAAAGGATCGACAGGGTCGCGGCGCCGCTCACGTCCTCGACCCCGATCGCGACGTTCGCGGCCAGGAAGTCGATCTCCTCGTCGACCGCGTTGGGGTCTCGCGTCTCGGTCCCGCCGGTGCGAATCAGATCGGCGGTGAGGTCCGCCACGCCCTCCTTCCCCTTCGGCTCGGAGAACGAGCCTCCGCGGATGAGAATGCGGAGATCGACGATGGGCAGCGCCGCGTCCTCGATCAGGTACGCCGGCGTGCCGGTGGACAGCACGGTCCGAATGGCCGCCGCATCGGGCACATCGAACTTGAGGGGCGGGTACTTCAGCTTGTCCGGGTGCTCCGGGATCTCCTGGGCCGGAAGCGCCGCCGTGCCGAGGAAGAGGGCGAGAACGACGGCCGCAAATCTCATTTCTTCTCCTTCCGCCGGATCACCAGGACGTTCCGCCCCGTGGGCTTGAGGTACTGATCCGCACAGCGCTGCAGGTCGGCCGCCGTCACCGTCTCCAGCGCCTTCGCATAGGCGAAGAAGTCCTGGTAGGTGCCCACGGTCTCGAAGTATCCCAGCTGCTGAGCGATCCCGTTGCCCGTCTTCAGGCCGCGGACCAGATCCGCCATCTGCTGGTTGCGCGCCTTCTCCACTTCCCGGTCCGTCACGCCCTTGCCGCGGACGTCTTCGACGATGTCGACCAGCGCCTTCTCGACCTGGACCGGGTCCGCCCCCTCCCGGGGCTGGACCCCCATGTGGAGGACGCCGCCGTAGCGCAGCGACCAGAAATAGCTCTCCGTCTCCAGCGCGAGCTTCTTCTCCTCGACCAGGGGGCGGTAGAGGCGCCCGCTCCGGCCGGCGAAGACCGACATCAGCAGGTCGCACGCGGCCGAGTCCTTGTGGACCGCCGCCGGGCCGTGCCACTCGATCGTGAGGTCGTCCTTCGCATCCGCTTCGACCTGGATGCGCCGCTCCGCCGGCTGCTCCGGCTCCTGCGTGACGATGGCGTCCCGCTCTTTCGACGTCCGCTTGAGGCGGCCGAAGTACTTCCGGGCCATGTCCTTGAGGTCGGCGCCGTTGACGTCGCCCACGAAGATCGCGGTGCAGTTCTGCGGGCTGTAATGGGTGTCGTAGTACCGCTGCGCGTCGGCCAGCTGGTACTGGTCGATGTCGCTCATCCAGCCCAGGACGGGCCAGCGGTACGGGTGGGCCTGCCAGAACATCGACGAATAGGCCTCGTGGATGAGGCCGGTCGGCGTCGAGTCGGTCCGCATCCGCCGCTCCTCCTTGACCACGTCCCGCTCGGGGTAGAAGCTGCGGAACACGGGCTTGAGGAAGCGGTCGCTTTCCAGCCAGCAGAAGAGCTCGACCTTGTTCGCGGGCAGCTCGACGAAGTAGTTCGTGCGGTCGTAGGAGGTGGTGGCGTTCAGCCCCGTGCCGCCGTTCGCCTGGAAGATCTTGGACAGGTGCTCGGGGATGATGATCTTCTTCTGCTCCTCGACGTAGCCCTCATATTCCTTCCAGAGGGCCTTGAAGCGCTCCTCCTCGGCGGCGGCCGGCTCCAGGCCGCGGCGCTTCGCCTCGAGCCGCGCGAGCTTCACGTCGCGGATCTTCCCCATCACCTCTTCGATCTTCGCGTTCAGCTCGGCGTCCCTCTTCGCGTCGCGGGTCCCGATCACGTCGGTGCCCATGAACATCATGTGCTCGAAGAAGTGGGAGAGGCCGGTGACGCCGGTGGTTTCGTTGACCGAGCCCACGCGCCACCAGAGGGAGCAGAAGACGCGGGGGACGTCGTGGCGCTCCACGATGAGGACGCGCAGCCCGTTGTCGAGCACCAGCTCCTCGACGGGCAGCTTGAAGCCCGAGTCCTGCGGCTCGGCGCGCAGCGGGGCCGCGACGCCGGCCAGGGCGAGGAGGACGGCCAGTCGACAGAGCGACACTGTTCTCATCGGATGGTGACTCCCGCGGCGGAGCCGCAGACGGACGCGGAGGTGACGCGCATGCTACCCCTCCCCGAAAACGGCGATTATAGACGAGCCGCGGGGAGGGTTGCCACTATGCGATGGCGATTCCGGGAGGGAAAATGCCCCTGCGCTACTTGGGGCGGATCCGCCGGGAGGTCTTCCGTTCCTTCACGGCGGAGACGGCCTCCGGCGCCGGCGGCGCGTCGGGGTCGCGCGGGTCCAAGCCCTGGGCGAGCATCTGCTCCAGGACCAGCCGCGCAGCCTGCCGCCGCTCGGGATCCATCGCGGCCGCCAGGAACTCCTCGCGCTCCGCGGCGATGCAGTCCTCGGCCTCCCGCAGGTCCGCCGCGCTGACGTGGTCGCGGTCCGCGCAGAAGCGGACGAAGCGCCGCAGGTTTTCGGGCACCGCCTGGATGCGGCCCGGATCGTCGAGCGAGACGCGGCGCACGAAGAAGTCCATCAGGTAGGAGAACACCGAGGCGCGATGGCAGCGCCAGGGGGCGAGGCTTTCGACGTCGACCATATACTCCGTCAGGGACTCCGCCACCCACATCGCGTCGCCGCGGGCGTCGTCGTCCAGCTCGCCGAGCGTGAATTCGAACTTCGTGAGGAAGCGGTGGCGCTGCTCCTCCACCCAGATCGCCTCCTCCTCGACGCCGCGGGCCCAAAGGGCGTCCTCCGCCTCCTCGGCCCAGCGGCGCTGACGGCCCTCGATGGCCTCGGGAGCGTAGAAGTCGAGCCATTCCCGGGAATAAGCCTCCAGCCGCTGGCGGCCCCTCGCGAAGAGCTCCTCGACGTCGTTCACGTCAAAGAGCGCCGGGCGGTCGCTCCACTCCTGCCGGATCGCCGAGGCGATCACGGATTTCATGTCGCCGGGTCGGACGAAGTCGAGCAGCACCGACGCGGCGGCGTTGCGGATGCTTTCCTGCTCGTCGGCGTTGTCGGCCACGGAGCGGACGAAGTCCAGGACCTCGCCCTGGTGGATCGGATGCCGCGCGGCGACGGCCGCGATGGACTGGAGCTCGGTCCGGCGGTCCAGCTCGCCGGCGTCCGAGTCCGCGATCCGCGCCTTGAGGGGCAGGAGCGCGGGGCGCCCGATGCGGCCGAGGATCGAGGGCAACTTCTCATGGACCCAGTCGACCCCGTAGCGGGCGGACCAGCGCAGGGACGCGAGGAGGCCCATCAGGGCGCGGGAGTCCTCGAAGGCGCCGAGGATATAGGTGGCATGGACGGGGGTCCAGAACTCCGACCCGCCCATCGTCCAGGAGCGCTCGTCCCGGCAGAGGTCAGTGAGCTTCCAGATCATCCGTTCGCCGCGGGAGACGCAGTAGTCGACGGTCTCGCGGGGAATCCGGTCCTCCCCGGCACGGAGGAAATCGACGAGCTGCTCTTCGGTGAGATGATCCGATGAAACGACCGGCGTGGTTTCCATATCCCCTCTCTCTCCTGACTTCGTACTGCCCTGGGAATAGTCTATCCCCATTCACGGCGGAGGCAACCCCAAATTCATTTCTTTGGCGCGGGCGACGATGTATGCTGTCCGCCGCATGAAGGTCGCGCGCTCCGACAAGGGCATGGTGGTGGCCGCGCATCCGCTCGCCGCCGACGCGGGCCGGGAAGTGCTCGCGGAGGGGGGAAACGCCGTCGAGGCGGCCGTCGCCGTCTCCCTCGCGCTGGGCGTCGTGGAGCCGATGGCCTCGGGCCTGGGCGGCGGCGGCTTCATGATGATCTCCCCCAGCGGCGCGGTCGGGCGCACCGAGGTGCTGGACGGACGCGGGAAGATCTCCACCCTCTTCGCCGAAGACTACATCTATCCCAAGCGCGTCATGCTGCCCTGGGTGCCGAAGATCGGACCCATGTCCGCGACGGTGCCGGGACTCGGCCGCATGCTCGGCCTGGCGCTCCAGAAGTACGGGCGCAAGATCCCGCTGCAGCGCCTGGCCAAGCGCGCGATCAATCTCGCGGCCGACGGCTTCGAAGTCGGCGAGGTCTTCCTGTATTGCTCCTCGCTCTTCGAGAGCACGGTCCGCAGCACCCCGGAGTGCGCGAAGACGTTCTACAACAGCGGCGTCCGATACAAACCCGGCGAGCGGCTCGTGCAGAAGGAACTGGCCCGCACCCTTCGGCTCGTCGCCGATCGCGGCTTCGAGGTCTGCTATACGGGCGAGGTCGGCCTGGCGCTCACGCGGGCCGCCAACTCCACCGGCCCCGTCTGGGGACGGGACGACCTCGCCAAGTACGAGGTCAAGGTCCGCGCCCCGCTCTGGGCGGACATCGCCGGCCACCGAATCGCGACCACGCCCCCGCCCTCCCGCGGCGGCGCGGGCATCCTCCAGACGCTGCTGCGCTACGACAAGGATCCCGTCAAGCTCATGAAGATCATCCGGACGATCTTCAAGGAGCTGGACCCCGTCATCGGCGACCCGGACCTGATGGCCGTCGACCTGACCAAGCTCACGCAAGGCCCCAAGGGACCGAACGCCGGCGGCGGCACGAGCCACTTTTGCATCGTCGACAACGAGGGCACCGTCGTCTCCCTCAGCCAGACGATCGGCCACTTCTTCGGCAGCGGCGTGATGGCCCAGGGCTACGGCGTGCTGCTCAACGACGACATCTCCGACCTCGAGCGCTTTCCCGGCCATCCGAACTCGATCGGCGCCGGCAAACGCCCCGTCGCCAATATGGCGCCCACCATCGTCTTCAAGAACGGCAAGCCGCGCCTCGCGCTGGGCACGCCCGGCAGCGTCCGCATCTTCCCCGCGCTGGCCCAAGTCATCGGCAACATGCTCTTCCAGGGCATGGACCTCGAGCACGCCGTGGCGGCGGGCCGCGTCCACTGGGAAGAGGGGCGCTTCTTCATCGAGGGCGACTTCGACGAAGCCACGCGGAACCGCGCGAAGCAGACGCTGGATCAGCCCGTGACCGAGCGGCGCAAGCAGGACCTCTTCTTCGGAGGCGTGCACGGCGTCGAGATCCTGGAGGACGGCACCGCCGTGGGGGTGGCCGACCCCCGCCGCGACGGCGTGGCGATCCCCCTGTGACCTTCAAATTCTCGACCGACATCCGCGTGCGGCTGCCGGAGACGGACGCCCTGGGCGTCGTCTACCACGGCTACTTCCTCACCTACTTCGACGTCGCGCGCATGGAGTATCTGCGCGGGCTGGGCCTGCTGGAGCAGTTCCGCAAGGGCGAGTCGCTGAATCTGATCGTCCACGCGTCGGCGGATTTCCGGTCGCCGGCCCGCTTCGATGACGTCCTCGTCGTCCACGTCCGTGTCAGCAAGATCGGCAACTCCTCGGTCTCGTTCGAGTTCCAGGTGAAGCAGAAGGTCGATGGCCGCCTAGTGTCCGAAGGGAAGAGCGTCCACTCGTTTATCGACTCGAAGAGCCTGCGGCCCCACCGGGTGCCCGACGAATTCCGAAAAGCCGTGCGCACTTATGAAGGCGCGGCGATGGCCGACAAGGGCTAGGTCGATGTCCGGGCGATGAGCACCGGACACTTCGCCGCCTGGAGCACCTTTTCGGTGACGCTGCCGTAGATCCAGCGGCTGAAGCCCGTCCGCGCGTGGTTGGCCATCGCGATCATCGACTCGGGCTCCTTCTCCGCCCGGGCGAGGATCCGGGTCGCCGCATCCCCGTCCTCGCAGAGGCGGGTGAACTTCAGGCCCTTCGCGCCCTTCTCGATCTCGGCGAAGCGGGCGTCCATCCGCTTCCGCTCCTTGCCGATCCAGCCGCGCAACTTCGAGTCGTCGGCCTCGACCCCGTGCTCGGTCGTCACGTGAATCAGGTCCACCGTCGCTCCGCACGCCCGCGCGATCGCCAGCGCATGGGGCAGGATCGCCTCGGACCCGCGTCCCCCGTCCAGCGGCACGACGATCCGCTTCAGCGTCGCCGACGCCGGCTCGAGCGCCCGGACGATCAGCAGCGGCCGGTCGCAGCCCCGCAGCACTTTCTGCGCCACGCTCCCGAAGACCCACTGCGACAGGCCGCCCTGCCCGTGAGAGGTGAACGCGACGAGGTCGGCTTCGACCTTGTCCGCAATTTCGACGATGACGACGGCGGGGTCGCCGTGGACGACCATCCCTTCCGCCCGGATCCGGGATTTCGCAAGACGGGCGGCGATTTCCTTCAGATAGGCCTGGGCGGCCGCGTCGGGGACCACCTCCCCCGGGGGCAGAACCTGGAGGAGCAGGGCCTTTCCCTTCGATTTCCGCAGGAGCGGCTCCACCAGCGGCAGCACTTTTTCCGCGTTTTTCGAGCCGTCCAGCGCGACGAGCACCGGTCCGATCATGGCGATGAGTCTATCCCAAGCTTGCGGGTCGGCGATCAAAATATACAATGGCGCCCATGCTCGAGACCCCCGCCAACGCCAAGACCCAGATCCGCGAGGCCGTCGCCGCCATCGGCGCCAAGGGCCTCGACGCCACCGTCATCGCCGTCGAGGACGCCCTCGCCCAGGCGTGGCTCATGGAACGCCGCGGCGTCCTCAGTCCGCGCGACGTCCCCGACTTCGTGGACTCCGTCGTCAACGCGCTCAAGAAGCTCGCGCCCCCGCCGCCGAAGAAGGTGAAGTTCTCCGAACCGCTGCGGAAGATCCTTCCGCTCGCCGAGGAATCCGTCAAGGCGGGGACGGACGTGGTCCTCCTCCTCCTCGCGCTGATCCAGGTCGGCGACTTCACCGAGGTCACCGACAAGAAGCGCAAGGACTACGAGCTCTTCATGGACGACTGGCGCCGGATGATCTGGGAATCCGCCAGGATCGGCGACTGGGCGAAATACCGGACCATCGCCCCCGGCGAGGACCGCATGCTCGAAGGCCGCCTCAGCCGCGCGTCGGCCCTCTCCGTCCTCGAGGCCACCCACAAGCGCCGCGTCGACAATATCACCCCGATCCCCGACGTCTCGATGCTCGGCTGCGCCCGCTGCGGCGGTTTCCGCGGACGCGACCGCGTCCGCTGCGCCACCTGCAAGGGCACCTTCTGCACGAAGTGCCTGGGGCCGACCGCCGACCTCTGCCTGTCCGATTACGCCGTGCGCTACGCGCCGATCGACGCCGACACGCGCCAGAAGATGGCCGCCGAGGTCCGCGCGCTGCTCAAGGAATACAAGCTCGACCCGTACACCCGCAACGACGCCTTCGCCCGCGCCATGAAGGAGATGGGCGTGGACGTGACGTTCCAGGACGCCGCGCTGCTGGAAGGGACGGAGTCCGAGGGTCAGCACGGCCGGGTGAAGCTCCTGATCCGCGACCGCGAGAGCCCCACCACGAAGCGCGCGATGTTCGGATCCATGGCCCGGAACCACTTCCGCGGCAAGGGCGTGGACACCGACGTGCTGCGCAACGAGCTCTTCGTCGACTTCTGCATGGGACTGCAGATCGAAGATGCGCTGAGGGCGACCGCGACCGCCGGCAGCTGAGAAGCGCCTACTTCACGTCGTAGGACTTCTTCGTCTTCTTCGACGGCACGTCGACCGTGTAGCTTTTGCCCGAGGGGTCGACCGTCAGCACGATCCCCAGCCCCTCGCACTTCTCGTCGTCGTTCGCGGTCAGCTCCGGCGCCGTGTTGTCGCCGGGTCCGGTCGCCACGTTGCGGTGCACCTGAAAGACGTCCTTGATGGACGGCGTCTCTTTCAGCCACCGGAACGTCGGAGCGCTGCCGCCCTTCTTCGCGCCGTTGTTCATGATCGCCACGGTCGGGCTCGCCGCCATCAGCAGTGCCGGGCTGTTGCTCTGGTCCAGGCCGTGGTGGGAGACCTGGAAGACGTCGACCGCGCCGACCCGGTTCGCGGGGCAGACGAGCTTGTGCTCCACGTTCCAGGTCAGGTCGCCGAGATCGAGGAACTTGAAGCCGTTGAAGGTGAGGAGGAAGCCGACGCTGCGCGCGTTGTCGGACGTGTCCTCAGGCTTCGAGGGATGCTCCGGATTCGCCTCGCACTTCCGCACCTGCGGGGAGCCCGCCGGCTCGTCCAGCACGACTCCGTCGGCGCAGAGGATCTTCACCTGGGCCCCCTTCAGCGGCACCTCGGCGCCGGGGGCGACGATCACCGACTTTCCTTCGGCGAGCGCGAGGAAGGCCGCCTTGATCTTCGGGTCGACGTCCTTCGCGGACGCATCCGGGAAGGGGTGTAAATAGTACTTTTCGATCGGGACCAGCGCCGCGAGTTCGGCGATGCTGCCCCAGTGATCCGTGTGGTAGTGGCTCGTGAGATAGTGGTCGATCTTCTTCGCGCCCGCCGCGGCGACCGTCTTCGCGATGCGCTCCGCATCGCGCTTGCCGGGCCAGCCGCAATCCATCAGGAGCGTGCCGCCTTCGGGCGTCACCACCAGCGTGGCTGCGCCGCCCTCGACGTCGATCCAGTAGATCCGGAGACCCTTCCCGGTCTCCTGGGACGACGACGCGGAGGGAACCGCCACGAGCGCCCACGACAGGATCGACAGGATCAGCAGATTGCGCATCGTCATCCTCCCTGACGGAACCCC
Organism: Planctomycetota bacterium; assembly: GCA_035644495.1. GTDB lineage: Bacteria > Planctomycetota > MHYJ01 > MHYJ01 > JACPRB01 > JACQFK01. The sequence goes on along the minus strand of DASQOM010000017.1, from coordinate 3,832 downwards.
ACGCCCGGAATGCAGGCCAGCACGACGATCCCGAGCCACACCAGAATATACGCCGCCAGCGAGGCGAGCCAGGCCGGCCGGCGTCGTCCCTGTCGGCCGCCCAGAACCAGGCCGCAGGGAACGCCCAGGGCGAAGCCGCCCAGGTGCGCGCTGTTGTCGAGCCCCCGGATGAACAGGAATCCCACCAGGATCCAGCCGCCGCCCCAGATCAGCGTCTGCCGCACGCCCGGGTTGGAGATGAACCGATCCCAGCTCCCCTCGCGCCGGTAGAGGAGGGACAGGACCACCGCGACCACGCCGAAGCCCGCGCCGGACGCGCCGACGCTCAGATACGGCCCGGTGAGGGCACTCGCCGCGAAGCCCCCGATCCCCGTGGTCAGGTACGCGAAGGCAAACCAGAGGGAGCCCGCCGACTTCTCCACGGCCGCGCACCAGCCAACCATGAAGAAGGTGTTGACCCCGAGGTGCAGCCAGTTCGCGTGGAGAAAGACCGCCGTCAGGAGCCTCCAGGGATCCCCATGCTGCACGAGCCAGCGGCTCGAGGCGCCGAAGGCCCGGAGGGTCTCGATGTCCAGCGCCAGCCCCTGGGCGCCGTCGCGGATCCACGCCAGCACGAAGAGGCCGATGTTCAGCGCGACGATCAGCCAGGTGACCGGCGTGTGCAGGATCCGATCGATGAAGGAGGAGCCTGCCCGCGACCCGTTCATCACCCGCTAGACGGTGGTGACGTGGACCAGGTTCGTGGTGCCCGGCCCGGCGAAGGGCCAGCCGGCCGTCATGACGACCGTCGCCCCGGCGGGCAGGATCCCGCGCACCGAGTCCCGGAACCGTTCCAGCACCAGCGCCCCCTCGGTGAACCACGGGGCGATCAGGGCCTGGATGCCCCAGACGAGCGACAGCCGTCGCCGCACGAGGTCGGAGTTGGTCAGCACGAGGATCGGGATCCGCGGACGGTAGCTGGCGATCTTCTTGGCCGTGAACCCGCTGCTCGTCGGAACGACGATGGCCTGCGCGTTGACTCGCTCCGACAGGATGCACGTGGTCTGGGCGATGGCGTCCGCCGGATCCGGACTCATCAGGTCGGTCCGGGGGATGAGCAACGGCTCGGCCTCGGAAAGGATGCGGTCCATCATCCGCACCGACTCGACCGGATAGTTACCGGCCGCCGTCTCCTCGCTCAGCATCACCGCGTCCGTGCCGTCCAGCACGGCATTGGCCACGTCCGTCGCCTCCGCCCGCGTCGGCTGGGGGCTGTCCACCATCGACCGCAGCATCTGCGTCGCGGTGATCACCATCTTCCCCTTGCGGTTCGCCAGGCTGATGACCTTCTTCTGCACGACCGGGACGCGCTCGATCGGGATCTCCACGCCCAAATCGCCGCGGGCGACCATGACGCCGTCCGCCGCGGCGACGATTTCCTCGATCTTCTGCACGGCCTCGGGTTTCTCGATCTTGGCGATCACCGGGATGCCGCACTTCTTCACTTCGTCCAGGTCGCTCGCGCGCCGGACGAAGGAAAGGGCGACATAGTCCACCTTGCTCTTCACCCCGAACTCGAGATCCGCCCGGTCCTTCTCCGTCAGCGACGGAATGTCCAGGTTGGACGACGGCAGGTTGATGCCCTTGCCGACGGGGATGTCGCCGCCCGTGACGACTCGGCTGTGCTGCGCGTCCACGACCTCGAGGTGCATGATGCCGTCGGCCAGCAGCACGGGATCGCCCTTCTTTACGCTGGGGGGAAGCTCGATCTCGACGATGTCGCCCGGCTTCCCCTTCACCGGCTTCTTCAGCCGGAGCTTGGGGCCGCAGAGGTCCTGGAGGATCGCGATCGGCCGTTCGCCGGCGATATCGCGGATGTTTGTGATGAGCTCCCCGTGCATCGAGTGGGTGCCGTGGGAGAAGTTCAGGCGGAACACATCCACGCCCGCCTCGATCAGGGCGCTGATCTTTTCGCGCGTGTTCGACGACGGGCCGAGGGTCGCCACGATACGGGTGCGGGTCATTTCTTCCTTCCCTTCCCCGGCGCCGGATGGGGCTTCGTCGCCTTCTTCTTCCCCACCGCGAGCTGCTTGCGCAGGCTGACGCGCTTCTCCGCCCGGGGATTGGAGTAGTCCCAGACGGCGGGCCGTTCGCTCCGGTGTTCCTTCATCCACGCCATAGGGGCGCGAGTATACCACGGGGTCCGCGTGGGGCGGCCTACTTCCGCCGGGCCCTTCCCAGATCCTTCATGATCTGCTCACGAACCGGGCCGTCGGCGGGCCCCTTCTGAAGCGCTACTTCCAGGTCGGCGGCCGCCCCGTCCCGGTCGCCCCGCGCCAGCTTCGCCACGCCGCGCGTGTGGAACGGATCGGACCACGCCGAGATCGAGATGGCCTTGGTGGCGTCGGCGATCGCGCCGTCGTAATCCTTCTTCAGCAGCCGCGCCTTCGCGCGGGCGATATAGGGGAGCACATAGCCCTCCGGCCTGAGACGGATCGCCTCGTCGAGGTCGGGCAGCGCGCGGTCCGGGTCGTTCATCAGCTCCAGCACGGTGCGGCCCCGGCCGTTGTAAGCGCCCGGCAGCAGCTCGCCCGACCGGACGAGGCGGTCGAAGTCCTCATAGGCGCCCCGGGCGTCGCCCTTCGCCCAGCGCGTGGAACCGCGGTTGAGGTAGGCCTCCGCGAAACCGGGACTGATCGAGAGGACGCGGTCGTAGTCCTCGAGCGCGCCGTCGCGGTCGCGGGCCGAGGCGCGGCTGTAGAGGGCCAGCGCAAATTTCGGCCGCAGCGCGAGCGCTTCGTCGAAGGCTTTCTGCTGCTCCGCCTTCGACTCCAGCACGAGCCCCAGCAGCCAGTGGAACTCCTCGACGCCTTCCTTCCGGCCGAAGCGCTCAATGGCGTCCCGGCTGATGCGGCGGACCGTGTCCTTCTCGCCGCGGAGATACGCCAGCATGGCCGATGCGATTTCGCGCTGCAGGTCGTTGTCGAAGCCGCTTCCCTGCGCCGCCTGGATCTCCCGGATCGCCTGCCACGCCATCTGCTCCGCTTCGGCGCGCCGAAGAGCGCGCTGGTCGGGCCAGAAGTCGAGGCTGGCGACATAGGCGCGGTAGAGCAGGACGCGGCCGAGATGATAGCGGGCGGGGCCCAACCGGGGATCGCGCTCGACGGCGCGGCCGAAACACTCCTGCGCGCGGGCATAATCCCCGCGCAGCTCCTGCTCCTCGCCCCGCAGGTACCAGCCCAGGGGGAGTTCGGGCGCCCGGGACAGGGCGGCGTCGATCAGCCCCCTCGCCTCGTCCAGCGACCCCAGCATCCGCGCGGGCTCAATCGCGTCCGTATATTGCGCCGACCGCGCCTTCTCGAGCGATGGCCGCGCAGACTCCAGGTCGCGGAGCGCGGCCCGCTCGTCCTCGCTCCGGCGCTGGCCCAGCAGCATCGCGGCCACGCCGACCGCGAGCAGGAGGGTCAGGACCGACGCCGCCAGCGCCGCGGGGCGCTTCCTCGCCCTCCGCCACAGACGTCCAGGTCCGGAGACGGGCCGGGCCGACACCGGCTCCCCCGCGAGAAAGCGGGCCACGTCGTCCGCGAACGCCGCGGCGGTCGGATAGCGGCGGGACGGATCCTTTTCGAGCGCCTTCAGGGTAACGGCGTCGAGCTCCCACGGAAGCGAGACGTCGACGGCGCGCGGCGGAATCGCGTCCTCGCGGGAGATCTTCGCATAGACCTCCGGGATGCTCTCCCCGACATGGGGCGGCCGGCCCGTCAGGATTTCGTAGAGGAGGACGCCGAGCGCATGGACGTCGGTGCGCGGCGTGATCTCGCGGCCGCCCTCCACCTGCTCGGGCGCCATGTAC
>DASQOM010000016.1:0-6728 GCA_035644495.1 Planctomycetota bacterium | reverse complement strand
CCTCGATGATCGCGATGCGGCGGTGGCTCTCGGCCGTCGTGCGGATGCGCTCGACGCCCTGGGCGGAAACGAAGACCGCCGTGGCATAGCCGGGCGTCGCGTAGTTCACGATCTGGTTGAGGTTGAACGGCACGTTCATCGAGACGCGCTTGTACTTGTAGTCGGTCTTGTCGCCGCTTTCGATCGACCGGATCCACTCCTCGGGCTCGCTCGGGTAGTTCATGCCCAGGTCGTTGTCGATCGTCTTCGGCGCGAGCACGGTGGGAAGCCGCTCCGCGAGGGGCTGCAGGCCGTTCAGGGTGCCGTCGCCGCCGATGCAGATGAGGCCCTCGATCTGCAGCTCCTTGAGGCGCGCGTGGATGAGCTCGAGCTGGGTCTTGTCGTCCGGATCGACGTAGTCGCGCGAGGAGCCGATGAGGGTACCGCCCTTGGTGGGGTCGAGCTCCGGAATCGCCTGGAAGAGCGGATTCAGGTACACGTGGGGGACGCGCGGGTTGAAGAGGCAGTTGAAGCCCTTGATGAGGCCGACGATTTCGATCTTGAGCTTGTTCGCGCGCTCGACGGCGCCGTGGATGGTGGCGTTGAGCGCGGGCGTATCGCCGCCGGCCGTCAATATCCCGATGCGCTTCATGGCGAGCCTCCCCTGTTAAGGGATTATCATCGCCATCGTCGGGAGACTTGTCCACCGTGAGCTTCCAGAAGTAGCGATGAGGGCCCACAAACATGACGGTCGTGTTTGTGGTGCTACTCGTGGCCGTACCAGCCGGTCCAGCCGAGGTAGACTTCGCCGCGCTCCGCGTAGCCCCGGAGATCCGCCTTGAGACGCGCCAACACCTCATGAAATCGCGGCTGCCACTCCGCGAAGCGGGTGCGCTCGGCGTCGTCGGCCGGGCCCAGGAACTTGTGCGTGGTGGACTTGCGGTTCCAGTGGTCGATCAGCGCGCGGCACCAATCCAGCGTGATTTCCCGGGTCGCGGCTGCGGCGATCTCCTTCGCCTGATCGGGGAGGACGCAGGCGCGGGTCGTGCGCCAGGCGATCGTCCGCCTCGCGGCGGGACCGGGGACCAGGTCGGCGGAGCCCGACGCCGTCGCAAGCCAGGCCTCGAAGTAGGGTTGGGTGGGCAGTTCCTCCGTGCGCGGGGCCAGGGGCGACTGCCCCTGGGGCCCGATCAGGCCGAGGAGCAGGGCCTCGAGCGTGGTCATGATCTGCGAGAGCGCGAGCGACTGGCTCGTGGCCGGTCGCGGGCCTTCGCCGCGCGCCATCTCGACGGTCCGGTCGAGCGACTGGAGATACGCCGCGACGTGGGGATGCGTCGTGTCGAGGTGCTTCGGCAGCAGGGCGAGGGGGGGCCAGAGCAGCTCGATCGCGCGCGCGGCCTCGCGCTGATGCTCGTCGTAGCCGGGCTGGCCGTGGGCGGGGCCGTAGCCGCGGGCGAAGCCGACGTCCTTGAGGATGTCCTCCCACATCGCGAAGCGGCCGGCGGGAACCCCGCCGTACTCGAACGTGCTGTCGCTCACGACAGGAGCATAGCGCGCCCCCTTGCGTCTGTTCAACCGCTTGTGATACATTCTCGCCCCTTATCCGGGAGGCTTCATGCTGGCGCGCAAGAGAATCGCCGTCATCGGCGCGGGAAAGCTCGGGGAGACGCTCATCAAGGCGCTCCTCGAGGCCAAGGTCGTCCATGCCGAGCAGATCTATGCCACCACCCGGCACCCGGAGACCGGCGAGCGCAAGGCGAAGCAGTACGGGATCAAGACGTCCACCGACAACGCCGCCGCGGCCAAGGGCGCCGACATCGTCGTGCTCTCCGTGAAGCCCCAGGTCATGGCCGAGGCCCTCGCCTCCATCCGAAAGGTCATCACCAAGAGCCAGATCGTGATCTCCACCGCGGCCAGCGTCTCGACGGCCTTCATCGAGCGCGGCCTGGGTGGCGGCGTCCCGGTCATCCGCACGATGCCCAACACGGCCTGCCTGGTCCGCGCGGGCATGACCGGCATCTGCGGCGGGAAGAATGCCGGCCGCGAACACCTGGCGCTCGCGGAAGGGCTCTTTTCCGCGCTGGGCCGGGTCCTGATCCTCGATGAGAAGTATATGGACGCGGTCACGGGCCTCTCGGCCAGCGGCATCGCGTTCATGTACGTCACGCTGGAGTCGATGGCGGAGGGCGGCGTCGCGGCAGGCCTGCCGCGCGAGATCGCGACCGAGCTCGCCGCCCAGACGATGCTCGGCGCGGCGAAGATGGTGCTCGAGACCCGCGAGCATCCCGCAAAGCTGAAGGACGTGGTGACCACGCCCGCCGGAACGACGATCGACGGCCTCCTCGAGCTGGAATCGGGCGGCCTGCGGGTGACGCTGATCAAGACGGTCGTCCGCGCGGCGAAGCGGGCGTCCGAGCTCCTCCACGGATAGACATTTTTTCCGTCGATCCGCCTATACCTTCGCTTCCGGGCAACGTCATAATACGTAGGATGAGCGTAGCCTGGCGGTCGATCGACGAGTCTCCGATCCGCCCTCCTCGCCGAGCGCGTCGCCCCCGTCCTCCGGCCCCGCCTGCCCCGAAAGTAGACGTCACCATGAAGGCCATGGAGACCTCCGCGATCTTCCTGGGCTCGCTGCTCTGCCACGCGCTGCTGGGGTTCCTGCTGGTGGTCTGCTATATGGAGATCCGCGTCGAGACCGAGCAGACCTACGCGGTCACGATCTGGCGGGACGCGAAGGGGAAGGACGTGCTCAAGATCGGCGCGCCCGAGGAGGGCCCCGTCACGAAGGGACCCGAGGTCGCCCCCGAACTGCCGAAGAAGGAGGAGCCTCCGCCCCCGACGCCGCCCCCGGTCGAGGAGCCGAAGCCCGCTCCGGATGCCGCTACGGCTCCTGCGCCGGCGCCGGCCCCCATCGTGAAGTCCGAGAACGTGGTGCCTCCGCCTCCCCAACCGGAACCCGAGGGCGGCGCGCCCGATCCTGCGCCCGCGGCCCCGGCGGTGGGCGTCGGTTCCTCGGCCGGCATCCCCCGCGCGGACACGAAGGGCCTCGCGAAGGAGGCCGACGGTCCCGTCACCGAGGCGGACATCGACAAGGATCCGACCGCGGCGATCCGCCGTCGCCGCTCCGGGACGCTGACCACCCTGCGCGAGGGAAGCCAGCGCGACATCGTCGTTGTCACGGGCCAGTACGACCATATCCAGGAGGTGCTGGACCGGCTCGAGATCCCCTACTCGCTGATGGATCCGGAGGAGCTGATCAAGGCCCCGCTGACGCACTGCAAGGTGCTGCTGGTGAACTGCAACGGCAGCTATGCGCAGGGGCTGTTCCGGGTCACGGACGTGACCAGCCTGCAGAAGGAGATCGAGGCGCTCGACGAGAAGGAGACGGCGCTGCGGAAGCGCGTGCAGGAGACAAAGGAGAAGCGCAAGGTCTTCGAGCTGGGGCTGGAACTGCTCAAAGTGTCCTCGCGGCTCTCGGACCAGCGCGTGCTGCTCGCGGCGGTGTCGGGCGCGAACGACCTGGTCGACAACGTCCGCCGCTTCGTGGAGGGCGGCGGGTACCTGTTTTCGAGCGACTGGGGCATTTCGATCCTCGAGCGGGCATTCCCCGGGACGATCAGGAACGGCGGCATGATCGGGCCGCGGACGGTGTCGATGCGGCCGAGGCCCGGCGTGAAGAGCCCCTTGCTGGACGAGGTCTTCTTCACGGGTCTGAAGACGGGAACGGTGGTCTCGAAGAAGCTGCTCTGGGAGATCGATTCGGGCTCGTATGCGATGAAGGTGGAGAAGCCGACGGTCGACGTTCTGGCGGAGGCGCCGGAGCTCGCGCGGAACAACGCGATCGCGGTCGCCTTCAGTCCCGACAAAGGGAAGGGGAAGGTGCTGCACGTGCTGTCGCACTTCGACCGCCAGGCGACGAAGCAGGGCGACTACGCGCTTCAGAACCTGCTGCTGAACTTCCTGATGGACCGCGTCAAGCAGTAGGCTGCGCCGGCGGGGGGACGGGGGCAGCGGGGAAGATTTTCAGGTACTCCTGCTGGACGGCGGCGGCCTTGGCGGCGTCGCCCGCCTTCTCATAACAATCCCGGGCGAACAGCAGCTTCCCCTCGCGCTGGGCCGCGTCGCCGGCTTCCTTCCACTCGCCGGGCTCGACGAGATCGGGGACCAGGCGCGTGATCGAATGGAGGAGGAAGGCGTCGCCCATGCGGATCGCGTCCATCTTGACGCGGCCGAGGCGTCCGCGGTCCTTCGATCGCTCGAAGAACATCATGGCGACGGGATACTTACCGGCCTGGACGAAGAGGTCGCCGTAGCGGTTCGCGTCTTCGGCGCTGAGCTTCGGATCCGCGGTGAGCTCGCGGACGCGCTCTTCGGCGGGCAGTTCGACGGCAGCGGCCATGGGAGACGATTATAGAATCCGTCCGCGGATTGTCCACGCCGCGGTCGGCGCTTCCCCCGTTGAACCGTGACCAGGCAACGTCAACCGCAGGAGGACGGGCCAGCAAGGCATGGACATGAAGGGCTCCCTTCGAGTCCCCACAATAATTCCTTTCCGGTATCGTATTAGCCTCGGTTGAGGATGACACGATGAAAAGCAGTCTGCTTCCCTGCGCCCTCGCGCTGCTCTTCCTGGCCGGAGGCCCGGCGCAGGGACAGGAGGCGGCCGGCGTGATCCGCTCCGCGTCCAGCGGGCGCTGGTCGGAGGCCTCGACCTGGGAGGGCGGACACATTCCGGGAGCCGGCGCCCGGGTCCTCATCCGCACGACCCACTCCGTCGTCTATGACGTCTCCTCGGATCAGCCGATCCGCTCGGTCCGCATCGCGGGAACGCTGAGCTTCGACCCGGACCGCGACACGCGCCTCGATGTCGGCCTGCTCAACGTCCAGGCGGGGGAGGATACGGCCGAGACGGGCTTCGCTTGCGACGCCCATTTCGGCGAACCCGACCCCGCCGCGCCCCGGCCCTCCCTGCTGGTGGGCACGCCCGAACGGCCCATCCAGGCCGGCCGCCGCGCGCTGATCCGGCTGGTCTATATCGAGGGCATGGACAAGGGCTCCGCGCCCGCCGTCGTCTGCTGCGGCGGACGGATGGAATTTCAGGGGGCCCCGATGAGCCGCACCTGGCTGAAGCTGGGGAAGACCGCCCGGGCCGGCGATCGAGACGTGACGATCGCCGAGGCGGTGACCGGCTGGAACGTGGGCGACCGCGTCATTCTGACGGCGACCACCCGGCAGAGCAAAAAGAACAAGACCTTCCAGGCGAGCGTGCGCGACAACCCGCAGACGGAAGAGCGGACGATCGCCACGCTCGACGGAACGCGCCTGACCCTGGATCAGCCGCTCGCGTTCGGTCACGTCGCGGCGGGGGAGTATCGCGGCGACGTCGCCAACCTCAGCCGCAACGTGGTCGTGGAATCGGGGGATCCCGCCGTCGCCCGCGGTCATACGATGTTTCACAAATACTCCGCGGGCTCGATCGCGTACGCCGAGTTCCGTCATCTGGGGAAGGAGGGCGTGCTCGGCCGCTACAGTCTCCACTTCCATCGCGCGGGCGACACGATGCGCGGGTCGTCGGTCATCGGCGCGTCGATCTGGGATAGCGGCAACCGCTGGATCACGATCCACGGCACGAACTTCCTGGTCGTGCGGGACTGCGTCGGCTATCGCAGCGTCGGCCACGGCTTCTTCATGGAGGACGGCACGGAGGTCTATAACGTGCTCGACCGGAACCTCGCCGTGCAGGCGTTCATCGGCAAGCCGCTGCCCAAGCAGGTGCTGCCCTACGACAAGAACGACGGCTCGGGCTTCTGGTGGGCGAACAGCCTCAACAGCTTCACCCGGAACACCGCCTGCGAATGCGACGAGTACGGCTACTTCTTCCAGGCGACCAAGAACGCGACCTTCGATCCTGTCCTCAACGTCCGCCAGCCGGACGGGTCGCGGAAGGACGTCGACGTGCGCACCCTGCCGTTCGTGCGCTTCGACGGAAACGAGTCCCACACCCAGCGCCGCCACGCGCTGAACCTGGGCGGCGGCGCGCCGTTCGGCGAGCCGACCGTCGGCGGCGTGGGTCCCGACGAGCGTCATCCCTTCGTCGTCCGCAACACACGGCTATGGGACGTGCACTGGGCGTTCCACCCGGTCTCGCCGTCGATGCTCGTCGACGGCATGGACATCGACAACGCCGAGTACGCGATCTGGAGACCGGTCTACGAGCACCATGCCTACCACGCAGTCTCGCTCGGCCAGGTCAGCGTCAGCAAGGAGTTTTCCCCGACGGGGACCAAGCCAAAGGAGGATGCGGTTCCCTCATGGACCGATGATCTCCCTCCGACGACCGTGATCACGTCGGCCATCCGGCTTCCGGACGGAAGCATTCGTGTCCGGGGCACGACCTCGGACAACGGGAAGATCCATCAGGTGAGGGTCAACGACGCCGACGCCCGGCCGCTGGGCACGGATCTGTCGGAGTGGGAGGCGATCCTGAAGGCGGACCCCGGAGCCGAACTGCGGATCACGGCGTGGGCGCAGGATGAGGCGGGCAACCGGGAACGCACGCCTCACGAACTGAGGATCCCCCGGCCCTAGTCTTCGTCGATCGCCCGGACCATGGTCGCCGATTTGACGAGGTCATGATCGGCGAAGGTCCAGACCAGCTTCTTTTCGCGCGTGACCTCGAAGGCGTGGGCGCCTTTGCCTTCCTGGCCGTGGAGAAAGTTTCCGATCAGATAGTTGCCGTTCTTCAG
>DASQOM010000015.1:0-3341 GCA_035644495.1 Planctomycetota bacterium | reverse complement strand
CAGGTTCATCGACTCCCCTTTTCCGGCGGTCCTGGGGCCGGCCCCCTTCTAACGAACTCACCGCAGCGAGGTTGGGTGACCCTACCATTTTCGGCATTCCCGCCCGTTCCAAGCACGCCGATACCCACAAATCACACCGTTTCCTTTGCGGGCATTTCCCGCAACTTCGGTGCAGGGATTCCCCTCTTTTGAACGTCTAGATTCCGATAGACCCGGTGTGCTACAGTGGGGGCACGATGCCGCGTCAGACACAGCGCCGCCAGGGAACAGCCGAGCGGGATGATGCCGCCCTGATCATCCGCTCCCGGAACGGCGAGACCGAGGCGTTCGAGCAGTTGATGGCGAAGTACGCCAACCTCGTCGGCTCGATCGCCTATAACATCGTCGGCGACGTGCATGTCGCCGGGGACATCACGCAGGACACGTTCCTGAAGGTGTTCCGCAATCTGGCGAACCTCGAGGACCCCAGGCGCTTCAAGGGCTGGCTCTGCTCGATCGTCCGGACGACCTGCGTCGACTGGCTGCGCAAGGAGCGGGTGAGGCCGACGTCGCTCGAGAAGATCACCGACGAAGGCCTGGAGCCCGAGGGCGAGTTCATCGGGACAGTGTTCAAGCAGACCTCCACGGAGCTCGAGGAGCTGCGGGAGAAGGTCCTGCACGTGGTCAACGCGCTTCCGAAGATCTACCAGCAGATCATCCTCCTCCGGCACCTGAGGAAGATGACCTACCGCGAAATGGGCGACTTCCTGGGACTGCCCGTCGCCACGATCGAATCCCGGCTGTACCGGGCGCGGCTGATGCTGAAGGACAAGCTCATGGATCTGTACTGGTAAAATGGAAGGAATGACTCCGATGTCCTGCGGCGACGACCTGAAGACCCTGCTCTCCCGTTATGTCGACGGCGAGCTCCCCGCCGAGGAGCGGGCCCGCGTCGACGAACACGTCGCCGCGTGCGTCCCCTGCCGCGACCTGCTGCAGCTCTTCCAGAAGAACGAAAGCCTGCTGTCGAATGCGCTTTCGACGGAGTCGTTCGGCAATGCCGTGATCGAGGCCGTGATCGACGAGCTCAAGCGCGACGGGGTCCCGGCCGACGCCAAGCCGGTGGTGGAGGCGCCCGAGGTTTCCCGCTTCCGTCCGCTGATCCCGGTGGCCGCGGCAGCCGTCCTGCTCGTCGGCCTGGTGACCCTGCTCAATGCCTCCCACACCAAGGAACTCGCCGGCCTCCAGGAACAGCTCCGCGCCATGGCCCAGACCCAGCAGGAGCAGATGACCCGCCTCGGCCAGCAGCAGGAGGAGTACACCCAGTCGATCCGCTCGATGCGGACCGAGGACGCCCTGCGCCGCGCCCCGGAAGGCTGGGGCCTGGGCTACATCACCCCGCAGCACCTGGTCGTCCGGGCGAGCTTCGACCCGAAGCTCTACGGCGCCTTCGCCGTGTACCGCCGCGTCGACGGCGAGGGCGACGACAAGTTCGTGAAGCTCAACGGCGGGCGGCTCGATTCCCCCGAGTATATCGACGCCTCCGTCAAGCCGGGTTACGCCTACGTGTACAAGTTCCGCGCCTATCGCGGCGCCGCCCAGGAGTCCGACTTCGTCGAGTCGCTCCCGATCATCATGCGCGTGCCCCGCATCCCGGAGCCGACGTCCGAGAAGGGCCTCCGGATCCAGTGCGTCGACATCGCCGTGACCCACAAGCTCGCAAAGTTCGTCCTCAGCCGCACGGTCGACGGCCGCACGCTCAGCGAGGAGTTCCTGGCGAAACCGGGCGAGCGCCTCGGCGAACTGCGCGACCTCCCGGGCGTCGGCAAGGTCGACTTCCGCACGAGCCTGACCCTGGACCGGCTCTCCGACGGCAACCAGACGCTGCCCGTGACGTATACGCGGGCGCTTCTGGATCCGAACGGCCAGCCGATCATCGACAGCATCTCCAAGGACGGGACCGTGGTGGTGAAGACCGAGCTGCAGGACGGAGTCCTCAGCATCCGTCCGAACCTGCGGGCCTTCTTCCGGATGGCGGGTGGATCGGCCGGAGACGTCGAGCTCTGGAAGGGCAGCTGGCTGCAGGTCCGCGCCCAGGATTAGGATCAAGCCCCCCTTTTTCTCGGACACCTTCGTACGAGGATTCACATCATCGTATTGTAATACTTTGCTTCTATAATATTACTTGGAGGTGAGGTCGAAGACGGCTTCCCAGTCGGCCGGCGGGGGCATGATCTGGAAGACCTTGGCGCGCTCGACGTAGGTCTTCGACGGCGTGTCGCCCGCCTTCAGCTCCTGCGCCTTCTGGAAGCCCTGGATCGCCTCGGCCCAGCGCCGCTCCTTGAAGGCCGCCAGCGCCGCCGCGTAGACGTCGAGAAACTCCTGACTCACCGGGAGTTCCATCCCCGCCGCCGCGATCAGCTCGTAGATCCGCACCGCATTCTTCTTCCCCACCACGCGGATCCGGTCCAGCTCGCGCACGACGACCTTGCCCTGCACGAGCGCCCACGTCGCTTCGCTGATCATCACCGACGTGTCGTATTCCTTGTTCGCCCCCTCGAGGCGCGCGGCGAGATTGACGTTGTCCCCCAGCACCGTATAGTTCGAGCGGTCCAGCGCGCCGACGTTCCCCGCGCTGACCTCTCCGCTGTGGATGCCGATGCGCGCCTTGATCTGCGGCAGGCCCTCGAGCTTGAACTCGGCGTTCAGCGGCTTCAGCGCCGCCTGGCAGTCCAGCGCCGCCAGGCACGCGTTCCGCGCGTGGTCCGGCGTCGGCACCGGGATCCCGAAGAGCGCCATGATGCCGTCGCCGATGTACTTGTCCACGAAGGCCTGGTGCGCCTTCAGCGCCTGCGTCTGGCGGTCGAGGTAGCGGTTGATGAACGGAAACAGCACGTCCGCGTGCATCTTCTCCGAGATCGACGTGAACGACTTCACGTCCGAAAAGAAAAACGTCCCGGTGGTCCGGCGCGGCTCCGACAGAACCTCGGGCCGCTCGAGGATGATCTTCACCAGCTCGGGGCTGGTGTTCTTCTCGAGCTCCCGCTGCAGCTTCCGCTTCGACCGCTGGGTGATCAGCTCCTTGTAGGCCGTCACCCCCGCGAACGTCAGCACCGCGGTCACGATGGGCCCCGCGCCGGCCACCAGGATCGCCGGCCCCGTGAAGAGCCCCCAGAAGAGCGCTCCCGACCCGGCGATCGCCCCGGCCGTCGCGAGCGCGCTCCACGTCGTGTTCCAGTGGGTCACGAAGTAGGAGATCAGCAGGCCCATGAAGAGCAGATAGACGAAATTCACCCAGCCCGGCGCGCGGCGCAGGGACTGGTTCGTCAGCGCCATGTTCGCGACGTTCGCCAGCACATCCA
>DASQOM010000014.1:0-19148 GCA_035644495.1 Planctomycetota bacterium | reverse complement strand
TAGACGCAGGCTTTCAGCGGGTCGGCGGCGAAGCGGGACCCGACCGCAGCCAGGGCTCCCGCGGCGAGGAATTCGCGGCGGTTCATGGCGGCTTGGGCCATTGCAGGTGCTGATGCAGGAAATCGAAGGTGCCGACGCCGTTGATCTTGTGCGGCCCGTCGAACACCTCGATCCGGGTGCGGTCGCCGATCTTCAGCTCGTCGTAGAGCCGCTTCACTTTGGCGTACTCATAGAGCACCCGTTCGTCGGACGAGACGCCGTCTCCGTGACCGCGCTCGACCATGAACGGCCGCGGCGCGATGAGCGCGGCCATCTCGGCGTAGTTGAAGGTGTTGCCCAGGTTCCACTCGAAGATCTCGTACTCATTCGTCGTGACGTAGCTGTAGGGGCTGTCGAGCGCCGCGTTCTTCCAGATCCAGTCGCTGAAGTCCGCGGAGCAGATCGAGAGGCAGTAGCGCGGGACCGCCGCGGGCACCCGCATTGCGGTCTTGCCGCCGTAGCTCAGGCCGTAGAAGGCGATGCGCGCGGGATCGACGAACGGCTGCGCCGCCAGCCACTCGGTGATCACCTGGTGCTGCGGGATGATGATCGAGAACAGGTGCGTTCCCAGGAGGTTCGCCTTGCGCTGCAGCGTGCGGAACTTGTCCTGACCGATATAGGGGTTCTGCGGGGCGAAGACGACGAAGCCGCGCTCGGCCAGATGACAGGCGTACTGGCCGTACGCGGGAACATTCTTCCGGGGATCGGCCACGTCCTGCGGCCGGCCTTCCAACCCGTGCTGACACACCACCACCGGCCGCTTCTCGCCGGGCTGGAGATCCTTGGGGAGCAGCAGCAGGCCGTACGCGAACACGTCGGGGAAGACGTCGAGAACCACCTCATAGCCCGTATAGCGGGGCTCGTCATAGACCTTCCGGCTGCGGGCATTGCGGGGGAGGAACGGCGTGTCGAAGCGGCCGACGACCGTGTCGACGAAAAGCTCCCGGAAGGGAACGGTCGACCGCTCGAACGATTCGACCGAGCGGCGGTCGATCTTGTCCCAGAAGGCGGCTTTGCGGACGTTCTCGCTGCGGCGGAGGAGGACCTGGGTGTCCTCGAGCAGCTGTTCCAGCTGCCGCTTTTGACGCTTCTGGACGTCGGGCCCTTCCGACTCCTTCTTGACCGGAGGGTGGACCTTGCGCAGCCCGACGATCTCGAACGCGTCGATCGCGGCCGCCTGGGGCAGCCCGTGGACGAGATGCCGGAAGCGGTCGGCTTCGTCCCGGGTCTCCTGGAGCTCCGGCACGGCCCAGAAGCCGGGGGCGGCCCCGGCGCGGCCGCTGCGCGGAGCCGGCGGGCCCTTGATCTCGATCGCGGGACCGGCCGCCGTGATCAGCGTCCGCGGCGCGATGAGGCTCGCGATCTCCGCATCGCCGAACTCCTTCAGAAGCCCGAAGACGTTGCGATAGATCGGCTCCTGCCACGCTTTCTGTCGCGACTCGAAGTAGCCGCCGACCCAGGTCAGGTCGATGCGCGTGTCGACGGCGCCCGCGTAGAGGGCGAGCAGGCCGCCTTCGCCGACCCCGAAGACGCCGACATGGAAGGACCCCCTGCGGCCCTGACGGTCGAGGTAGTCGATGAAGGCCAGGGCCTTCTGGATCTCGTAGCCGATCAGCGTGCGGCCCATCTCGAACGCCGGCCGATAGACGAACTCGCGATGAGGCTGGTTCGTCGCCCGGCCGGCGGACGACACCGAATACGTGTCCGCCCGGTCGATCAGCGTGGGGATCAGCACCCAGCAGCCTTGATCCGCGAGTCGGCGCGCGATCTGGTGCTCCTCGTCGAGGCCGCCCGTGATCCCCGCGATCTGCTCCGGGGTCTGGTCGGCGTCGGGGAAGACGATCGCGAGCGGGCCGTCGCCCGCCTTGGGAATCAGCAGCAGTCCTTCGCCCTCGATGCCTCGGAAGACGGGCCAGCGGACGACTCGGGCCTGGAAGTTCTCGGAGCTCGCGAGCGCGAAGCCGAGGCCCGGCTGGTTCGCCGGGATCGGGAACTCCGGGACGCCGTCCGTCGCACGCTCGTCGACGAGGCCGAGGATGCGACGCAGACGCTCGCGGTTCGGCGCGACGGAGGTCTCGTACTGATCGCGCGAGCGAAGGTCGCGCTTCCACAGCGCGGCGCGCTTCTCGATCGACTGGTCGATCTCTCGTAGGAGGAAGCGGTCGATCCCGGCGACCATTTCCGCGGCGAGGTCGCCCTTCAGGTCGAGCGGCGTCGTCCCCGGGAGCACGTCGGTGTCGTCGGCGCATCCGACGGCGGAAGCGGGCGCGTCCAGACGGGCCTGCTTCTTCTCGGGCGTGCGTTTGGCCGTCCAGAACAGCGCGTTGACGACCATGCGGACGAAGGCGTCGTTCTTGAAATCGGCCTGGTCGCCCAGCGACGTGTAGAAGATGCGGCCGCCCTGGTGGACGTTCGTCCAGGCGACCGGCTCGGTATGGCCGCCCGCGGTTCCCCTCAGCAGCGTCTCGGTCTCCGCCGCATTCGACGGGTTCTTATAGAGGCTCGCCTGCGACTTCAGCGGGCCGACGCCGTCGAGGATGGGGTGGCCCTTGGCCTTGTCGGTGAACTCGAGGACCAGCTCCGGCCCCTTGCCGTAGTGGTTGGCGTAGCTGCCGCCTAAGACTTCCTTGTCGAGGTCGAGCCAGGTCTGGAACGCGTGGCTGGCCGTGCGCAGGCCGACGACGGGCCTGCCCGCGTCGCAGTACTTCTTCACGCGGGCAAGTTGCTCGCCCTCGATCTTGAGGCGCCGCGTGAACAGGAGCATGACGTCGCAGGTCTCGAGGTTCTCGAGCCCGGAGAGGTCCTCGTCGGTCTTGCGGAACGCCCGGCTGCACCGGACGTTGTAGGTCTTCTCGAGGTGCTCTTGCAGCGCGGCGAGGGACGCGTCGGAATCGTATTCGAGCGACCCCGACACGAGGCAGACCTGGAGCGGCGGGGTCTTTTCCTGCGCCGCGACCGCGACGGGGCCGTCGCCCTGGAGATACGCGAAGAAGTCGCGGATCTCGGGGTCGCTCAGCGGGTCGAGCAGCTTTTCGGGCATGAGCGAAAGGGCCGACGGCTTGAGCGCCTGGATGCGATCGCGCGCGAGCACCGTGCGGACGTTGTTGGCGTCGAGGAGCGTGACGGCGGACGCGGACTGCTCGACGAGCAGCCCGGACAGCACCTGTCCGTCGCCGGTCAGGATCTGATGCGCGGCATACTCGGGGCGGATCATCGCGCTGGGGTCCACGATGTTCATCGCGAGCAGGTCGAGGTTCTTGCGGTCGGCGGCGGTGAGTTCGGGTCCGATTGTGTTGCCTTCGTTCCAGAGGGTGTGGCAGACCGCGCAGGTTTTCGTGAAGATCGCCTTGCCGCGGGCGCGATCGCCCTTGCCGTTGTTGAGGATGTTGCGGATCGACGCGATCTGCGCGCGCTTTTCTCCGGGCGTTGCGGCCCCGACCTTGCCCCAGTGCTTCTGCAGCAGCGCGGTGAGCTCCGGCTGATCGAACGCGGCGATGCGCTGCAAGTCGGGAACGGCAAGATCGGCGGCCTTGACGGTTCCCGCGTCGACGGCCTGGAGCAGGTCCTTCGAGGATTCCTGTCGTGAGGTCAGGAGCGAAACGGCGCGCTGTCGCCGGGGGCCCTGGAGAGCCTGCCAGTTCTGGACGATCGCCCGGGGAATGGCGGGGTCGTGGAACGCCTGGAGCGCGCCGAGCGCCGCCGTCTGAACAGCGGGGTTGGGGGCGTGGAGATAGCGCGCGACAATCCCGATGCAGTCCGGACGGCCGACCTCGCCCAGGAGGTTGAGGACTGCGGTCACGTCCGCATCCGTCCTCTTCCCGGGGCCGGTGTCGATCATCCCAAGCGCGTGGGCGTAAGCGCCGTCCCAGCCGAGGCGGATCCCCAGCGAGAGCGTCGGGAGATGATCCGGTCGTTCGCCATAAAGAAGAGCGAGCGGCTTCTCCAGGGGCGCGGGAGGGGCTTCCAGCCTGCGGCCCTGGAGCCCCTTGATGAAGCCCTCGAGGAGCGTCTCCTGCGTCTCCCGAGTGGACGCGCGACCGAGCAGCGTCGCTGCGGCGGCATAATCTCCGGCGACCATGAAGCGCCGGCCCAGCCGTTCGACGATGAATTTCCGGGAAAGAAGGCTGTCCAGGGGGAGGTCGAGGACGAGGTCCCGGTCGGAGACCGCCTTATCCTCGATCGCCCACCAGAGGAGCATCGGGATCTGCGGGTCGTCGACGTCCTCGTCGCGCGCGAGGAGCTCCCGGACGATCGGCAGCCCGTCAGCGGCGGGGAGCCGCTTCGCCGTGCAGGCCATCTGATTGCGCACGCGTGCGGACGGCTCGTTCTTCGCCAGCGCGACGAGCGCGTCGC
The DNA here is from genome assembly GCA_035644495.1 of Planctomycetota bacterium. Lineage (GTDB taxonomy): Bacteria > Planctomycetota > MHYJ01 > MHYJ01 > JACPRB01 > JACQFK01. Next base: position 14,756 of record DASQOM010000014.1, on the reverse strand, counting down.
GGAAGCCCGGACCGACTTTGCGCGTGTCGCCCTGGAGCCGGATCGTCCAGCTCCGGATGTCCTCGCAGGGATGATGCAGCAGCTCGCGGGCCAGCGCCTCGTCGAAGCCGCCGGAGACATAAAGAGCCCATAGAGGCTCCGCCGACGCGGCCCGCGCCAGGTCGCGCTTCAGCAGGACGACCGCCGACGGGTCGCGTCGCTCGGCCAGGATGCGTCGCGCTTCGGCCCGCCACCAGACGTTGGGGTGGTGGAGGATGTCGGTCAGGTCATAAGTCGTCAGCTTCGACAGGTAAGGCCTCGCCATCGGCGGCGCCGTCTTCGAGGCGATGCGGTAGAGGCGGCCGTTCGAGCGGTCCCAGTTGTCGCGCGGATCGACGTGATTGGCGCGAGCGTCGTACCAGTCGGCGACATACAGCGCGCCGTCCGGGCCGATCAGCGTGTCGATGGGACGGAACCACTTGTCGTTGGAGACCAGCAGGCTGCCGCCGAAGCGATTCGTGAAGCTGGAGCCCAGCGGCTCGACGACGTGCCAGTACAGGTCGTTCGAGAGGACGTTGCAGGCGATGTACTGGTCGTTGAAGGAGGCCGGGAAGGCGCCGCCCTGGTAGATCGTGCCGCCGCAGGTGACGTGGCCGCCTTTGAAGCCGGCATAAGGCACGTGTTCGAAGTAGCCGTAGCAGTTCGGGTTGTGGAGCGGGCCGTGCTTGGTGAAGCCCTTCACGTAATAGGCGCCCTGGACCTGGTGCAGCATCGCGACACCGCCATAATTGGTTCCGGCGATGACGTTGCCGTGGCGGTCGAAGTCGAGGCCCCAGGTGTTGCCGCCGCCTTCGGAAAAGAGCTCGAACTGCTTCGTCAGCGGGTGGTAGCGCCAGATCCCCTGCTGGAACTCGATCCCGTTGATCTTCGACGTGCTCGTGCTGCCCGCGGCGCCGTAGAGCCAGCCGTCCGGACCCCACTGCAGCGAGTTTGCCACCGAGTGCGTGTCGTCCATGCCGAAGCCGCTGAGCAGCACCTCGGGGTCGCCGTCCGGGACGTCGTCGCCGTTGCGGTCGGGATAGAAGAGCAGGTAGGGCGGCTGGGCGACGAAGACGCCGCCGTGGCCGAGGCACATCCCGCTGGCGATATTGAGGCCCGTGACGAAGTCCTTCGCGGTCTCGAAGTAGCCGTCGCCATCGGTGTCTTCGAGGATGGTGATACGGTCGGCGCCCTTGGGCCCCTTGGGCGGCGGTTCCGGGACGCGGTCGTAGACGGTGCGCAGGTATTCGTCGACTTTGACCGCCTTCAGGCCCGCGGGGTTCGGGTACTGGAGATACTGGAGGACCCAGATGCGCCCGCGTTCGTCGAAGCTGATCGACAGGGGCTGGCGGACCTGGGGCTCGCAGGCGACGAGACGGACCTCGAAGCCGTCGGCCACCTGCATGCGCTTGACGGCGTCCTGCGGGGAGAGGTTCTGCGCGAGAGCGGGGGAGGCGAGCAGGAGGAGCGCGGCGAGAGCGCGGAAGTTCATGCAGCCCAGCCCCATAGAGGATGCCCCGCTCCCGCCTAATTAACGTCTTTTGAGAGGAATCGGGGAACCAATTTCGTGATAGGCTGGTTGCCATGATCCACCGCGACGCCGCCTCCCTGATCGGCAACACCCCCGTGGTCGAGCTTTCGCGGATCACCGAAGGGCTCCGCGGCGCGATCTACGCCAAGATCGAATTCCTCAATCCGGGCGCCAGCAAGAAGGATCGCATCGCGCTGCGGATGATCGACGACGCGATGGTGCAGGGGCGCCTGCTGCGGGGCCAGACGGTGCTCGAGGTGACCAGCGGAAATACGGGGACCGGGCTGGCGATCGTCTGCGCCGTGCGCGGACTGAAGTTCGTCGCGGTGATGTCGGCGGGGAACTCCACCGAGCGCCGACGCATGATCGAGAACCTGGGCGCACGCGTCGAGGTCGTGGCGCAGGCTCCGGGGTCGCCGGCCGGGCAGGTGTCGGGGGCCGACCTGGACCTGGTCATCCGGCATGCCGAGACGCTCACCCGGGAGCTGGGCGCGTTCCGCTGCGACCAGTTCCGTGACGAGGCGAACGTGCGGGCGCACGAGGAGGGGACGGCCGAGGAGATCTGGGCGGACCTGGCCGGGAAGATCAACATGTTCTGCGACTTCGTCGGGTCCGGCGGGACGTTTGTCGGCGTCGCGCGCGGGCTGAAGAAGCACGACGCGTCGATCCGCTGCTACGCGGTGGAACCGTGGACGGCGCCGATCCTGTCGGGGAAGCCGGTGACGCGGGCGAACCACAAGATCCAGGGCGGGGGGTACTCGCTGCGGCCGCCGCTGTGGGAGGACCGCCTGCTGGACGGGACGCTGATCGTGACGGACGAAGAGGCGATCCGCTGGTCGCGCGAGCTGGCGAGGGTGGAGGGGATCTTCGGCGGCTTCTCGTCGGGGGCGAACCTGGCGGCGGCGATGCGGCTGCTTCAGGCTTCGCAGACGGCCGGCGAGCCCGCGCGCGTCGTGTTCACCGTCAACGACTCCGGCCTCAAGTACCTCAGCACCGACCTCTGGTCCTAGGAGTCCTCCGAAGGATCCAAGCCCGTCGATGCGGGACGAAGCCACCGACGCCGCTTACTTTCGGACGAATTTGTCGGCGGCGCCGGCGCGCCTGTAGAGCTCGGCGGTGCGGTCGAAGGCCGGATCCTTCGCGTTGATCAGCGTCAGCGGCTTCGGCGCGAGGGCGCCCAACGCCTCGGGGATGTCGCAGACCTTGAGCACGCCGAGCAGGAACGGGCCGTCGTGGTGCGAGGCCGGCGGGTCGATGATCGTCACCGACTCGATCTTCGACGAGAACAGCGCCGAGTAGGCCGCCAGGATGCCGGCCTGGCCCTTGCCGATCACCGCGCAGCCGTCGGGCTGCTGGTTGGCGGCGCGCGACAGCGCGGAGATGCGCAGCGAATCGGCCGTCATGCCCAGGACCGCGCAGGCGCGTTCGATCGTATTGGGGGGATTCTTCCGGATCCAGCGGCCCGGACCCTGGAAGAGCTGCGGACGCGGCAGCCCCTTCGCCCACTCGGGCACCTCGCTGCCCAAGGGATCGTCCGGATCGAGAATGATGAAGGTCGGATCGGAGCCCGGGGCCGCGGCGGACGGCAGCGGCTTGTGCCGCGTCAGCGGAACCTCCGACCTCAGTTCGTGGATGCCGATGCGGACGTTCAGGTCGCGCACGAGGTTCGCCTTGAACTCCTCGAACGGCAGCCGGAGCGCGTCCTCCGGCCTGGCGAGCTTGACGAAGGTCTCGTCGACCCTGGTGTTGATCTGGTCCGCGGGGATGTCCGAGTCCTGCGCGAACACGCGCAGCAGCTCGGGCTGGATGCGGACCTTCCCGTCGGGGCCCAGGCCCATGTCGGCGTCTTCGACGCGCCTGACGTCGCCCTTGAAGTGCCGGTTGAAGAACTCGAAGATCGCGCGGCGCAGGTCGGTCCGCATCGCGTGGGCGCCGACGCTGACCATGGCATCCACCTTGTCGCTCTCCCCGTACTTCGAGTAAAGGCGTTCCAGGCGGTTGATCACGCGCTCGTTGGCCGGCATGGGGAAGATCGTGTCGGCGTCGGAGTTGACGAAGAGGAAGGGCCGCGGGCAGATGAGCCCGGCGATCGTCGTCCAGTTCCAGCGGTAGTTGTTGTAGAGGAACATGCAGTCGCAGTGGCCGTTCACGCCGTCGTCGCCGACGTACCAGGTGAGGTCGGACATCCCGCTGACGGGCGCGGTCGCGCGGATGCGGTCGTCCGCGGCGCTGATCCAGAACGTCGCCGCGCCGCCGCCGGAGATGCCGGTCGCGCCGATGCGCTTGGGGTCGACCTCCGGGCGCGACTGGAGATAGTCGATCGCGCGGATCGCGTTCCAGCACTCCACGCCGGCCGGGGTGAACCCGTTCGAGTGCCACCACCAGCGGCCGACGTTGTAGGTGCCGTGGTGCGTGCACGTGACCTCGCCCAGCTCGATCGTGTCGTAGATCAGGCAGACGTAGCCGTGCGACGCGAACCAGAGCCCGTGATCGGAGACCTGCGTCTTATGGCCGTCGCGTCCGCCGCGGTAGTGGCCGATCGAATAGAGGATCGCGGGATACGGGCCGTTCGCCGGGTTGGGAAGGTAGAGGTTCGCGGTGACGTAGAGTCCGGGGCGGCTCTGGAAGTGCAGCTTCTCGATGCGGACGCCGGGCTCGGAATCGACCGTGCCGGTGACGGTCGCCTTGAGCGGCGTCTTCTCGGGGATCGGCCAGAGCCCGAGCATGTCCATATACTCGCGGTGCAGCTCGGGCCGCAGCTTCTCGAAGTCGGCCGACGTCTTCACCGTCGGCAGGAACTCCTTCTCGTACTCCTTCGCGCGGTCGGTGAGCCAGCCGTGCATGATCTTGTCCGGGGAGCCGTCCTGGGCCTGCGCCTGCGCGACGAGGAAGAGGAGCGCTCCCGCGGCGAGGTGCATCACTGGCCTCCTTGAGCTTCGTATTCGACCCAGCGCGTGACGACGTTCTTGCCCGTCTTCAGGTCCCAGGGCGCGGGCTTGCCCGCCGCGAACGCGTGCGACTCGCGATGATCGCCCGCGTCGTCCTTCCAGTCGAACGTCACCTTGGTCGCGTCCTGGCCTGCCGCCTTATAGAGCAGGTGCAGCTCGGCGCGCAAGTAGTTCTTGCCGCCGTCGTTCTTGAAGCGGACGCGCACCGGGGCGGCGATGTCGGCCACGTCGACGCTGCCATAGTTCAGGCTCTGGGACCAGAAGTCCCCGGGCTCGTCCCCGCGGCGGGCGACGGTCCAATCCTTGACGAGCGGCTTCCAGCCCTGGCCGCCGTCGAGGGAATACTCGATCTGATATTTGACCTCGGGGCTCGGCGGACAACTCGAGCCGACCTGGGCGGCGGCGACGATCGTCCGGACGGCTTCCTTGCGCGGCGAGGCCAGCTCCAGCGTGACCGTGCGGGTGCCGAAGGCGCCGTCGACGACGTGGGCCTGCGCCTGGGGTAGGGTGGGGCCGGCCGAAACGATGGCCTTGCCGCTGGACTCGAACGTGATCTTCGTCCCGCCGTCCTTCAGGCGGGGGATCGTCGAGACGCTGATCTCGCAGACCGTGCGCATCGTGAGGCCGCTGCCGGCGAGCGCCTTCGCGCCCGCGCCGAAGCGGATCAGGTATTGACGGTAGCCTTTGACGTGATCGGTGAGGTCGAGTCCGTCGCCGAACGCGCCGGCGTCCTTCCAGGACTTGCCCTGGTCGACGGACACCGACACGGGGCACGTCGCCTTGCCCTTGAGGACGAGGCCGTTCCTCGCGCCCGCATCGTAGATGCCCCATTCCTTCTTCAGGTCGGTGGGGGTGCAGGCGATGACGTACGGCGAATAGAACTCGAAGGTGACCTGCGAATCGGCCTCGTCGACGACGCCTTCTTTGTAGTCGCCGGTCGCGAAGTTGGGCGCATACGTGTAGACCGCGTTGGCGTAGCGGGCGCGGCCGTCCTTATAGGGGCTGCTGACCGTCGACTGGTACATCTTCTCCGGCTGATTGACCCAGGTCTGCGGGCGCGCGGGGCCGGGGATGCCGCCCTGGTTCAGGTTCTGTCCCCAGTAGACGTAGGTCTTGCCGTCCTCGAGGCCCGGCTCGAAGTTGCGGCGCAGGGTTTCGCCGCGGCGGAGGTGGACCATCGGCGAAGGGCCGGCGTAGCCCGCGCCATATTCGGCGCAGCTGTACTTCGTGTAGACGCCGAACGCGTCCTGGGGGTGCAGACCGGCGACGATCCACCCGTGCTGCTTCTCCGGCTTGAACTTCGGGTTGCCGAGATTCTGGAGGTCCTTCATGACCTCGGGCATGGACAGCAGCGCGCTGCCGTCGCTGTTGTAGACGACCGTGGAGATGTCGTGGTCGAGAAGCACCCACTTGCCCTCGCCATAGGCGCCCCCGGTGAGCCAGACCTCGAAGGAGTTGTGTCCCTCGACGCCGAGGCCGCGGCCGCGTCCATGTCCGAGCAGCGCCTCCATCTCGGCGACCCACTGGGAGTGCGTCGTGCCGCAGAGGCCGTAGCCATGGCCGAAGAGGCCGGTCCAGTAGTCGCGGGTGCGGGTGTCGCCCCCCTGGCCCCAGCCCTTGCCCCAGAGGTCCTCGGGGCCCTCGGTGCCGTGCCAGTAGTGCGTGTTGCGCCAGAACCAGGCGGCGAGGGCCTTCTGCTCGTCCGTCTTGGGCTCGACGCCGACGACGCGCTTATAGAGCTCGGCCTGCGTGGCGAAGAGCCGGTCGAAGGTCGAGCACGAGAGTTCGCCCGGGTACCAGGGATGATCGGTTTTGGTCTGGGGATCGCCGATGTCGGCGCGCGCGACGCCGGTGACGACGAGGATGGACGCCGCCAGGAGTGACAGACGCTTCATCGCCAGCCCCCTTAATGACTACGCCTCCGCTCCTTGTTCAGAGTGTCTCGGATGTGCAGGATTATAACCGACACCCGACATCACGTTCCGTTGAGGTCCACCTACGATGTTCGAAGGAATTATGATTCAACAATGCGAGATAGAGACTTTCGTAGTTAAACGGCTTGAATAAAGGGTGGAGCGAGAGTCCATCGGTGGTCCAATGGGAAGCCGGTTTCTCTGCATACGCCGATAGCGGCTTTGCAAAGGCAGCGTCCCGAAACCTGTGGAGATTTGAGGTAAAGGCGTATCCTCCAGTGAAGCAAGTAATTGGTTCACACACCGGCCGTTAGCGCGGCCAGCTTTTGGAGGGATACGCCGTGGAAGATCGTACTGCGGTCACACCAGCACTCACAGGGATTTTTGGCCCCGACCTGCTCACCGACGGGATCCGAGGCAAGCTCAAGGAACTCGTTCAGGTCCTCCTTCAAGGTGAAGTCGATGAGGCTTTGGATGCAGCCAAGTATGCCCGCGCTGAGGTTTGAGCCGGCTACCGAAACGGGACGAAGCCCAGGACCATCCACACGAGCATGGGATCCGTCGACGTCGCCATGCCCCGAGCTCGACTGCATCGAGCCAGAGGCAAGGATGAGGAATGGCAAAGCCAGCTCTCCTTCCTCGCTTCGAGCCCAGTTCCAGGAGCTTGGATGAGACCTTGCTAACGATGTACTTCGCCGGGGACAACACGCGGCGGGTGAAGCGCAGGCTCAAGCCCCTTCTCAGTGAGGCGCCGCTGGGAAAGAACGTAATCAGCCGCCTGGTCGGTCGCTTGGCTGCTCACGTGGAAAGCTGGAAGGCCCGTTCGCTCAAAGAAGAAACCTATCCATACCTCTACCTCGATGCGACGAACCTAAAAGTCCGAGTCTTCAGGAAAATCCGCAAGGTGCTGGTCCTGGTTGTCCTGGGGGTTCGCGAGAGCGGCCAGAAGGAAGTCCTGGCCATAGAGCCCTCGGTGAGGGAAACCACGAGAGCCTGGAGTCTCGTCATCGAAGATCTGGTCGGTCGAGGCCTCAAGGATCGCATCGTCGAAGTCAAGAACGAGGCGGAAGCGAAGGCCGCCTACCAGGCCTTTCTCCGTAAGTGGAGCAAGGAGCTGCCGGGCGTGGTGAAGAGCTTGGAGGAGGCTGGAGAAGAACGGCTCACGTTCTATCGTTTCCCTCCCGAGCAGGGGCGTTCCCTGAAGACGACCAACCCGATCGAGCGGCTCAATCTCGAGTTCAAGCGGCGCGTGAAGACCCAGTGCAGCCTGTGCAGCGAGAAGTCCGCGATCCACCTGCTCTACGGGCTTCTTCCGTCCGGGCAGATCCGGTTCCGGAAGATCAACGGCTGGCAAATGTTGAAGGTCGTGCTGGAGAAGGCGAAGAGAGGAGAGTTGATGCTGAAGGCTGCGTAAGGGAAGATTGTGAGGATGCGCTTGAGGCAGGTCTATGGAAGCTGATGAATGGATCGTGATCATCCCGCCATTGCCCAAAGATGAGGCGAAGCGCAGGTTCGATCAGTGGAAGGGCGAGCAGGAACGGAAGGGGCGTGTAATCCCGTCGAACCACATACGGGTCGACCAAATTCTCGCTGAAGGTGGATGCCTGGTCCGGTATCTGGTTAAGGAGGCCCGCTAGAGCGATAGGAGTCCTGTAGCAGCATCACTGGAGAACGTCGATTTCCACAGATTAAGGTACGCTACCCTGGGGAGCGCCAATTTCCACAGGTTCAGGGACACAACCTTTGCAAAGTTCACACTTCTTGTAAAGCCGGAACTTGTGGCGTTCAACCAGATACAATTGTCTCTATGACCGCGAGGCGTAAACGTCCCTTCTTCAACGTGATTTTGCCCACGACCATCTGCCTGGCAATGAGCTGCTCACAGACGGCAACACCACCGCCGATGGAGGTCGCAAAACGCTCAGAATCGACTGGCTCATCGACCGCGGTTTACGATCCCGATCCGAATCACCTCTGGAACCGCCTCTATGCGGCGTTCTACCTCAGGGAGGTGGAGGACATGGACAGCGTTCCTGTCACTTTGGGGCCAAACGTCGTTGATCCTCCCCTTGGACTCCATTCGCGTTTTCTTCTCGACGGCGCCGGGTTCATTACCTGCCGGGACATTTTGGAGGAGTTTCACAAGAAGCGCGGGCATGAATTGATTTCCGACCCTCTCAAGAGGGCCGTCCTTCAACGTGACCTGTGGGCGGTCTTTGATGTTCTCCAAGGGGTGATCCCGTCTAACTTCTTCTTGAATGGGGGGGAAAGGCTGCCAAAACTGACCGCTGAGCAGGAAGAACGCCGTGCGGCGTTGTCTCTCCAAATCGCGCAGGCGATCAAGGCAGTCGCGCTCCCGCGCAGCGAACTGGATCGCCTTCCGAATACCTACATCCTCGCCGTGAAATCCGGCGCGTTCTCAAGCCGCCCCATCGATCAGAGAAGTGCGGATTATCTACCCAGCGATCTTGAGGAAGCGGATTCACCATGGCTTGAAATCTTTCCGCCCGAGTCGGGGCCTCGGACGAAGGAGGGGTTCCTCCACACCGAGATCGTGCGGGGACGATCCGTTTTCCGGGTCTTCGCGAAAGGCCCCGCGAGTCCCGAGGGTACAGGGCAGTTCAAGCAGTGGTTAGAGCAAATGACGAAGTCCTTGGAAGCCCGTCTCGGGGCAAAATCCGGCTTCGACTTAAACGGCGAGGAGCATCGCCAATGGGAGCGGACCATGAAGATGCTCCCCGTTGGGAGCCAGTTTGTCCTCCTCCGCCGGATGACCTGTCTCGACCCTGACATGAATCTCGTGCCGACCCGCGTGGTCGAGAGTATCCAGATCAGGATTGATGGTCCTCATGATAACTTCAATGCGGACCACATCTTTGAGGAGTTCGCTTTCGACCGACGACTCCTCTTCGCGGGGCGACAAGGCGGATTGCAACCTGTCCGGGAGGGGGAACGCCATCCCGCGGCCTATTATGCCCTTGGACACTTGGTATCGGACGAAGAAGGGCAGGTCGTTCCCCTGGGCGAATTCCCTCGCGTTTGCTTCATCTGTCACGGCACTCCGGTCCAGAGTTTTTCCTTCATGTTGAGCCAGGGCGGGCAACAGGACCCGGAAAAGGTCGGAAAACGGACCCTGCGATGGAAGATGGAACAAGATGACTACAGGCGGCTGCGCGACCTCGCATCGACCCAGCCCCGCTGATGTGGGTCCCTTGGATCTATCGTAGCAATGGCACCACCTCACTGGGGATCCCCGTACAACTACGCTTGGCCAAGACCAGCAAGTTACGACCTATACAAAAGCGCTCGCGGGCAGTTGTTAATGACGATAAGTTCCTGCGGATTTACTTCCATTCCCACTTCTCGCCGAAGAAGTCCGCCGCGACAGGCTTTTTCGCGGCAACGTCGACCACCGCCCAGTCGGGCAGCATCGAGACGTGGCGCGCGTTGCTCATCGGCGACTGGTCCTGGAAGGTGTAGCCGCTGTTGAGGACGACGTACTTCTTCGGGTTGAGCGGGTTCGGGTAGATCAGCACCGCCGCGTGCGATTCCGCGTCATAGGTTTTGGCGCCCACCGTCACCGTCTTTTCCGTCCACTTCAGCGGCAGCTTGTCCGCGATCTTCGCCAGCACCTTGTTGCTCGACGGATCCCCCCAGAGGACGAGATTGCTCTCGGCGATCTGCGCGTCGTTGACGGCGTCGTCCTTCACCACGCGCGCGTCGCCGCGGAAGAAGCGGCGCCACATCGTGATCGCGCGCTCCTGCTCCGACGCCACCCAGGCGCCCACCTTCTCGTTCAGGGGCTTGCCCGTCGGCGTCACCATGACGAAGCTGTCCATGAACGCGTCGTCGATCGGGCCCTGAAGGCCGTGACGCTTGACCAGGCCCTCGACCGAGCCCGCCGCCCACTTGCCGTCCGCCTTGCGATAGTGCGGCGCCGCGGCGAGCTCGACCCCGTCGATCACCACCTTCGTCGGGCCGGGCAGGGTCAGCGACAGCGCCGAGACATTCTTCGTCGTGAGCGTCGCCTTGCCGGAGTCCTGCTCGGCCTCGACCTGGGCGCGCTCCCAGTGCTTCTCGAGGCCGTCGACGGTGACCCAGCGCATCTCGTTGTAGCGGAGCGTCCACGTCGTGAAGCGGACCTTCTTCGGGTTGGGATCGCGACCTTCCGTCGCGAACTCATCGACCTTCTTCGCGACCTCCTCCTTGGCGTTCTTCTCGTACGCGTGGGCGGTCTTCGGCCCGATGATATGGATCATGTCGATGCCGACGTCCTTGAGCGCCTTCGCCATCGTGTCGGCCGCCGCCTTCTGCGGGTCGATCTCGCCGCTGTAGGCGACGAGGTTGGTGTTGAAGTAGTTCTCCGCGTAGTCGGTCGCGTTGTACATGTGCCAGAGCGTTTCCTGCCAGGGCGTGGGCTTCACCGCATCCTTGTAGATGTTCGAATAGACGGGCGTCTCGGCGAAGCCGGCGCCGGGCGCGACGCAGGCCCAAAGGCCGGCATGATGGGCGCCCAGGTGCCAGGTCGACGCGCCGCCCATGGAAAACCCGCGCACGCAGATGCGGTTCTCGTCGATCGAGTACCGTTTCTTGATGCTGTCCAGCGCCTCGAACAGGTCGACCTCGCCCGCAAACTTGCTCGCGTTGCAGAAGCGGCCATACAGGTCGCAGACAATCGTGTCCGGCGGGTTGAACGCGGTTTTCCCCTTGAGACGACCCTGGACGAAGTGCAGGTCGGTCAGGTTCTCGTCGCGACCGTGCAACCAGAAGTCGAGACGATGCTTGTGGTCGGGCTTGTAGCTTGCCGGGACGACGAGCCCATAAGGCTGGACGGAACCGTCGATCTTCGAGACATAGCCGCGGACTACGCTGCCGGTGGCCGTCGCCCAGCCCGGCTTGCCTTCCTTCAGCTCCTTCGCGCGCTCCAGGCCGACTTTGAGCAGCTCCTTGCCGGAAGGAATGTCCTTGGCGTTCAGGAACTCGTCATGCGCCAGGGCGTCGTGGACCGCCTTGTAGAAGATCTCGACATCGGCGTGGAGATCGCCCTTGGCCTTGCGCAGGGGCTCCAGCTCCGCGGCGAGCTGCTTGAGCCCGGTCTCGAGCTCGGCCCTGTCGGCCGACGGGACCGGCACGCCGGCGGGGGGGATCTGCTTTCCCTGCGGAATCAGCAGGAGGAGGGCCAGGGCGAATCGGATCACTTGGAGAGCTCCCATCCGTCCGTGAAGAAGTCGGCGGCCTGCACCTTGCCCGGCCAGCGCGAGTTCGCGGGCGTGCCGACGTCGACCACCGCCCAGTCCGGCAGCTTCGGCACCTGCCGCGCATTATTGAGGTAGTCGTACTCGCGGAACGTGAAGCCGCTGTTCAGCACCACGTACTTCTTCGGATTCAGCGGGTTCGGGTAGATCAGCAGCGCGACGTTCGTCTCGGCGGGGAACTTCCGTGCGCCGACGACGACCTCCGTCGCGCTCCACTGAAGAGGCAGCTTGCCGGCGATCTTCGCCAGGATCTTGTTGCTCGAGGGATCTCCCCAGAGGACGAGGTTGCTGTTCGCGATGTCGGCGTCGCTGACGGCGTCGTCCGCGATCACACGCGCCTCGCCGCGATATTGCTGGCGCCAGTGATCGACCGCGTGCTGCAGCTCCGTCGCGGTCCACGCGCCGACCTTCTCGTTCAGCGGCCTGCCCGTGGGCTTCACCATGACGAAGCTGTCCAGGAAGGCGTCGTCGATGGGGCCGCACAGGCCGTGGCGCTTGCGCAGGCCGTCGGGCAGGGGACCGGCGACCCACTTGCCGCCCTCCTTATGGAAGCTCGTCCCTTCGAGCGCCTGGCCGTCCAGCGTCACCTTCGGCTGCTTCGCGCTGAACGTCACGCCCGTGACGTTGACCGTCGTGGCCTGGATGCCGGCGTCTCCAAGCTCGGCCTCGACGCGGGCGCGCTCCCAGGAGTTCTCGAGGCCGTCGACGCGGACCCAGTGGCTCTCGTTGTACTGCAGGATCCAGGTCGTGAAGCGGATCTTCTTCGGCAGCGGATCGCGTCCCTTGGCCACGATCTCGTCGATGCGCTTCGCGACTTCCTCCTTCGCGTTCTTCTCGTAGGCGTGGGCGGTTTTGGGCCCGATGATGTGAACCAGCTCCAGGCCTTCCTTCTTCATGGCGGCCTCCATCATGTCGGCCGCCTGCTTCTGCTTGTCGACCTCGCCGCTGTACGCGACCGTCGGGAGGTTGAAGAGGTTCGCGGCGTAGTCGGTGCAGTCGTACATGTGCCAGAGCTTCTGCTCGTAGTCGGTCGGCTTGACCTTCTCGTTCTGGAACACCTTGAGGAAGTCGGCCGTCTCGGAGAAGCCGGCGCCGGGGGCGGCCGCCGCCCACTTGCCGGGGTAGTGCACGGCGAACTGCCACGTCGATGCGCCGCCCATCGAGAAGCCGCGCACCGTGATGCGGGACTCGTCCACCTTATAGCTCTTCCGGACGTCATCGAGCGCCTCGAAGAGGTCGACCTCGCCGGCGAGCTTGTTCGCGCAGCAGTAGCGGCCGTAGAGCTGGACGACGATGGAGTCCGGCGGAGTGAACGGCCCGCCGCCGCGGGACACGCTCTCGACGAAACTGAGCTCCGACAGGTTCTCGCCGCGGCCGTGGAACCAGGTGTCCACGCGGTGGGCGTGATCCGAGCCCGCGATGAACGTGTCGGGGATGAAAACGCCATAAGGCTGGACGGAGCCGTCGATCTTCGAGAGGTAGCCGCGCGCGCTGCCGCCCTTCGCCGTCATCCAGGGCGCATGGCCCTCGCGCAGAGCCTTCGCGCGCTCCAGCCCCAGCTTCAGGTGCTTCTTCGCGGTCGGGATCTCCTTGACGTTGAAGATCTCGTTGTAGCGGAGGGCCCAGTCGACGGACTTGTGGAAGATCTGGATGTCGGGGAGGCGCGCGAGCAGCGGCTTGCCCTGGAGTTCCGTCCGCAGGCCGTCGATCTCCTTCGCCAGCTCGGCGACGCCGGCCTGCAGCTCCGACTTGTCCGCATCCGGCACGGCGACCCCGGGAGGCGGGACGCGGCGGACGTTGTCAACCTGGTTGTCGCGTTCACCGTCGGCGGTGGCGACGGCGGCGAGCACGAACGACAGGGCGAGCGCGCGGATGCTCATGATTCCTCCGGATTCGGGGCGGGTTGTAGTATAGTCCGACTCTCTAACGCTGACTCTTTCGACGGGGTTGCGATGAATCGCGGCAGGATCCTGGAAGCGTGGCGGAAGAAGATCGCCGCCGGCGCTCCGTTGCGGGGCGGGCCGGCGGGGCCGGACTTCATCACGGTCGTCGATCTCACGGTCGCCGGCCTGCTGCCGCTGGCCGATGCCAACGCGCGGTCGCTGGAGAAGACGCGGTCGCGGGCGGTGGCGTCGGGATCGACGCCCCTGATCGCCGGGGTCTGTGCGACGGATCCGCTGCGCCTGATGCGCAACTTCCTCGAGGAGATGAAGGCGGCGGGCGCCGCGGGCGTGCAGAACGCGCCGTCCGTCGGGATGATCGACGGCGGCTTTCGAAAGTCGGTGGAAGATACGCGGCTCGGGTACGAACGCGAGGTCGAGATGATCGCGCTGGCGTCGAAGATGGACCTGGTCGCGTCGGCGGTCGCGTTCACGCCCGAGGAGGCGACCCGCATGGTGGAGGCGGGTGCGGATGTCGTCGTCGCGAGCCCCGGCGTCTCGGACCTGAAGACGTGGCCGCGCAGGCTCACGGAGATCGCGACGGCGGCGCGCGAAGCCGGGAAAGGCGTGCTGGTCTTCGCGATCGGATCGGAGGGGGACGGGGTGGATGGAATTCAGAGCACCGACGGCCGAACTATCGTATAAGCTCTGGAGCGGGACAGGTCTGGGGAGGATCAGGGATGAAAATCGCGCTGGGCATCCTGTTCACGGCCCTGCTCTCGGGGCAGGGGGCGGACAACTCGCCGCCGGAAGGCTACACCGCGCTGTTCAACGGAAAGGATCTCGCGGGCTGGCAGGGGCTGGTCGAGCTGCCGAAGCGCGACAAGGATCCTGAAAAGTATGCCGCGCAGATCAAGGCGGCGAACGAGAAGTACCTCCCGCACTGGACCGTGAAGGACGGGGTCCTCCAGTACGACGGCAAGGGACAGAGCCTGCAGACCGTGAAGGACTACGGCGACTTCGAACTGCTGGTCGACTGGAAGATCCCGCCGAAGGGCGACAGCGGCATCTATCTCCGGGGCAATCCCCAGGTGCAGATCTGGGATCCGGAGAAGAACAAGGGCGTCGGCTCGGGCGGGCTCTACAACAACCGTCCGCCGAACCCCAGCCAGCCGCTGAAGCTGGCCGACAAGGCGATCGGCGAATGGAAC
>DASQOM010000013.1:0-11822 GCA_035644495.1 Planctomycetota bacterium | reverse complement strand
CACTACCGGATCCATCACATTCCGACCCGGGCGATCATCCCCATCGCGCGCCAGATTCTCATCGACGTGTACGAGGTGTGGAAGGACGGGATTTCATACACGGAACTATTGGAGAGAAAGAAGAAGCGCATTGCGTAGGTCGGGTCGACCCCTCCTGAACGTGGGCCCTGGGCCCCAGTAATCGATTGGGCGGCCCGACCTCCAATATTTTCATGGGACTCGAGAAGAGGACCCTATAGATGTGTGGACAGGAATCCTCCTGTACCGAGGACGGGCTTGAGGCCAGGCGAGGAATTCAGGGACCAGGAGAGGACGGAGCTTTGGAATGGAAAGACCGTTAAGGCGAACGTGATATTGGCTTGACTAGGATGCGCTCATAGATTTGTACGACAAGTTCCTCGTAGACTTCCGCCGGGACCGTTATCTCCTGAAAGTGGTCGCGCAGCACATCGAGTCTTCCGATGCGGGAGAGCGCGATCAGAGGGGTCGAATTGGAGACAATGGGCATCCGAAGAACCGGATGTTACGGGGTATCTTCTTCGAGGGCCAGGATCGGAACCTTGCGGCGTCCCAACTCATCGATGAGTTGACTCCGGGACATTGCCAGGACTTCGGCACCCCGACCCAAAGAGATTCTTCCCTCGCGAATGAGCTCAATCACTGCGGACAGAACAACGTCCCGATCCGCAGGCCCGGGACCCGAAAACACCTTGAGGAGTTGCTCGGGGACTTCGATCTTGGGCATGAATGTATCCTAGCACCCGGGTGTAGATGCTGCAATCCGAGAAATCTCAAGCGTCAGAGTTCGAATCTGCCGTCCCAACCAAGGATTTTTCGGCTGATACCGGAGTGGTGGTCCGGGCGGGATTCGAACCCACAGCCAAGGCCTTATGAGGGCCCTGCTCCACCATTGAGCTACGGACCGTTTGTCCTAATTTGTCCTAAACGCCAAGTTCAACACGCCTTTCCTGCCCAGTCGGACCTTATATGCGCTGCAAATCTCACGTTTTAAATTTTATGAGTCCCCCATAACATCAGGCCGCCTTCCGGCCGGCGCCGACCGCGATCCCCTCCCGGAGGAAGCGCTTGTGCAGCGCCAGATTCACCTGATGCTGCCGGTCCATATGGAGCCCGATGTCCGCGCTCATCACGTGGAAGACCACCTCCCACACCTGGACCACGCCGTTGAACCTCTGGAAGTAGGCACGCTCGAAGCGCAGGTCCGGGAGCGCCCCGACCTCCTCCTTGATGACCCCGGGCAGCACGTCGAGCTTCTCCACCGGCGTGAACTCCGAGACGTCGAACGTGAACACCACCCGGCGCTCGCTCATCCGCTTGTAGTTGCGGATCCGGCTGCCCAGCAGGTCCATGTTCGAGAACACGATCTGCTCCCCGTAGATGCTCCGCACGCGCGTCGTCTTGAGCCCGATCGTCTCCACCGTCCCCGAGAGGTCGCCCACGATGATCAGGTCCCCCACCTCGAACGGCTTGTCGATCGCGATGACGACGGAGCCCAGCAGGTCCCCGAGCAGCGTCTGGGTGGCCAGGGCCACCGCGATGCCGCCCACGCCCAGCCCGGCGATCAGCGCCGTCACGTCGATCCCCAGGTTCTCGAGCGACATCAACGCGATGAAGCTCCAGAGCAGCAGCTTGCCGGAGAACGTCAGCAGCGTGACGGCCGTGGAGCGCGAGGATTCCTTCGACGTCGACATCCGCCACTCCAGCCACTTCTCCAGCAGCAGCGTCGCCCAGAGGCCGCCCTGCAGCAGGGCCGCGACGACGAGGAGGGAGCGCAGGAGGGCCGCGATCTGCCCGGGCAGCACCACGAACTGCGTGGCGGCGACGGCCGCCGCCAGCAGCAGGGTGAAGAACGAGGTGCGGCCGACGACTTCCCCGAGGAAGCCGAGGATCTTGCTCCCCTGCTTCTCCGCCCGCGCGGCCAGCCGTCCCCCGAGCGACCGGACGACGACCCGGACCGCGATGAACGTGACGACGCCGACCAGCAGGGCCAGCCCCCACGCGCCCGCGTTGTTCCCCAGGATGGGCTTGTGGATGATCTCCAGCCAGCGTTCCCAGATTTCTTTCATGGCAGTTCCTTTCAACTTGGCGCGCCGATGATATCCTCGATTCCCGTGAAGGGCACGTTTCTGGAGACGCTGACCTGGACGCAGGCCGAGCCCGTGCTCAAGAGCGCCGGGCTTGTCCTCATCCCGCTCGGCGCGCGCCTCAAGGAGCACGGCCTCCATCTCCCGCTCAACAACGACTGGCGCCTCGCGGAATATCTGACGATGCGCGTCGTCGAGGCCGCGCCGGTCGCCGCCGTCCCGACGCTCCAGTACGGCTACTTCCCCGCCTTCGCCGAGTACCCCGGCTCCGTCAGCCTGCGGCTCGAGACCTGCCGCGACGTGGTCGTCGACGTCTGCCGCTCCCTCGCCCCCTTCGGCCCGAAGAAGTACTACGTCCTCAACACCGGGATCAGCACGCTGAAGCCGCTCCGGCTCGCGCAGGAGTTCCTCGCCGGGGAGGGGCTGCTTCTGGAGTTCACGGATCTGACGACGGCGATCGAAGACGTCGAGCGCTCGGTCCGCCGGCAGGAAGCGGGGACGCACGCCGACGAGATCGAAACCTCGATGATGCTCTATATTGCGCCGGAAACGGTGACCCTGTCCGCGGCGAAGAAGGACATCCACCCTGAGAAGGGTCCGGGCGGCCTGACGCGCGACCCGGACGCGACCGCGGGCGTGTATTCCCCCACCGGCGCCTGGGGCGATCCGACCCTCGCCACCCGCGAGAAGGGTCGCATCCTCGTCGAAGCCCTCGTCGCGCATCTCCTCCAGTCCGTCGAGGCCCTGCGGGGACGCTGATGTTCGTCAAAGAGTATTCGAAGGAACGGCAGGCCGAGCAGAAGCGGCGGCGCGAGCTCGTCCTCGGCTGCACCCGCTTCCTCAGCGGCGCCGCTCCCCGGCCGGCGCACGAGGAATATCGGGAGATCGCGGACTATATGAAGGCGACGGGCGCCGAGCCCGACGTCTACGGCGTCGGAGAATTCCTGAACGGCTTCGAGGAGGAGATCGCCGCGCTGCTCGGATATCCCGCGGCGGTCTTCATGCCGACCGGGATCATGGCCCAGCAGATCGCCCTGAGGATCTGGGCCGATCGCGCGGCCAACCGCAAGTTCGGGCTGCATGCAACCTCGCATCTCGAGGTCAACGAGCAGCTGGCCTATCTCCACGTGCATCGCCTGGACCGCGTCCTCCTCGGAGAGAAGTCCGTCCCTTATGCGGCGAAGGATCTCGGCCAGCCGCTGGCATCCGCGTTGCTCGAACTGCCTTATCGTCGGTTGGGCGGCGTGCTGCCGTCGTGGGAGGAACTGGAGGCGATCAAGTCGACGGCCGCGACGAAGAAGATGAAGCTGCATCTCGACGGAGCGAGGCTCTGGGAGTCGCAGCCGTACTATGGAAAGCCGCTCGCCGACCTCTGCCGCGGCTTCGATTCCGCGTACGTGTCCTTCTATAAGGGCCTCCACGCGATCGCCGGCTCGATGCTGCTCGGCCCGGCCGACTTCATCAAGGACGCGCGGGTGTGGCAGCGCCGACACGGGGGCAACGTCTATACGCTGCATCCCTACGCCGTCTCGTCGAAGATCAACTTCGACCGGTTCCGCAACCGCTTCCCCGAATACTGGGCGCGGGCGAGGACCCTGGCTCGCGCGCTGGCCGGGATCGCCGGGATCACGGTCCGCCCGTCGGACCCGCACACGCCCATGATGCACCTCCTCCTGGCCGGAACGCCGGATCACCTCTCGGAGCGTCGCAACCTCATCGCCCGGGAAGACAAGTTCTGGCTGGGCGGGCTGCTCGACTCCGACCCGCCGGGTTCGACCCTGCTCGAGGTCGCCGTCGGCAACGCGACTCTCGCGCGGACCGACGACGAGATCGTCGCCGTCTTCCGGAAGCTGCTCGGTTCATGACGGGCGACTCGGATCCCCGCCGCTGGCGGATCCTCGGTCTCCTCACGCTGGCCGAGTTTCTCGGCATGTCGCCCTGGCTGCTCTTCGGAGCGGTCGCAGGTCAGCTCAAGGCGGGCTGGGGGCTGATGACCGGGGATCTGGCCTGGCTTTCGGCGACCGTGCAATTGGGCTTCGTGTGCGGGACGCTGGCCGTGGCGGTCTTCAACATCGCCGACGTGGTCCCCGCGCGCACCTGCTTCTCCGTCTGCGCCCTGCTCGTGGCGCTGGCCAACGCGATCCCGGTGGCGGCCCCGGGATTCCTTCCCGCTCTCGCGTCGCGCTTCCTGATCGGGTTCTTCCTCTCCGGCGTCTATCCTCCCGCGATGAAGATGGTCGCGACGTGGTTCAGGAGCGGACGCGGCCTCGCGATCGGCACCCTGCTCGGCGGCCTCGTGTTCGGCAAGTCGATGCCTTACCTGATCCATTCCATGGGCGACCTGCGCTGGGACCGGATGCTGCTGGTCGCCTCGGTCGCGTCGCTCGCCGCCGGCGCCCTGGTCGCTCTCGGCTACCGCGATGGCCCGCTCGCGTTTCCGCCGCGTCGCTTCTCGTGGGGGCTCGTCCCCGCCATCCTGGGACACCGTCCGACGCGCCTCGTCATCGCCGGGTATCTGGGCCATATGTGGGAGCTCTACGCGATGTGGAGCTGGATTCCGGCCTTTCTGGCCGCGTCGTCGATCCGGACGCTGGGCCCGCACGCCGCCGACGTGTTCGCGTTCGCCGCGATCGCCTCGGGCGCGCTCGGATCCTTATGGGGCGGCTGGGTGGCCGACCGGCGCGGCCGGCCCTTCGTGGTCAACGTCTCGATGGCCGCGAGCGGCGCCTGCGCGCTGCTGGTCGGCGTCTTCTTCTCCGGCAACGCCGGGCTGCTGGCGGCGATCGTGCTCGCGTGGGGCTTTTTCGTGGTGTCCGACTCCGCCCAGTTCTCCGCGATGGTGACGGAGACCGCGCCGGCCGACGCCGTCGGCACCGCGCTCACGCTGCAGACTTCGCTCGGCTTCCTGCTCAGCATGGCGACGATCCAGGCGGTGCCGCGCCTCATGGAGTGGAAGGGCTGGCCCTGGGCCTTCGCGCTGCTGTCGGTCGGCCCGTTCCTCGGGATCGTCGCCGTCCGGCAATTCGTCCGGGGGGAGGGTCCAAGGAAGCCGACCCCATGACGCGGCTCCCCCTGGCGGCCCTCCTGCTCCTGGCCCTGCAGGACCCGGTCCCGGCCCCGCCGGCCGGCCTGGGTCTCGCGGCGTTCTACAAGAAGTACGTGGACGCGGGCGGGCTTCCCATCGTCGGCTCCGAGAAGGTGCCCGACGCGGCGCTCGTCGAGGCCCGGACGATCGTCCTGCAGATGACGTCGAAACGGCCGGACGCGGTCGCGGCCATGAAGGAGCTGAAGACGCGGGTGTCGCTGATGGCGAAGACGGAAGTCACTACGGACATCCCCGAGCACAGCGATCTGAACACGGCGTTCCCGCGCACCGACTGGAACAAGCGCTGCCGGGGAGTGGGCGCCACCGTCGCGCGGCCCGCCTGCAGCGCCACGGAGGAGAACCTGCTCCAGCTGGACGGCGACCGATATGCGGGCGAATCGATCCTCATCCACGAATTCGGCCACACGATGCTCGTGATGGGGATGACGCGGATCGACCGCGGATTCAAGGCGGACATCGACGCGGCCTACAAGGACGCGATGGCGAAGGGCCTCTTCAGAAACACCTATGCCGCCTCGAACGCGGACGAGTACTGGGCCGAGGGCGCGCAGGACTGGTTCGACGCGAACCTGACGTCGACGCCGTCGAACGGGATCCACAACGAGATCGGCACCCGTGCCGCCCTGAAATCCTACGATCCCGCGCTGGCGGCCCTGCTCGCGAAGGTGTTCGGCGACGACGCCTGGCGCTGGCAGCCGAAGAAAAGGAAGTAGGAGGATCCTAGGGCGTGCCGGCCGACGTGATCGTCTCGCGGAGATAGCGCGCGCTCTTGAGGTCGCGCTCGAGGTGGAAGCGGACGCAGGCCTCGAAGATCTGGCGGATCTCGACGACGAGCGGACGCTTCATCGCCTCCTTCGGCATGTCCCCTTCGCTGAAGCGGGCGATCGACTCGAGCGAGCCGCGGCGCACCGGGAACCAGCGCTCCTCCCGCGGGCGGCACTCCAGATGGAGCGCTCCGCCGTCGCGCACGGAGAAGTACAGGTCCGGCTGCGACGTCGCCTTCCGGCACACCCCGCACTCCCGCAACCTCGGGAGATATCCCAGGGCGCGGAGCGACATCGCCTCGAAGGAGAAGATCGCGTCGGCGGAGGGGACGCCGGCCTCGAACCGCTCGAGGACCTGGATCAGCAGCTCGTAGAGGCCTTCGATGGGCTGGCCCTCGGGCGCGAACTCGTCGGTGAACTCCGCCGCATAGCAGGCGGCGACATAGCTCGGATAGTTCGCGCGCAGCTTCGTGAACGAGCGGACGCGCTCGGCCCGCGTCAGGATGTCGAGCGTCCCGGGCCGCTTCTCGATGCGAATGAGATCATAGACGGAGAGCAGCTCGAACGGCGCGAGGAAGGCGCTCTTCTTGCGCTTCGAGCCCTTGGCGATGCAGTTGATCTTGCCGGAGTCGGGCGTGAAGAAGCGCAGGACCTGGCTCGTCTCGCTGTAATCGACCTTATGGAGACAGACCGCCGGTGACCGGTGAAACTGCATTCGCTACGCGAGTTCCTTCACGAACTGGTCGAGGCGGTCGATGCCCTTCTCGATCTTCTCCATCGAGGTGGCGTAGGAGAAGCGGATATAGTCGTCCGCGCCGAAGCCCGAGCCCGGGACGACGGCGATGTGAGCGCGCTCCAGCAGCGTCTCCGCCATCACGACCGAACCCGTGATCGGCTTGCCCTGGTGCTTCTTCCCATAGAGGGCCGACACGCGGGGGAACACGTAGAACGCGCCCTGCGGCTCGCCGCACGCCACACCCGGGATCTTCCGCAGGCGGCCGACGATGTAGTCGCGGCGCTTCGCGTACTCGACGCGCATCGTCTCAACGCAACCCTGGTCGCCGTCCAGCGCCGCGATCGTCGCGTACTGCGCGATCGAGGTCGCGTTCGACGTCGACTGGCTCTGCATGCGCCCGACGGCGGTCATGATCTCCCGGGGTCCGGCCGCGTAGCCGATGCGCCAGCCGGTCATCGCGTAGGCCTTGGAGGCCCCGTTCACGACGACGCATTTCTCGCGCAGCTTCGGGGCGACGGTGGCGATCGACGCGAAGGGCACGCCGAAGACGAGCTTCTCGTAGATCTCGTCGGAGATGACCAGGAGGTCCTTCTCGATGCAGACCTCGGCGACGGCCTTGAGCTCGGCCTCGCTGTAGACCATGCCCGTCGGGTTCGAGGGGCTGCAGAGGATGAGGCACTTGGTCCGGTCGGTGATCGCCTTCCGGAGCTCGTCGGCCGTCATCTTGAGGCCGTTTTTCTCCTGGGTGTTGACGATGACGGGCGTCGCGCCGGCGCACTTCACCATCGCCGGGTAGCTGACCCAGTAGGGGGCGGGGATGATGGCCTCATCGCCCTCCTCGAGGATCGCCTGCATGACGTTATAGAGCGAGTGTTTGGCGCCGCAGGAGACGACGATCTGGGCGGGGTCGTAGGTCAGGCCGTTGTCGCGCAGGAACTTCGCGGCGATGGACTTCCGCAGCGCGGGCACGCCGCTCGCCGGGGTGTACTTGGTCTGGCCCTTCGCCATGGCGTCGGCGGCGGCCTTCTTGATGTGCTCGGGCGTGTCGAAGTCGGGCTCGCCCGCGGAGAACGAGATCACATCGATGCCCTGCTCGCGCATCTGGTTGGCCTTGGCGGTGATCGCCAGGGTGACCGACTCCTCGGCCTCGGAGGCGCGGCGGGACAGGATTTTTTTCTGCGTGTCGATCGTCATAGGACGGCCAGTTTAGGGTGCCAGGATCGCGTTTGCAAGTCTCTGATTCCTGATAGAATCCCCCGAGTGAAACGGGCTCGATGGGCGGTCCTGGGCGGCGTCGCCGTCATCCTCGCGGCGACGGCCGTCGTCGTCCTGCGGCCGCGGCCGGCCGAGAGGTTCCCCCTCGCGGAGCTCGTGCCGGCCGACGCGATCTTCTACGCCGGGTTCACCCACTATCAGGAGCTCGAGGAGCTGCCGACCCCCTGGGCGGCGGAGATCCGGAAGAAGCTCGACCCCGTTCGGCCGCATCTGTCGGGCGGGCTGGCGTTCTACCTGGACCGGAACCACGAGTGGGTGACGCTGGCGCGGCTCACGCGCGGTTCGGCGCTGCTCGCGGGCGCCGAGGTCGAGAACGGGGCGGCGGTGATCGCCCAGACCCCCGAAGCCCTGACACGACACAAGGCGCGCGAAGGATCGCTCTCGGATCTGCCCGAGTTCAAGTCGCTCGGCCTGCGCTGCTTCTTCAACCTCGAGCGGCTCAAGCCGCGCGGACGCCTGCGCGACTTCTCCGCCCTCGGGTTCGAGGTCGCGTCGACGTCGCCTCTCACCCTCCGCGGCCGCGCCCTCTATAAGGGCGGCCTCTTCCGCACCTACCTCGAGCAGTACGTCCAGGCGCCGAAGCACGGGGCGCCGGGCGGCGCCGCCCCCGCGCGGATCGCGCTGACCGAGCACTTCCCCCGCGTGTGGGAGGAGGTCACCCACGAACTGCTCGACACCATCGACTGCGAGAAGGCCGAGCGCGAGGCGCAGATGCTGAGTCGCGACTTCCTGGAGGGGAAATCGCTCCGCGAGTTTCTCGGCCGGCTGGGGCCGACCTGGGGGATCGAGCTCGTGCCGACGCCGTTCGGCAGGCCGGCGCTCGTGGTCTGGATCGAGCTCCCCGAGGAGGGCACGCGCGACCTGGCCGCGAAGATGGTCCACCGCTCGATCGGCGACTCGATCCGGCTGCGCCGCGACCGGGGACTCGCGCCCGCCTTCGAGGTCATGGCCGACGGCGGCGTGTGGCGCGTGAAGCTCTCGAGCGCGAAGGCGATCCGCTACGGCGAGGCCTTCGCGCCCGCCTACATCTTCGAGAAGAACCGCTTCGTGTTCTCGACCTGCGCGACGGTCCTGACGGCCCCTGCGGCGACGGCCGGCGACGCGCACGCGGCGGGGACGGTCGAGGTCGGGCCGCTGATCGACCTGGTCCGCTCGCTCGCGCCGGGCTGGGCGGACGACGCGTTCCGCGGCGAGGCGGAGCGGCAGGCGTCGATGATGTCGTTCCGTACCTTCTCGCCCGGAATGATGACCGCGCTGCGGAAGCAGTTCCCGGATCCGGCCGACCTGACGAAATACCAGGAGGCGCAGCGGGCGCGTTTCGAGGCGCAGGCCCTCGACGAAATCTCGAAGGGGACGCCGTGGCGCGAAGAGCTGACGCGCGTGAAGGCGTCGATCGAAGCCTGGGCGGACCGCGTCTCGTGGCTCGAGCGTGTCGAGGTTTCCGGCCGTTTCGCGAGCGAGGGCCTCGAGTTCGAGGCGCGTCTGCAGCCGGTCCGGAGATAATGCTTGCCCCCGGGGGGGACCGCGGATAAGAATATCCGTCCCTCAGCAGTATCGTGGGCGGGTGGTGGAATTGGCAGACACGTACGTTTGAGGGGCGTATGCCGCAAGGCGTGCGAGTTCGAGTCTCGCCCCGCCCACCATCCTTCGCTCGGCGGAGCGAAGCGACGCCCCGGCAAAGGATGCCCCCCGAAGCTCACCCCCGCACCGGAGCGAAGGGGGCGAGCCGCTTCGACTCCCCGCCTTTCTCGCGATCGCAGGATCGAGGTGAACCATGAGCGTCGAAGCCGCCATCGACCGGCTTCAAGCCATGGGCTATCTCAAACACGTCGCCGCCTCGCAGATCGCTTCGGTTCGCTCTCAGATGGCGAAGTCGCTGCAGGACGGATATCTCGACACCTCGTGGGATGCCGACCGGGTCTCGGCCGATCGGCGCACCTATCCGGCGGACGCCGAGGACCTCGCCGAAGGCGGCTTCGGCCTGATTCTGACCCTGATGAAGCCGGTTTTGAAAACAGAAGGCGTCAGGATCGACTCGATTGAAGACGACTTCGGAGAGGCCCACTACTCCGTCGTCATCGACGGATCCGCTCATTCGATCTGGCAGGAGGGGGAGAATGAGGGGGACTCTCTGGGGATCATCTCCACCCGTCGATGCCTCTCGCTCGTCAACGGGCTTCTCCAAAAGACCTCGTCCTCCGAGCGGCTTTGGGGAGTCTACGGAGGAAACAAGGGCCGCTTTCATCTCCTCACCGCGGAGATGCAGCAACTCCTGAAGAATCCCAGCCTCGGACTCGATCTCCGGTGGATGCCGTATCCGTCCACCGACCCGCGCCTTGTCCCCTGACCGGGTACGGCAGGCGATTTTCCACAATCTCCCCCACGATCCCGCTGGACCCGGTGTTTCCATATATGGATATTGTTCCATAGGCGGAACTGATGAAGAACGCGATCCGGATCGATGCGGCGCCGGCCGACGCGGACGAGCGCGCGGGCTCGCCGGGGGCCGTGCGGACCCTGGCCATCCTCGAGACCCTGAGCGCGGCGGGCGACGCGGGGCTGACGGCGTCCGAGCTCGCGCGGCGCCTCGAGATGCCGGCGAACTCGACCCTCCGCATCCTCGAGGTGCTCGAAGACCGGCGCTATGTCGAGCGCGGCGGCGAGGACCGGCGGTTCCGGCTCACGGGACGGCTGCTCGACCTCGCGCGGCCCCGGCTCGGCGACCGCAGCCTGGCCGGCCTCGCGTTCGACGCCCTCTGCGGCCTCCGCGACGCCACCGGCGAGACCGCCCAGCTCTGCGTCCGCGCCCAGAACAAGTGCGTCATCATCGAGCAGGCCGCGTCCCGCCAGCCCGTGAAGGTCCTCGGCGAAGTCGGCTTCCGCGTCCCCCTCTACTCCTGCGCCCCCGGCAAGGCCATGCTCGCCGCGCTCCCGACCGCCGAGCTCGCCGCGTTCTTCAAAGAGGTCCGGCTCAAGCGCTTCACGACGTCGACGCTCGCCACGCGCGAGAGCCTGACCGCGGCCCTGGCCGAATCGCGCCGCCTCGGGTACGCGGTTGACCGCGCCGAGGGCTTGCCCGGCATCCATTGCGTCGGCGCCGCGATCCCCGACCGCCGGGGATATCCGGTCGCCGGCCTCACCGTCATCGGCCCTGCGTTCCGGCTGAAAGAGTCGCAGTTCCGGGAGCTGGGCCGCCGCTGCGCCGCCGCCGCCGCCGAGATCGCGCGGAGGATCGACGGATGATCGCCTTCCTCGCCCTCCTCCTGGTTCAGGCGGACGATCGCGAGTTCTTCGAGTCGCGCATCCGGCCCGTCCTCGCCCAGGAGTGCTACCCGTGCCACGCGACCGCGACCAAAAAGAAGGGCGGTCTCGCGCTCGACTTCCGCGGCGGCCTCCTCAAAGGCGGGAGCTCCGGACCCGCCCTCGTCCCGGGAAAACCCGGGGAGAGCCTGCTGCTCAAGACCCTTCGCCACGAGGATCCCGAGCTCAAGATGCCGCGCGACGGCGCCAAACTCGACGCGGCCACGATCCGCGACTTCGAGACCTGGATCGCCCGCGGCGCGTTCGATCCCCGCGACAAGCCCTCCACGAAGGAAGAGGTTGCCCGCGAAACGTCGTTCGACGCGGTCCTGCGCCGGCGCAAGACCTGGTGGAGCTTCCAGCCGGTCGCGGCGCCGGCCGTCCCCGAGATCGCCGGCGTCGGGCATCCCGTCGACCGCTTCCTCAGCGCCCGGCTGCAGGCGGCGAAGCTGACTCCGGCGCCGGAAGCCGACGCGCGAACCCTCGCGCGTCGCTTCCATAGGGTTCTGGTCGGGCTCCCGCCCTCCCCCGAGGAG
>DASQOM010000012.1:0-9505 GCA_035644495.1 Planctomycetota bacterium | reverse complement strand
CACGAAGCGGGGGCTCGCGCGCATGGGGGCTGATGCAGCTGATCCTCCTCGTGGTGCTGGCCCAGGCCCGGGCGCCCGAACTCCTCGAGCGCCATTGCCTCAAGTGCCATAACGAGAAAGTCCATAAGGGCGACCTGGACCTCTCCGTCCGCGACGGCATCAAAACCAGGCCCGAAGCCCTCTGGCGCTCGGTCGCCCATCTCGACGACCCCCCCATGCCCCATAAGGCGCCGAAGCTGGCGGAGGCCGATATCGACGAGATCCGCCGCTGGGCCCAGGCCGGGATGCCCTATGCCCGCCCGCTCAAGGCGACGTCGCCGCGCGAGGACCACTGGGCCTTCGCGCCGCTTCGCAAGGGATCGCTCGAGGCCCTGTCGAAAGGCGACTCCGCCGATCCCCGCGTCCTCGTCCGCCGCGTGACCTTCGACCTCATCGGCCTCCCACCCGAGCGCGTCGACGTCGCCTATACGGAGCTCGTCGATCGGCTGCTCGCGTCCCCGCAATACGGCGAGCGCTGGGCGCGGCACTGGCTCGACGTCGCCCGCTACGCCGACTCCGGCGGCTACGAGAGCGACGTCGATCGCAAAACCGTCTATGCATATCGCGACGCCGTCATCCGCGCCCTCAATGCCGACCTGCCTTTCAGCGATTTCACCCGCTGGCAGCTCGCCGGAGACCTGCTGGCGCCCGACGACCCCGTGGCGCTCGCGCTCACCGGGTTCGTCGCCTGCGGGCCGCTGTCCGAAACGACCCCGACCGACTCGCGCCGGAACAAAGAGAAGTACCGCATGGACGAGCTCGACGACATCGTCAGCACGACCAGCCAGGCCTTCCTCGGCCTGACGATCGGGTGCGCGCGCTGCCACGACCACAAGTACGACCCCCTCTCGTCGAAGGAGTACTACCAGCTCCTCGCGACGTTCATCTCGATCCGGCGCGAGGAGAAGCCGCTGTCCCCGGCTCACCGCCGGCTGCAGGAATTCCTCGAGCCCCGCCGTGCGGCCCTGCGCGAGTCGCTCATCGCCGCTCTCCCCATCCCCGACGCCGAAAAGGACATCCTCCGCCAGCCCGTCCACTCCAACAACTCGTTCTCCGCGGGGCTCTACAAGAAGCACGGCGACGCGGTCAAGCCCACGGACGAGCGCCTCCGGGCGACCCTGCCGCCGGACGACCTCGCCCGCTGGGACGAGCTCGCGAAGGAAGTGCAGGGCAACCCGGAGAAGGCCCTCACCGCCGCCGACGGCGATCCGCAAAAAGCCTGGCTGCTCGGGCGCGGCGATGTCGACGAGAAGCAGGAGGAGGTCCACCCCGGCTTCTACAAGATCCTCGACGCCGGCGCCGCGCGGGATCCCCGGCCGCGCGTCGCGCTCAGCGAGTGGCTGACGGACGTCGACCAGGGCGCGGGCCGTCTGCTCGCGCGGGTCATCGTCAACCGGGTCTGGCAGCACCATTTCGGCGAGGGCCTGGTCACGACGCCGAACGACTTCGGCACGCAGGGCGAGCGGCCCGCGGACCCCGAACTGCTCGACGGCCTCGCGCGCGTCCTGATCGAGGGCGGCTGGCGGCTCAAGCCGCTGCACCGCCTGATCCTGACGAGCCCCTTATACCGGTCGAAGCGCGCCCCGGTCCGTCTCGAGGCCGAGGCTCTGCGCGACGCGATCCTCGCCGTGAGCGGCCGGCTCAACCCGAAGATGTACGGACCGGCCGTCAAGGTGCGCATCCCCGGCGAGGCGATCGTGACGCGCAGCAAGGACGACTATCCCCGGAACATCGCGGACGGCCCCGAGCAGTGGCGGCGCAGCGTCTATGTCTTCATCAAGCGTTCGGTCGCCCTGCCCTTCTTCGAGGTGAACGACGCGCCGTCCCCGATCGCGAGCTGCGGACGGCGCGCGCGGACCACCGTTGCCCCGCAGGCCCTCGCGCTGCTCAACGATCCGTTCGTCCGCGACTGCGCCCGGGCCTTCGCGCAGCGCGCCGGGACGCCGGCCCGCGCGTTCGAGATGGCGCTCGGCCGGACGCCGACCGCGTCGGAGAGGGAGACCGCGTCGCGCCTGAACCTCGTCGACCTCTGCCACGTCCTTTTCACGCTGAATGAGTTTGCCTATGTCGACTAGCCGCCGCGACTTCCTCTGCAAGGCCGGAAGCGGGCTCGGGATGCTCGCGCTCGGCAGCCTGCTCGACGCGCAGGAGCACTTCGCGCCGAAGGCGAAGTCCGTGATCTGGCTGTTCATGGAGGGCGGCCCCAGCGGCTTCGACCTGTTCGACTACAAGCCGGAGCTGCAGAAGAACGCGGGCAAGCGCGTCGACGGGATCGAGACGTTCTTCGGCAACCCCGGCCCGCTGCTGCGCTCGCCGTATTCGTTCAAGCGCTACGGCCAGTCGGGCGCGACGGTCTGCGAGAAGTACTCGACGATCGGCCAGTGCGTCGACGACATCGCCTTCATCAAATCGTGCTGGGCGGAGTCGAACAACCACGGCCCGGCGATGTACCAAATCAACACCGGCCTGCCGCGCGTCGGCTTCCCGAGCGTGGGGTCCTGGGTCACGTACGGCCTGGGCTCGGAGAACCGCAACCTGCCGGGCTTCGTCGTGCTGGGCAATTCCCGCGGCGCGAAGGGCGGCCCGGCGAACTGGGGGTCGGGGTTCCTGCCCTCGAGTTACCAGGGCACCCTCTTCCGCGCCAGCGGGACGCCGGTCCTCAACCTCGACCGCCCCAAGGACGTCACGGCGGAGCGGCAACGGTCGATGCTGGACGCGGCTGCGTCGCTGAACGGGGAGCATCTGGCGGCGCACGCCGGGGACGGCGAGCTGGACGCACGGATCCAGTCGTTCGAGATGGCGTACCGGATGCAGATGGCGGCGAAGGAGCTGGTGGATTTCTCGGCCGAGTCGGAGGAAACCCATCGCCGGTATGGGCTGGATGTGGGCGTCTCGCGCCCGTTCGGGGAGAAGTGCCTGCTCGCGCGGCGGCTGGTGGAGCGCGGGGTGCGGATGGTCCAAGTCTATATCAACGACGAATGGGACGCGCACGACGACCTCCGGAAGAACCACGATGCGCGCTGCGCGGAGTCGGACGTCCCGATCGCGGGCCTGCTGAAGGACCTGAAGCAGCGCGGGCTGCTGGAGACGACGCTGGTCGTCTGGGGGGGCGAGTTCGGGCGGATGCCGGTGTCGGAGAAGAGCCAGGGGCGGGACCACAACCCGCACGGCTTCCTGATGTGGATGGCGGGGGCGGGGTGAAGGGCGGGGTCAGTTACGGCGAGACGGACGAGATCGGGTACAAGGCGGCGGAGAAGCCGGTGTCGGTGCACGACGTGCACGCGACGATCCTGCACCTGCTCGGCCTCGACCACCAGCGCCTGACTTACCTGCACAACGGCCGCCGCTACCGCCTCACCGACGTCTACGGCAGCGTTCTGTTTCCCTTGCTGGCCTGACCCCCGTCGTGCTCCCGGATCCTCCCAATTAGAATCCCTTTTGCGAGGGGGATTCAGAAAGCCCTTGCACCAGCGGCGCAACTCCCCCTAACTAAGGGTCGCGGATGGGGGGCGTGAAGGAGAGGCAATGGTCACGCAAACGCAGCTGGCGCGGACCCTCGGCATCGACGTCTCGACCGTCAACAAGATCCTCAACCGCACCCCGGGCTACCGCTTCCGGAACGACACCATCCTCCGCGTCTTTCGCATGGCGAAGTCGCTGGGGTTCGACGTGGACCTGCTCAAGTTCCGGCATCAGCGGCGGCATGCGAGGACGGAGACGCAAACGGAATCCGACCTGGTCCTCTACACGGAGTCGGGGCGCGTCCTGGCCAGGGGGACGGCCGTCATCCGCAACTTGTCGAATTCGGGCGCGCTGCTGACCGACATCCGGCTGGCGACCCCGAGGCTTCCGACCCAATCCTTCTTCGTCGAAGTCACCCCTCATGCGGGGAGATCGTGGAAAACCTTTCGCGGCCGCGTCCTGCGCCTGCGCTCCAAGGCCCGCATCGCCTGGGGAATCGAGTTCGAACCTCGCCTCAAGACGCTGGCACAGTGACCGTCACTTCGGGTCCAGGCGGGTCACCGTCACGCTCTGCAGGGCGTACTTGCCGGAGTTGAGCGTGAAGTTGTAGGCCCACTGACTCACGAACTGCGCGTCGTCGATCTTCCAGGTCGCCGCGTGCCACTTCTCGTTGTCCGGCACCTCGAACGCCTCCGGCTTCTTGTAGCCGCTCGTCGACTCGTACGTCAGCGTCAGTTTCGCCGGCTCGTTCTTCTCGTTGCGCCGCACCACCGCCGTGATCTCGATCGGCACCGTCGCGTACGCCAGGAAGTTCGGGTCCACCATATAGACGTTCCCGCCCGGCACCGTCCCCACCCGCGCGCCGCCGCCGTACGCGATCACGTCCGCCGCCACCGACTCCGCCGACTTCGTGTGCAGCCCTTTCTCCACGAGCTTCTCGCCGAACGTCACCGACACCGACTTCGCCCCCGTATAGTCGCCGCCCCACGGAAACGGCTTCGCCTTGTTCGCCTTCGCCTTCGACACCAGCGCGTCCGGCACGCCGTCCACGAGGATCGGCGCGACCGTCAGCGTATAGTCGGCCGCCGGATTGACCGCGCCCGTCAAGGGATCGACGACCTTCGCGGCCTGGCCGAAGTCGATCCGGTCCGGCGTCATGCTCGATGCCCACGTCGTCATCACCGTGCCGTGGGCGCCCTGGTAGACGAACGCATAGTGCTTGTCGTTCAGCAGCACCCAGCCCAGGTACACGGGGTGCTGCCCGAGGTACTTGAGCATCTGCGTCATCGCGCCGAACGCGGGCCGCGGGTTGCCCTTGCCGTCCAGCAGCCCCATCGGGCCGCTGTCGCCGTCCATCGCCTCGAACCACTGGATGCAGGTGATCCCCTGCGCGATGCCCATCGAGTAGTACTTCACGACCGCGTGGCCCATCACGTCGGGATCGTTGAAGCCCGGCAGGTGCGCGCCGTACTGGCCGCTCGCCGCGTGACCGAGTTCCGTGAAGATGATCGGACAGTTCACCTTCGCGGGATCCTGCGCCGCGAGCATCTTCTTCAGCGTGCTCGCGATCTGGAGGTAGACCATTTCGGTGCCGGGATGCTTGATCGGCGTGCCGGCGACCTCGTAGGGGTGCAGCGTGACGTAGTCGAAGTGCCCCTTCGCGCCCGCCTTGATCGCCTGGTCGAGGTAGGTGATCGCGACGGACTTGGCCGCGATGCCGACCATGCAGTCCGGATCGGCCTTCTTGGCGTTGTCGTACGCGGCGATCACGATCCTGGCGTAGTCGGCGGCGGTCTGGTCGCGGCCCGTGCCGTTGGGCGGCTCGTTCCAGACCTCGTAGTACTTGATCCGGCCCTTGCAGTGCTTGACCAGCTCGTAGCAGTAGCGGCCCCAGCCCTCGATGTTGTTGACGGGCAGCGTGCCGCCTTTGTCCTTTTTGTTCCACTTGGCGTTGCCGGCGAAGATGCCGCCGAAGCTGATCTTCTGGCTGTCGATGTACTCCATCTGCTTGTCCACGTTGTCCCACTTCCACTTCCCCTCCTCGGGCTCGACCTCCGACCAGCCGGTGTTGCAGGTCCGGTGGTTCGTGAGGCCGATGGCGGCCATCTGCGGCATCCAGCGCTGGTTCGCGGGCGCGCCCCAGTTGCAGGAGTGGCAGCTGCCGATTCCGAAGATGCTCAGGGGTTCGTTCGGGGCCGGTTTCGGCGGCGGGTCCTGCGCAAGGGCCAGGCCGGCGAGGAGGATCAGCGCGAAGGCGCCGCGAAAGCGGTTCATCGGTTGCTCCTTGGTTGCAGTGGGAATAGCCATGGTAGGCCCAATCGTAACAAAAGTGACGGTCCCTTCCGTTTCGGTCGGGTAGAATCCGGCGATGGACACCGGCTTCCGTCCCGTTCCACGCCCCGTCCCGCCGGAAACCGACGCCGACCGCCTTCGCAAGCTCCTGCAGGCCGGGCACCCGTGCATCCTGATCCAGACGCTCGAGGAGCAGGAGGCGGCCGAGCTGCTGCGCAAAGCCGCGGTCGAGCTGCGGGCGCCCACCCACGCGTGGAAGCAGAGCCGGGGCCTCTACGACACCGACTTCCCCGACAATCCTCCGGTGCCCGATACTCAGGACCCGGCCGCCGCCCTCCAGTCGCTGCTCGGGTCGGCGGCCGACCGCTCCCTGATCGTCCTCTATGATCTCGTCGGCCACCTCGGCGACGCGCGTTCCGCCCGGCTCCTCCGCGATCTGATCGAGAAGGCCCGCAGGAAGGACGCTCACGTGGTGCTGGTCGACCCCAGCGGCGAGCTCCCTGCCGCCATCGACCATGAGGCCACCCGCTTCCAGATCTCGCTGCCCGGCGAAAAGGAGCTGGGGGAATTCGTCCGGGAGCTCCTGGCCCGCGAGCGCAACCGCCTGAAGGGCCCGGTCCGGCTCTCGCCCGCCTTATGGACCTCCTTTCTCAACAATCTCCGGGGACTGTCCCGGCGGCAGGTCCGCCAGGTCGTCCTCGACGTCATCAGCGATGACGGGGAGTTGGACGAAAAGGACCTCGGCCGGGTGCTGGCCCGCAAACGCCAGATCCTCCAGAAGGACGGCCTCCTGGACTTCGTGGAGACGCCGACCTCGCTCAACGAGATCGCGGGCATGGAGAAGCTGAAGACGTGGCTCGCCCAGAGGAAGAACGCGCTCATGGACGAGGCGCGGCTCTACGGCCTGGTGCCGCCGCGCGGCCTCCTCATGCTCGGCGTCCCCGGCAGCGGGAAGAGCCTCACGGCCAAGGCCGTGGCCACCGCCTGGCAGCGCCCGCTGTTCCGCTTCGACCCCTCTTCCCTCTACGACAAGTACATCGGCGAATCCGAGCGGCATCTCCGGGCGGCCTTCCGGCTCGCCGAGGCGATGGCGCCCATCGTCCTCTGGATCGACGAGATCGAAAAGGGATTCGCGGGAGCCGCGTCGCGCAGCGTCGACGGCGGCCTTTCCGCGCGCATGTTCGGGTCCCTCCTCACCTGGATGCAGGAGCACCGGTCTCCGGTCTTCGTGATCGCCACCGCCAACGATGTCGAAGCGCTGCCGCCCGAGCTGCTCCGCAAGGGGCGCTTCGACGAGATCTTCTTCGTCGACCTCCCGTCGCCCGACGTCCGCCGTGCGATGGCCGCCATTCATCTCCGGAAACGGCTCTACGATCCGGCGGTCTTCGATCTGGACGCGCTCACCACGGCCACCGACGGCTACACCGGCGCCGAGATCGAGCAGGCGGTGCTCTCCGGCATGCACCAGGCCTTCAGCCGGGGACAGAAAATGGAGACCCCGGACATCCTCCAGGCGCTGCGACTCTCGCCACCCCTGTCCGTCACCATGAAGGAACGCGTCGACGGTCTCCGCGATTGGGCGCGCGGCCGCTGCGCCGGCGTCGACTGACATGCTCCCCTACGAGCAGTACATGAGCGAAGGCCAGGCGCTGCGGACCCAGGGCCGCCACGCCGAGGCCGCGTCCCGCTTCAATTCCGCGACGATGGAAGCGCCCAAGTTTACGAAACCCTGGGCCCTGGCCCAGTACTACCTCGCCCTCTCGCTCGCCTCCCGGGACAAGCTCGACGACGCGATCGAGGCGTTCGAGCCGGCCTGGCGGCATTTCGACAACGCAGAGGACGACGCCGACACCGCCTGCAGCGTCGGCGGAAACTACGGCCTGGCCCTGATCCGGCATCGCCGCTGGGCGGACGCCGTCCGGATTCTCGACTCGACGCGGCGCCGTCATGAGGCGATGGGCAAGGACCCGGGGAACCTCGCGATCGCGTGCCACAATCTGGCCATTGCCCGGACGCGCTCGGGCGACGCCGCCGGCGGCCTCGAGGCGGCAACCAAAGCCGTCGAGCTTCACAGCCGGGCGGAGGGCGTCGACCATCCCGACACCATCGAGTCGCGGCTGATCCGGGCCTACGCCCGCATCGAGACCGGCGACCTGGCCGCCGCCGGCCCGGAGATCCGGAGCGCCGCCGGGGTCATCCTCGCGCAGGTCGGGGAAGCCCATGCGTATTTCGGCGACGCGCTCCTCACCGAGGCCCGGCGCCAGGTGCGGCTCGGCGACGTCGGCGCGGGCGAAGCCCTCGCGCGCCGCGCCAACTACCTCTTCACCGAAGCCGGCCTCTCGGCCGCGTCGAAGAGCCAGCGCGACCGGGACGCGCTGGACCTGGAGCTGCTCTGGCGCAAGGCCTCCCCCGCCCGCGACGCCGGCGACGTCGCCGTCTGGCGCATGTCGATCCAGCACACGCTGCGGCGCTACCAGGTCGGGACTCTCGACTTCCTGCCCTCGGGCGACCGCCCCAGGGACTGGGTCTTCTTCGTCCCGAAGAGCTGGCCCCTGTCGAACGCCCTCTATGCGGCGCGGCTCGTCTTCTCGGCCGCCAACTCGTGGCTGAACTCGCGGGAGCCGTCCGACCCCAACTTCCTCGATGCGACGCAGGCGACGGCGTCCGCGCCCGGGCTGGTGGAGCTCTCGTCCACCGATTTCGTGGCGGTCTTCAAGGAACGCGGCTGGGAGCCGACGATCGCCTATTCGGTGGTTCGCGGCAATATGGGGATTCCGATCGGCTCGCCGGCCGACTTCGCCCGCGCGCTGGCGGCGCTCGGGGTGACCGACGCTCCTCTGCTTCCCCTGGGGGCGGACGCTTCGGTGCTCGCGGCTGCGCGCGCCGACGTCGCGGGCACCCTCAAGTCGGTCCTGATGCTGGAATAAGACAGACGGTCTGTTTTAATTCCTAGTCGATGACGGGGACGACCTTCCAGAGGAGGTCGGGGCCGCGACGGACGCCGCAGGCGCACTTCCGGCCGTCGGCGCTGAAGACCGGGGGCGTCAGCACCTCGTCGTAGTCGTCGCCGCGGCGGTAGTTCACCTCGACGAACCACTTCCCCAGGTTCTGCCCCGCATACGCGACCTTCTTGCTGTCCGGCCCCCAGACGGGCGTCAGCATGATGTCGTTCAGCGACGAGCGCCCGGAGTCGATGACGCAGGTCCAGCGGAAGTTCCACTGGCCGGCGAACGCGACGTGCGCCCCGTCGGGGCTGATCTGGATCGGGCCCACCGCCTCGAACTCCGCGGGCCCCCGCTTGTCGTCCAGCACGACCATGTACTTCCCGTTCTCGCCCCTCGCGGCATACGCCATATGCTGGCCGTCCGCCGAGAACACGGGCGGATAGATGCGGCTAAAGACCTCCGTCTGCTTGTCCCCGTACACCACGAACTCGCCCGCGTTGTTCTCCGCCTTCGCCACGTAGGCCACCGTCTTCCCGTCCGGGCTGAACCCGGGATCGCCGACGTCGGGGTAGACCTTGCCCTTCTTCCCGTCGACCACGACCGAGTACTTCCCGCGCGCGCCCGCCTTGTACGCCACGCTCTTCCCGTCCGGGCTCCAGACCGCCTCGCCGAGGTCCTCCGCGGTCTCCTGCGCCTTGCCGTCCACCACCATCGTCCAGCTCGGCGGCGTGTTCGTCTTGTAGGCCCAGCGCGCCCCCTTCGGCGCG
>DASQOM010000011.1:0-36925 GCA_035644495.1 Planctomycetota bacterium | reverse complement strand
CAGCGGAAAAGTCCTCCAGGACATCGGCGACGGCTACTTCCTCAGCTTCAGCAGCGTGGGCCACGCGGTCGCCGCCGCCCTCCTCTTCCAATACCTGATGACGAAGGAGGCCTGGCCGCATCCCTTCACCTCGCGCGTCGGCATCCATCTCGGCGAGGTGGAGGAGGGCCACAGCCAGGTGACCGGGCAGGCGGACTTCATCTCGTCCGCCATTGACCAGGCGAGCCGGACCATGTCGCTCGCGGTCGGCGGACAGATCCTGCTGACGCGGACGGTCTTCGACTCGGCCCGCCATGCCGTGCGGGAGCATCCGCCCGTCGGGGCCGACGCACCCGCTCCGGCGCTCGCGTGGATGTCCCACGGCTCCTATCTGTTCAAGGGTTGCACGGACCCGGTCGACGTCTTCGAGGTCGGCGCGAAAGGCGTCGCGCCGCTGACGCCGCCGCCCGACTCGGAGAAGGCGAAGCGCGCGATGCTGCCCACGACGCCCGTGATCGCCGCCACCGGCGAGACGCAAGTCGCGACTCGGCCCGCGTCACGCCGGACTCTCCTCAAGGCCGCGGCGGTCGGGATCCCGGCAGTCGCTCTGGCGGGCGCCGGATACGTCGTCTTCGGGAGCCGGCCGGATCCCATGGCGGAATCGCGCCGCAAGGCGATCGAGCAGAAAGTCGCGAACCTGAAAGCGCAGCCCCCGCAGCCGGCGCCGCCGCCGGCGAACGTCAAGGAGGTGGACCGCATCGTCCTCGCCGACCTCGGCGCGTTCGACGTCCTCTATGACAGCCGCGTGGTCGATTTGCGCGCCTGGAAGGAGGTCCCGCAGGACGCGATGAGCGAGCGCCTCAGCGCGGTGCACATGCGGCGGAACGTGCAGCTGGTGAAGAACGCGCCGGTCGACGTCTTCGAAATGCAGGCGCGGACCTCCGGACTCGCCGTCGACCTCTCCTGCGCCGACCCCTACCCGAGCGCGGTCGAGGCGCAGAAAGGCGAGTCGTTCGTCGCGCAGGAACGGATGAAGGTGCGGAAGGTCTCGATCGACGTCTCCAAGATCGAGGTCGGCCGCGAGTTCAGCCTCAACCTCCAGGTGACGTACTGGAACTCGATGCAGACCGAGTCGGAACAGTGGTTCGGCATGATCGGGTATCCCAAGTCGATCATGACGTCGCTCCTGATGGTGTTTCCGCCGTCGAAGCCGTTCAAGGAGCACCGCCTGACGGTGGCGCGCACCGAGAAGGACGTGTCGACGGAGTTCACCGGTCCGCGGAGCGTCTATCGGGGCGACGCGCGGGATTGGATCTGCTGGGAGGTCGCCGGCCCCGAGCCGGGCCGCGTGTACCGCCTCCACTGGAAATGGTAGGGTCCGGGCCCCCTCCGAGCTTTGAACCCCCGCAGGCGACTTCCGGAGGTATGAAGTTGCGGAGGGTCCGGGTCATGAAGAGTGTGATGTTGAGCGCCCGGGTCCCGATCTCCTCCTGTTGTGCACCCCCGGGTACGATCGCGGGCCTGTCGCAGGAGAATCCGGGATGAAGCCTCGGTCCGTCACCCGCCAGTGGTGTTCGAGTCTCCCCCCGTTCGAGCGCCGGGAGCTGGAGGAGATCCTGGCCGCGCACAAGCAGGGCGCGGCGGCCGGCGCGGCCCTGCGCGACCGCTTTCATTCCGACTATGGAGACTCGTCCGTCTGGTGGATGCTGCTGATCGCCGCGGGGGGCGCCGGACTCGGAGCCTGCATCTCGCTCTCGTCGGTCTCCGTGCTCTGGAGCTTTCTCTGGTTCCCGCAATACCTGTCCGAATACGGCCTGATGACCGCGCTGCAGGGTCTGAAGTACGGCGCAGGAGCGTGGGCGTCGCTGCTGGTGCTCGCCTGGGCCGCGTTTGCCTGGACGACCAATCACCGGCGCCGCGGCCATGCGATCACGAGTTTCGCCACGATCCGCGTGAAGGGCTACCGGCTCGCCCTCCTGCGACACGCCGATGTCGCCGGCATCGAATGGACGCAGCATGCCACGCGGACGCAGCGCTTTTCCGTGCTGAGACTCACCGCAGGGGACGGGCGCCGCCTCACCCTCTATGGGCACGCGGGGTGGGTGCGCGCGGCGATCGCGGAGATCGACCGGGCGCGCGCGGCGGCGGGGCTTCCAGCGATTGCGGGTGACGCCCGAAAATTGCCGGGCTGAGGGCTAGGCTACCGAACCGGGGGGCGGGCCGTCCTTCGCAGGCGGTGCGGGTGCGGCGGCGGCCTTCTTGTCCCTGAAGATGGCGACCGTCCCGATCAGGAACAGCGGCGTCACGATCAGGAACAGGACCGCGGCCGCCCAGCGGCCGCCGATCGGGTCGAGAGACCACGACAGTACGTAACGCGACGGGTTCTTCGCGTCGTACTTCACCTCGGGCGACTTTTTCTCGTCGACGGACGTGAACGACCGGAACTCCGTCTTCCCCTCGTGGGCGCCGCCGTCCGCGTCGTGGTAGCTCACGTTGAGCGTGTAGGAATTCAAAAACTTCTGCGTGCTCACCTTCCCGCTGACGTGGCAGTCCGGGCTGGGCACGCCCGACTTCCAAAGGGAGCTGTCGGTGCAGATCGACATCACCTCCGTGACGCCCATCCAGCCGGTGACCCCGGCCAGCCCGAGGGTGAGCAGGCCCCAGAGGATCTTCTTGACCATCGCCATCGGGTCGACCTTATCAGAGGTCGATCCCGAGGACAATGATCCTGTGCACTCCCGCCGGCCCTAGGACTGCACGAACTCCAGGAGGTCGTTGTTCAGCCGGTCCTTGTGCGTGTCGGTGATTCCGTGCGGGGCGCCCGGATACGTGATCAGCCGGGCGTTCCGGACGAGCTTCGCCGACGCGCGGCCGCCCACGTCGACCGGAACCACCTGATCGTCCTCACCGTGGATGATCAGCGTGGGGATGTCGAACTTCTTGAGATCCTCCCGCATGTCGGTCTCGGAGAACGCCTTGATGCTGTCGTAGGCGCTCTTGTGTCCCGCCATCATTCCCTGCATCCAGAACGTGTCGATGCTTCCCTGCGACGGCTTCGCGCCCGGGCGGTTGTAGCCGTAGAACGGCCCCGAGGCGAGATCCTTATAGAGCTGGGCGCGGTTGGCGACGGAGCCCGCGCGCAGGCCGTCGAACACGTCGATGGGCACGCCGCCCGGATTCGACGCGTTCCTGACCATGAGCGGCGGGACGGCCGAGACGAGGGCCGCCTTGGCGACGCGCTTCGTTCCGTGCCGGCCGATATAGCGGGCGACCTCGCCGCCGCCGGTGGAGAACCCGATCATGATGGCCTTTTCCAGTCCGAGCTTGGTGACGAGCTCGGCGAGGTCGTCGGCGTAGTGGTCCATGTCGTTGCCGTCCCAGGGCTGGCTGGAGCGGCCGTGTCCGCGCCGGTCGTGCGCGATGCAGCGGTAGCCCCTGGCCGCGAGGTGGAACATCTGCGATTCCCAGCTGTCCGAATGGAGCGGCCAGCCGTGGCTGAAGGTGACCGGCTGACCCTTGCCCCAATCCTTGTAGTAGATTTCGGTGCCGTCTTTCGTCGTGATGGTGGCCATGGCCGGTCCCCCTTTAGAAAGAAAGTTCATGCGACGTGAATCAAGCTGCGATGCTCAGGCATCATAGAGCCGCTCGACGCCGTTTCGCCACGGATAATCCGCGCGATTCGCACAGGCTTTGCGAGGTCTTGTCCGCCGGGATCTAGCGGGGTGGTGCGTCCGTCGGGGCAATTTCCCCGCGGAGCAGTTTTGCCCCGGAACCGGTGAGCTTGAGATAAAAGTCGGACGGGAGACCTTCATAGGTGACGAGGCCGCCGTCGAGGGTCGGCGTGTCGTTCGCGCATTTGAAGATGGCCGTCGCCTCGTCGACCTCGTCGAACATCGCGACGTACGCCATCGTCGCGCCGGCCTTCTTCAGCGCCAGCCACTGCGACCAGTAGAAGCGTCCCTTGAGGCGCGGGATCTGGTCGAGCTTGCCCGCATGCATCTGGTGCCAGCTGAATCCCGGGAAGACGACGGGAAGATAGTCCACCTTCGCCTCCCCACACCAGTCCAGGTCGGGCTTGACGACCTTCTCCCCATGACGCGCGGCCTCCTCCGGCTTTCCGAAGCGGCCCACCGCCCAGGGGCTGAGGACGTCGGCCCGCTGGAGCAGGCCGCGGACGGCCGGGTCCGGGCTCGCGTCGCGGTTCCCGTCGCGCCAGTACGCCGGGACGCCGAGCAGCACCGAACACCCGTCGCCCTTCAGGAAGTCGACGAGTTTCGCGCAGTCCTCGAGCGTATAGTCGCGCTTGTCGCTGAAGCCGACGCCCCAGACGGCGACGAGCGGCTTGCCCCGGTGGCGCAGATACGCGGCATCGTCGACGATCATCATCCTCGAGCGCAGCGTTTTCCAGTCGTCGATGACGTCGTCCATCCGGCCCCCCTTCAGCCCCGTGAGGTCGTACATCACGGCGTAGGCGCGACCGAAGCGGTTCGCGCCCTCGCGGAAGGACGCGAGCACCGTGTTGAAGTGCCGGGCTTCGCGCGGGCTCTTGACGTCGACGATGAAGCGCTGGACGAACGCGCCGTCGATGCCGTAGTCGCGCATCCACTCGACGTGGCGGAGGACGGTGGCCTTCCTGAAGGAGCTGAACACCTCGGCCTTGCGGCCGTCGGCGTGCATCAGGGCGGTCGCGAACTTTTCGTCTGCTCCGTACTCGCTGAGATCCGGCCAGAGATCGACCTTCGTATTGAGCCCCTCGAACGGCTTGGAGCGGTTCTTGGTCCAGTGGGCCCAGCCTCGGCCGGCGCCGTCGCCCTCCGCCCCGAACCAGCCCTGGTAGCCGCACATCACCTTGCCCGCGAGCGTCGAGACATCGACGCCCTTGACGGAGGGGCCGGAGTACGGCTGCAGGGGGTCGTCGGGGGGAGCCTGGGCGCCGAGCAGCAGGAGGGCGACGACGAGCAGCGTCCGGGTCACGCGAGCCAGAATACCATCTACGGCTTGCGGGCGTGCTCCTTGAAGAACTTCACGATCAGCGCAGGCCCCTCGGCCGGATATTGATGGCCCCCGGGATGGACGAAGACGACGACCGGGGCGTCTTTCGACGACGGATACAGCGTGCAGCCCTTGTCCCAGTCTTTGCCCTGCTCCTCGCAGCCGTTGTACGCGCGGATCAGCGCAACCGCCCGCATCTGCACGTCGAACTTCACCAGCGGATCCTTTTCGCCCGCGAGGTGAAGGGTGGGGCAGGGCTTCGTGTCCTTCAGCGGGCGCGCGCCGGCCGCGGCAGACGGCGCGATGGCCGCAAAGACGTCGGGCCGGTTCGCCCAGAGCAGGTAGGTGAATCCGGCGCCGTTGGAATGCCCGGTGCAATAGATGCGTGTCGGGTCGACCTTGTACTTGTCCTTCATCGCCGCGAGGACCGCGTCGAAAAGCTTCAGGTCGCGGTCGTTCTGATCGCCCGGCGCCTTCTGCCACCCGGCTTTCTTGCCCTCCGGATCGGTGAGCTGTCCCGGGGTGGGCAGGCCCTGCAGGTAGACCACGACCGCCTCGGGCCAGATCTCGTGGAGTCCGAACGAGCGGGCGGCGTTCTGCATCGAGCCGCCGTGGCCGTGGAAGCCGAAGACCAACGGCGGGGCGCCGTCGCCCGTCTTCGCCGGCGCGCAGACGAGCCCTTCGCGGACGACGCCGTCGACGGTCCACTCCGTCTTCTGCGGATCGCCGACGCTCAGCAGGGCGGCGATCAGGAGGGGGATCATGCAGATTAGACCCGGAAATCGACCTCCCGGGTTCGGTGAATCGATCGTTTTCGAAAGAGGGGCCGAAGATCCGTGATGCAGGAAACAGGGATCGGGAGGAAATGATGACGCGGAAGAGCGAGGCGAGGCGGGGCGTTCCTTCCGTCTGACGGCCGTTCGGAAGGGTCCGCTGTGCGTGCATTCGGGTTCTGCTCCCGTTAAACTGGGCATCGTGCTCGCCCTCGTCGCCCTGGCCCTGGCCGCCGCCCTCCAGGATCCCCCTTATGCCCCTGCCGAGATGGCGGCGATCCAGAAAGGCGTGGACGATCTGGTGCGGAGCGGCCGCTTCCTTCAGGCCGCCGAGAAGTTGAAAGAGGCGAAGCGCGCGCGGGTGCCCGGAGCCGACGCCGCCCGCTGGGTGGAGACCGAGGGGAAGGTGGCGGGCTACGCGGCGCTGCTGCTCGAGACGACGGCGGGGAACACGCTCGACACGCCGAAGCTCGCGCGCATCGCCATCAAGAACGGCGGCAAGCCGCTCGGCCGCATCGTGAAGGACGACGGCGTCTTCTTGTTCTACGAGACGCTGACGGGAATCCGCTCCCGCGTCGCGAAGGAGCAGGTGGACCTGCTGACGATGCTGACCGCCGAGGAGAGCGCCGCGGAGGTCTTCGCCGAGTTCAAGCGCCAGTGCGGCAACCGGTCCCTCCTGCTTCAGGCCGACGCGGGCAAGCCGCCGTCGTGGAAGGAGCTGGGCGGGAAGAAGACGACCGGCGCGCAGTACTTCGCGCTCGCGGAGTTCGCCGCGCGGAACGGCGCGGGCGAATTCCTGGCGGGGCTCTTCGACCTGGCCGTCGCGCGGGATCCGGAGCTCCGGGCGACGGCGCACGCCGCGAAGGGCGAACGCCTGGTGAATCAGCTGTTCTATGCGCTGACGGTGAACCAGCTTCCCCAGGCGAACTATTCGCTGGACGCGCTGACGACGCGGTATCGGGACACCGTCCCCTATAAGGAGAAGCTCTTCGCCGACAAGGACATCAAGGAGATCATCAGCGTGCTCCTGAAGCGG
Source organism: Planctomycetota bacterium (assembly GCA_035644495.1). Lineage (GTDB taxonomy): Bacteria > Planctomycetota > MHYJ01 > MHYJ01 > JACPRB01 > JACQFK01. The sequence goes on along the minus strand of DASQOM010000011.1, from coordinate 30,145 downwards.
CCGTTGCCGGAGCCTCAGGCCCTCGTGGTGGCGCCGCCCCCTCCGCCCCCGCCCCCGGCGGGGAACCCGGCTGCCCCGCTGGCGGAGCGGCCGGCGCCGGCCCTGCCCGAACCCCTCCCGCTGCCGGCGCCCGAGCCCGCTGCCGCGCCCCCCGGCGTCCCGATCACCGCGATCCGCCTCCCGTCCGGCACGCCGCCCGACGTGATGGACCTCGTCGCCAAAGGCGACCGGAACTTCGACGAGGGCATGAAGCATCTCCTGAACTCCGATCCGAGCTCCAACCCCGACGGCTGGTCGAAGGAGAACGCCGCGGCCCTGGACCTGTTCAAGAAGGCCAACCAGGAGTCCTACCTTCCGGCCCAGGACAAGTACACCGCCGCCTGGCCCCAGCCGCTTCTGGACCGCGTCCGCGAGACGACGATGCGCGTGGCGCTCTGTCGCAAGCGGAGCGTCCGGCACGACTGAGCCCGAATCGCCTCATGTCCCGCCGTCTCCCGCGTTATAACAGAATGGCCGTTCGGGGATCATTCCGGGAGGACTGACGGGAGGAGCGCGCACGGTGCCGGAGAACGAATCCAAGTCGAACCCCGAGGACAGCTGGAATCGCAACCTCCGGCGGGCGCTCTCCGACGGCACCTCTCCCACGTCCTCCACCTGGCTGATGCCGGACAAGAGCGCGACGCCGCTGCCGGAGCCCGGTCCGGCGCCGTCGCTGAAGACGCCCGACGAGGGCGCGCTGCTCGCCGAGCCTTACCAGGTGGTCGGGGAGGTGGGGCGCGGCGGGATCGGCATCGTCCTCCAGGCGCGGGATCTCACGCTCGGCCGCGAGGTCGCGGTCAAGGTGCTGCAGCCGAAGCACCAGACCAACATCGCCGCCGTCACGCGCTTCACGCGCGAGGCGAAGATCGCCGCGCAGCTGCAGCATCCCGGCATCGTGCCGATCTACGCGGCCGGGCTGGACAACCTGGACCGCCCCTATATCGCGATGAAGCTGCTCCGCGGCTCCACCCTCGAGGAGCTCCTGAGGAAGCGGAGGGACCCGAAGGAGGGGCGCGCGGGGAACATCCGCATCTTCGAGCAGATCTGCCAGACGATGGCCTACGCGCACTCGCGCGGGGTGATCCACCGCGATCTGAAGCCCGGGAACGTCATGGTCGGCGCCTTCGGCGAGGTCCAGATCATCGACTGGGGCTTCGCCCGCGTCCTGGGGACGCCGGCGTCGTTCGAGGAGACCAAGGACCTGCTGCTCGTCGACCAGGCCCTCTCCGCCCAGGAAAGCTCGGCCCTGTCGGTGGCCGGCGTCCCCATCGGCACGCCCGCCTATATGGCGCCCGAGCAGGCGAAGGGCGACCTCAAGGCCATCGACCAGCGGACCGACGTCTTCTGCCTCGGCTCGATCCTGGCGGAGATCCTGACGGGGCGGCCGCCCCACGCGTCGTCCAGCGTGCGCGAGGTGATGGACGAGGCGGTGCGGGGCGACGTCCGCCCCGCGCACGAGCGGCTGGACAAGTCGGGCGCGGAGGCGGAGCTGGTGGCGCTGGCGAAGGACTGCCTGCAGCCGGCCAAAGAGGCGCGGCCGAGGAATGCCGCGGAGGTGGCCGCGCGGATCTCGTCCTTCCTGTCGGCGGCGGCGGAGCGCGCGCGGCAGGCGGAGCTGTCCGCGGAGCAGGAGCGGACGCGGGCGCGAGAGGAGCGGCGGAAGAAGCGGCTGATCGCGTCCCTCGCGTCGCTGCTGGTCCTCGCGGGGGCCGGGGTCGGGGCCCTCTTCTGGTGGCGGGCGGAGTCGCGGAGCCGCGTGACGCACGAAGTGGCCCTGATCATCGCGGACGCCCGGTCGCGCGAGGCGCGTGGCGAGTGGGCGGCGGCGGAGGAGCGCGCGCTGCATGCCGACGCGGTCCTGGCGGGCGCCGGGACCGGCGGGTCGACGCGCCGCGAGGTGTCGGGCCTGGTGGAGCGCTATCGCGCGCGGAAGATCGAGGGCGAGGCGCTCCAGAGGCTCGCGGACCTGCGCATGCACTCCAACTCTCCGCCGCCGGAGATGGACCGGCACTACGCGGAGGAGTTCCAGGCGCTCGGGCTGGACATCGATCTTCTCGAGCCCGCGACGGTGGGGACGCTGATCCGCCGGCACGGCCCCGCCGTGACCGAGCAGCTGGTGCTTGCGCTGGACGACTGGTCGCTGCGTTTCGGGTCCGACGACGCGGGCTCGCCGTCGCGCGTCGCGGAGGACAAGCGGCCTCCGCCGCCGGCGCGCCGGGATCCGCGCGTCTCGCCGAACCGTCGAAAGCGGGTGCTCCGGGCAGCCATCATGGCCGATACCCACGTCTGGAGGAACCGCCTGCGCGAGGCCATCCTGGCCGGAGACCGGGAGGCGCTGTCCGGCGTCGCCCGGTCGATCGAGACGGAGCGGCCGCCGGCGTCGAGCCTGATCCTCCTGAGCCACGAGATGGAGGACGGCGCCGCCTCCATCGACGTGCTGCAGCGCGCGTACCGCCTGTATCCCGACGACTTCTGGGTGAACTTCTTCATCGCGGACGCCACGCTGCCCGGCGGCGGGCGGACGGACGCGCGGCGCCTGGAGCTCTGCGAGCGGCATTCGCGGCTGACGGTGTCGCTGAACCCGAAGAATCCCCACGCGCACGCGCTGCTGGCGGCGGCGCTGCTGGCGCGCTCGGGCACGCCGGCCGCGCGGGCGGACGACCGGGACGAGGCCCTCCAGGCTCTGCGCACGGCGGCAGCGCTGGACCCCGGCCCCTTCGGCGAGATCGCCGCGCTGGCGCTCCGGGCGGCCGGAACCCGCGAGCCGGGGGCCCGCGAGGAGATCCGGCGCCGCCTCGAGGGCGAGCCCGCCGCGCCGCCGCTGATCCGCGCCCTGCTCGAGCAGTCCCTCCGGTGATGAACACCCGCGGTCAATATTGAATTAGCGCGGCGCCGCCTGCTTTTTCTTCATCGATCGTTCATCACAATGCCTCTTGCTTCCGCAGCCGGTTCCGGATTCAATCCCGGAAGGGAGTGACGACGTCGTCGCGGCGGAGGAGCGCATCGTGATGCAGGACCCACAGTACCGTTGCGACTTCTGCGGCTCCGCCATCCACCCCAACGACCTCCGCGACGGCCGCGCCGTCGTCGTCTTCCGCAGAAAATACTGCCCGCAGTGCATGACCGCGGCGATCCAGCGCGGCAAGTCGGTCCAGAACCCCAACACGCCGCTTCCGATCCCCTCGACGACTCTGACGCCCCACCCGGCGGGACTGACGCCGACGCCGTCCCCCGCGTTCCTGTTCGACGCGTCGACGCCGTCGTCCGCGGTGATTCCTCCGGCTCCGGTGCCCGTCTTCAGGCCGGAAGCGCCGATGCCGCCCCCGGCACCGACCCCCCGTCCCGCCGCCCCCCGCCGTCCGGCCGCCCCGGCGCCGGCCGGCCCGCAGTCGACCCGGCGGCTCAAGGTCGGCGAGCACGGCTGCGGCTTCTACAGTTCCGAGGAGGACCGACGCCACCACCTCGGCCCGTACATCCGCGAGGGCCTGGAGAACGGCGAGAAGGTGATCCACTTCCTGCGGCAGCCGACGCCGGAAAAAATCCTCGGCGACTTCCGGGCCGTCGGCCTCAATCCCAAGCCCTACCTCGACCGCGGCCAGCTCGAGATCATGCCGGTCACGAAGATGTTGATCGGATCCGGCGCGTTCTTCCCCTCGAAGGTCGCGGAACGCATGTTCCAGGCGTCGAACCGGGCGCTCGAGGACGGCTACACGCGGCTGCGCATCGCCTGCGAGATGACGTGGGCTCTGAGCAGCCAGATCGACATCGCCTCGCTGGTCGAATACGAGCGGGAGCTTTCGGCGCTCGCCGCGCGGGGGAAGTGCACGAGCCTCTGCCAGTACAACGTCTACCGTTTCGACGCCACGTCGCTCCACCAGATCCGGACCAATCACCCGTACGTCTACGCCAAGGGGACGGCGGCCATGGTGGTCCGCGAGCTGGAGCCCGCGCATTGACGCCCGGCCCGGGTCAGCCGCGCCGTTTGAAGAACTGCACCGCCTTTTCGTGGCGCTTCGCCGCCGTCAGGCTCGAGAACGTGCCCAAGTTGCGCCGCCTGCCCGTCTTCGGATTCTTCTTCCGCGAATACAGACGGTACCGTCCGCTCTTCAACCTCTCGATCATGGCCCTGGCCCTCCGGAATCCTGAGGCCGCGCGGACGGCGATGTTACGGGCGGAAGGCGGGGCATGAGCTGGTCCGACGTCGTCGACCGCTTTGATCCCAAAATCGAGAACGAATGCCGCGCCGGGATCCTGGTCGGCTGCCGCCTGCCGATCAGCGAGAGCCCCGAAGCGGCGTCGGCCGCCCAGGAGTGGGCCGCGACGGAGCAGGGCGTGGAGTTGTGGATCGTCGACGATCTTCTGGGCCTCGCCTCCGAGCAGCCGATCTTCGCCGGGATCTGTCTCCGGCAGGCCTATGGGCTGGAGAACGATCACCGGACCGGTCTGTCGGTCGCGGAATACGAGTCGGGCGTCCGGGAGGCGACCTCGCGCATGGGGGAGCTGTTTCCCGCGCTGGGGGCGGCGCTCGAGCCTTATGGATTCCAGCCCGGACCGATCGGGCCGCACTTCGTCTGGTCGGGGCCGCTCTGCGGAGGATTCCTGATCAAGGGCGTCTTCACGGAGGAGTACCGCGACGAGGAGCTCTGGTTCGACAACGACGTGCCCTGTCCGGTCTTCGAATCGTCGCGGGGCGCGAGGCAGGATCCGGCCCCGGGCGGCGTGCGCGGCGCGGAGCTCTTCCGGGCGATCTACGACTGCTCCGACGAGCCCCCGCTGTTGACGCCGGAGCTGCTCAGCGCCTGCGACGGGTCCCTGGAGGCCGCCGGACTCCTGAAGGACGCGCGGCTCTTCGTCCTTCCGCACTACGACTGACGCCGTTCAGCGCACGAAGTCGGAAAACTCCTCCTGCACGTCCATCAGGTACGCTCCCGTCGGCTCCGATTCGGAGACCGTGATCGGGCGGCCATGGATCCGATGATTCCGGAGTCCGCGGATCGCGGCGAGCGAGCGGGGCCCCTCGCGCAGCTCGACGGTCCCGGAGCCCCGGGACAGGGTCACGCTCACGACGTCGCCGTGGGGCGAAAAAAGCCGGCGCAGGTCGCTCTCGACCGCCCGGTACGACAGATTGCCGACGGTGATCTTCACCAACTGCAATTCCTAGAATGAAACAACGAACGAACCCAAGGAAGGAAGGTGCAAGGTTTCGGGAGGGTTGACTCGCGAAGTGGTCGGACCGGACTTCCCTGACCAGTGAAGCATAGCAGGATGCCTCCCGGAATGCAAGCCCGGAAGCACCCCGGGGAGGCCGTCCTCCCCGGGGTCTTCCACGGCAGGACTCGCTCCCTAGTCGTCGTCATGCCCGAGCGCCTCATCCAGCTGGATGAGGATGAACTCATTGTCGTCGGGCGCTCCGGTCCCGAGGTGCCGGCCGCGGCTGAAAGGATAGTTGTTGTCGTTCACAATGCCGATGTGGTGGCGGTCGAAGATGACCACCGACTCGATCGTGACGAACGGCATCTTGAACGGATTGCCGAGACCGTAGTCGCCCGGAGATCCGCCCGCGGAGATCCCGTGCGGATCCGCGATGTTCAGCAGATCGACCGCCAGCTTCTTCTGGACGGGGGCGCCGGGGCCCTCCAGCTCGATCTCATAGACGGCCTTGAACACCGCCGCCGTGCCCATGTTGTTGTCGCGCTCGATGACGAGGCCCTTCTTCGAGGAGAAGAGCTGGAATTCGCCGATCGACACGCCCAGGGGCTCCAGCGGATAGAGGTAGCGCTTGCCGGTGTACTGGCGCGAGGCGATGTCGAACTCGTGGATGTACAGTGTGCCGGCCGGCGCTCCGACCAGGGGCTTCTCGAGCAGCGGCAGCAGCTTTTTGTGGTTGGGGGTCATGGCCATCCCCTCGAAGCCGCCGCTCGTCGCCGCACGGAAGGGCGTGCCCTGGCTCGTCGACCGGTACGGCCAGTAGAGCCCGGCCAGCCATTTCGTGTTCGACTCGCCGGCCTGGGGCTGCAGGTTGGTGCCGTCGTCCGAGTCCGGATGCGTGACGTCGGCGTAAACCGCGAAATCGCCCCAGAGGAAAACCGTCCGGATGTCGGGGTAGTGCTCGTGGCAGAGCAGGAGCGTCCGGAAGTCGAAGCTCTGGATGTCGGCCCGGTCCGACCAGCCGAAGGCCAGGATGACGTCGCCGATGGCCTTGAGCATGATCATGGGCCCGAACGTGAGGTCCGCGTAGCTGTGGTGGCCGGGATCGAGCGGGTCGACGTCGGTGCGGGGATTGATCTTGGTCTCGAGGTTGAACCGGATGCGCTTGGCGTTCTTGCTGCGCTTCACCGCCTGCGGGTGGCCTGCGCCGGGGCCTCCGACGTCATAGTACGCCGCGTAGAACTTCACGAAGGTGAACAGCTCCGTCAGGAGCGGGTTGATGTAGATCGCGTTGCGGGCGGCCAGGAGGACGGGGTCCTCGAGGGCCGCGTCGGCGTTGTGCGTCAGACCGGCCCCCGGCACGGCCACACCGAAGAACGCCAGGGTGACGGGCGAGAGCCGCGGATCGTTCTCCTGGGTGGGGCCGCGGAAGACCTTGTCGGTGACGAGGGCCGACCGGATCTGGGCGGCGGTGAAATCCCGGATCAGGATCTGGGTGGCGTCCGTGTAGGGTGCCCCGCTCTTCAGGCGGGCCTTCTGCGCCATGATGTGGGGATCGTGGCTGAGCAGGCCGATCTTGTCCTTGGTCACGCCGATGTCCGTCTCGAGGGTGGTCATGAGGTTGTCCATGGCCACTTCGAAGGCGGGCAGCGTGCTCTCCGGCCGCAGGTTCCGGGAACCCCGGTGCCCCTGCGCGTCGAACTTCGCGATGTCGATCAGGCCGTCGGAATCCAGGAAGACACCGCCGTTGAATTCCTGCGCCGCCTGGAGCAGCAGGTCCGAGCGGTCGGAGATGATGCCGTTCACGCCGAGCGTCATCAGCTCCAGCATCCTCGGCTTGTCGTCCACCGTCCAGCAGACGACCGGGTACCCCGCCGCCTGCATCTGCTTGACGTTCCAGAGTTCGCTCGACGCGGGCACGAGGTTCGTCGTCGCCGCCGCGTTGGCCGGATCCGTCAGGTAGGGCGAAATGCGGTTGAAGACGTTCGTCGCCGGATTCCCGTCCGCGAGCATGACGTCCCAGGGGGAGAAGACGGGCGCGTTGGCGTTGCCGTGCAGCTTCGCATGAGTGCGCACCGCGTTCATGATGCGGAGCGCGCTGCTCTCCTCGCTGAACGGATTCTGCGGGGCCCGCACCTGCTTTCCGGGGTTGTCGAAGTCCGGGAGCGAGATCGGCGCCTCGAGGAGCCGGCCGTTCGCGCCCACGTGGAGCAGGAAGGGTCCGAACTCGTCGCCGATCCACAGCGTGCCGTCGGGGGAGCGCTGCATCGACTCGATGTCGAAGTCGGCGCCGGTCAGCACCCGCTGGTGCGTGAACTCGTTGACGATCGCGAAGGGCACATGATGGTCGGGGTCGTGGAGCTCGATATGGTCCACGACGTCGATCTTGCCGGAGCCGCCGTACTTCGTCTTGAAGTGCGGCCGGATCCGGTAGACGCGCAGGTCGAAGTCGGCGGAGTTCTCGATTGCGCCGTACCCGTTGTCGCACATCGCCCAGAACGTCCCGTCGTGGTTGTCGATCACCGACGAGAAGCCCTGCACCGGCTGCTTGTTCACGAACGGCGGCGTGATGCCGTTGGCCGGGGTGATGTACTGCCCGGAGTGCGGTCCGGGCGAGAACGTGTTCGCGGGCAGCACGGCCCGGCCGACGAGCTCGGGCGGACCGGGCGGGGCGAAGGCGCCGACGGCCAGCAGGCCGGCCAGGACGGCGACCGCGATGGTGCTCCGGGACTTCCCGGAAATCTGGTTGTTCGCCATGTTTCCCTCCTTCCTGAATAATCAGGAGTGCCGGGAGGATAGTGGCGGGCTGCAAAGGGCGTACGAAAAGCGCTCGCCCGTTTGATGAACGAAAATGTCGGAGTTATGCGGAAATACTGAACGATGACGGGATCAGCGGAACGAGGGCGGGCTTTCTTCCGGCATGAGCTTGAGGGCGTCGACGATGCCTTCGCCCTTCGGCGACGGCTTCTCGAAGTTCGCGAGGGTCGCCAGAACGCGGGCCGTGTCGGATTTCAGTTTCTCGCGGGCGGAGGGGTCGGCGACGAAGAACTTCCCATCGTCCATCAGCGCCTTCGACCGCCGGCGATCCGCCACGGACTCGCGCCAGAGGCGGACCGCCTCGGCCCCGTGGTCGGCCTTTGCCTCCCGGCAGGCGAGCCGCATCTTGACGACGCTGAGCTGGAGACAGGCTTCGCTGAAGTCCGGATTCTCCGTGACGGCCTCGTCGAACTTCTCCCGGGCGCGCTCGAGCCGGCCTTCGTGGAACGCGTTCATCCCCTCGTTGTACGCGGAGACCGCGTTCCCGCCGCCGCAGGCAGCGAGCGTCGCGAGGAGAAGCAGCGCGGGCATCCGACGCACGGCGCCTACTTCTGCGTCGAGAAGCGGTGCAGGACCGTGTGGCGGTACGTCTCTCCGGGTCTCAGGACGGGCTGCGGCCATTCGGGATGATGGATCGCGTCCGGATATTTCTGCGTCTCGAGACAGAAGCCAGCGTGTCTCACGTAGACCACGCCGCCCTTGCCCTTGACGCTGCCGTTCAGGAAGTTGCCGGTGTAGAACTGCACGCCCGGTTCCGTCGTCAGGACGTCCATCACGCGGCCCGAGCCGGCGTCGACGACGCGGGCCGCCGGCCTCAGCTCGCCCGGCGTCCCGTTCACGACGAAGTTCGTGTCGTAGCCGACCGGCTTGACGCCCGTCTTCTCGAAGTCGCGCCCGATCTTCTTCGCCTTCGTGAAGTCGAAGGGGCCGCCCGCCACGGGCTCGATCTTTCCGTTCGGCACCAGCGTGTCATCGCCCGGCGTGTACCGGTCGCAGAAGAGCTGGAGCTCGTGGTCGAGCACCGACCCCGACGCGTGCCCCCCCAGGTTCCAGTACGAGTGGTTCGCGAGGTTGACAAGCGTGGGCTTGTCCGTGGTCGCCGTGAACTCGATGATCAGCTCGTTTTTCGGGGTGAGGCGATAGAGCACCGTCGCCTTCACCGTGCCGGGAAAGCCCTCTTCGCCGTCGGGGCTGCTGCGCGTGAACGAGACCCAGGACCCGTCCGGGCCCTCGCCCTTCGACGCCTCCCAGACGTACTTGTCCCAGCCCTTGACGCCGCCGTGCAGCGTGTGCGGGCCGTTGTTCTTCGCGAGCGGGTACTCCTTCCCGTCGAGCGTGAACGACGCATTCGCGATGCGGTTCGCCACGCGGCCGGCGGTCGCGCCGAAGAACGGATGGCCTTTCTGATAGTCCTCCGCCTTGTCGAGGCCGAGGACCACGTCGGCCGTTTTCCCGTCGCGGTCCGGCACGTGAAGCTCCATGAGGATGGTGCCGTAGTTCGTGAGCTTCGCCGTCATGCCGGACGCGTTCCGGAGCGTGAACTCCTCGATCTTCGGTTCGCCCTGCATGCCCGCCTCCGCCGACGCGATGGACCACATCCCGAACAGGAACGCCCAGCGCACCATGGTCATGTGACCCTCCCCTGACGCGGCGAGTATATAGCGCGGAAGAGTATCCTTGAACTTCTTTTCATCCATCCGGCCGATTTCCCTCGCGCCGGGGCGAAGAATGCCGATCCCTCCGGTGAGGTTGCGCGGCCCGATATGAAGGACACGTCGATCCACTCGGCACGCCCGGCGCGGGCGTTCTACCGCCTCAAGCACCGCATTCCTGGAGCGGTCGCGCTGGCCGGCACCGCGGGCTTCGTGAACTCCGTCGTCCTCGGGTTCTTCCATGTCCCCGTGAGCCACATGACCGGGGCCGTGTCCCGGCTGGGGCTCGGCATGGCCGATCTCGAAACCCGGGACGTCTGGAGCGGCGTCACCATCATCCTCGGCTTCCTGGCGGGCGCGGTCTTCGCAGGCTAGCTGCTCGCGGTGGCCACGCTGCTGCTCAAGAGCGGGCGCCGGATGGGGCTTCCCGCGGCGGCGCTGGCCTGCGGGCTGCAGATCCGCACGACGCACGTCACCGGGATGGTCACGGACCTGGGGATGTTGATCGGCCACTGGATCCGTCGGCAGCCGGCGGACCGCCGGAAGTTCGCCCTGTATACGCTGGTCTTCCTGGCGTTCGGCGCCGGCGGCGATCTCGGCGCGGTCGCCCACGACCACTTCTCCACCTACGCGCTGCTCCTGCCCGCGATCGGCTGCGTCGTCGCCGGCCTGGTCTATTCGATCCTGGTCCGGGTCTACGGTCACCGGCTCCTGCCTCTGCCCCCCGCGGCCACGGCGCCGCCCGCGAAATCCTGACGACGGAGTTCAGGCGAGTCGGGCGAGGCGCTGCTGCAGGACGCGTCGCTCGGAGTCGTTCCGGGCCAGGGCCAGCGCGCGCTGGAAGTGGGCGCGGGCTTCCGGGCGGCGGCCCGCCCGTTCCTCCAGGTCGCCGCGGGCGGCTTCCAGGAAGGGGTACCGCTTCATCCCGCCCGTCTCCCGGATCCCCTCCAGCTCGCGCAGGCCCGCCTGCGCATTCTCGGCGCGCCCCAGCGCGATCGCGCGATTGAGGGCGACGATGGCGGTGGGGCGCAGGTCGTGGAGCAGGGAATACAGTTTGTAAATCCCGCGCCAGTCGGTCTCTTCGATGCTCCGGGCCAGCGCGTGCTGGGCGGCGATCCCGGCCTCGAGATGGTAGGGGGTCAGCTCGCGGTCCGCGCAGGAGCGCGAGAGGAAGAGGAAACCCTGGTCGATCAACGGACGGCTCCACAGGGAGCGGTCCTGCGCTTCGAGCAGGATGAGCGAACCGGAGTCGTCGATGCGCGACGGCAGCCGCGATGCGTGGAAGCTCATCAGGCCGAGGAGGGCGAAGGTCGCCCGCGTCGCGGTCGCCGGATGCTCCGCCAACAGCGCGCCCATGCGGAACGCCTCCGCGCAGAGCTCCTCGCGCACGCTGCGCTCCGGATGGCTTCCGTGATAGCCTTCGCTGAACAGCAGGTACAGGGCCTGCTGCACCGCGTCGAGACGACCGGCCGCGCCCTTCGCGCCGATCTCGTCCGGTACGCCGCCGCGCTGGAGCGACCGCTTCGCGCGCGCGAGCCGCTTTTCCACCGCGGCCACCGAGGTGAGGAAGGCCTGCGCAATCTCGCCGACGCCGAAGCCGCAGAGGTATTTGAGGATGACGGCGACCTGCGCCTCGGGCGGGAGCGACGGCGGCGCGCAGGCGAACATCATGCGCAGCTGGTCGTCGCGCAACTCGCCCTCGCCGGGCGTCCCCTGCATCCGCCGCGAGAGCTCCTGCGCCGCCCGGTCGAAGGTGCGGTTCCGCCGCAGCAGGTCGATCGCGCGGTGGCGCGCGGCCTGGAAGAGCCAGGCCGACGGGTTCTCGGGAGCCCCGTGGTACTTCCAGGATTCCAGGGCGCTGCAAAGCGCGTCCTGGACCACGTCCTCGGCCAGGTCGACGTGCCGCGGGCCGAGGACGCGGACCAGCGTGGCGACCATCTTTCCCGCCTCGCGGCGGAAAAGATGGTCGACCATCGCCGGGATTCCGGTCATGGCTACTTCTTGCGGGTCAGGACGATCGTGACGACGGTCTGCTCCTTGCCGCCGTCGAAAAGCGCCCAGTCCTGCTTGAGGTGGTCCGCATCGACGAACGTGACGGTCAGCGAGTGCATGTGCTTGTCCTCGGGCTTCATGTTCGTGCCCCCGTCGCCCTCGAAGCGGATCGAGCCGGGCTTCTGGTCCTTGGCCGCCTTCATGTGCGGCTGGTTGCCGAGCATGCAGTAATGCGTCAGCGCCAGGCTTTCGCCGTCGGGATGATAGATCGTGATCATCTCGGCCTGGTTGGCCATCGAGGCCGTCTCGACCAGGATGGAGCCGCCGGAGCTCAGCTTGTATGTCACGTCGGCCGCGTGCTCCTTCGAATCGCTGACCCAGTGCCCCTCGAGCTTCTTCATCTGATCGAAGAGCGGATGGGACTGCGGTCCGGCCTGCAACGGGCAGGCCATCAGGACGATCGCCAGCAGGGTTTTCATGGGGTCCTCCTTCTCTATACTTTCAATTCGCGGATCTCGCGGATTTCGCAGGATCCGTCCAGGTCGTAGCAGGGGCAGTCGCGGGCGATCTCCGTCGCCTTGGCGAGGCTGGCCGCCTGGATGATCAGGTAGCCGCCCACCAGGTCCTTGGATTCGGCATAAGGGCCGTCCGTGAGGACCTGCTTCTTTCCCCGGATCGTCTTGCCCTTCTCGTCAAGAGGCTCGCCCGCCTTGAAGATGCCCTTCTGCGACATCTGGTCGATCCAGGTCATCCACCTCTGCATGTGCTGCTGCAGCTGCTCCGGCGACAGCTTCGCCTTGGCGGCATCGCCGCCCCGGATGATGAAGAGATAATCCGCCACTCGGTCCTCCTTTCAGGATGCTCTTCTCGAACGCGGGGATGACGAACGGCTCTTCCCGATCCGGACAAAAAAATACGCAGACGGCGAACTTCGGCAGGGTATCAGCCGGAGGGGGCCCGTCTCAAGCGATTCCGGGTAGGAAGGCGACCGTGACCCCGGCGATCCGGCTCTCGGACTGCAACGAGGCCCCCGTCCGGCCCGACCGCGACTGCGTCTTCTACTGGATGATCGCCTCCCGCCGCACGACGTGGAATTTCGGCCTGCAGAGGGCGGCGGAGCGGGCGGCCGAACTGCGGAAACCCCTGGTCGTCCTCGAGCCGCTCAACGTCGACTACCATTGGGCGTCCGACCGCTTCCACCGCTTCGTCATCGACGGGATGGAGTCGAACGCCGGCCGCCTGAAATCGGCTCCGGTGCTCTACCATCCCTATATAGAGCCGAAGCCGGGAGCGGGGAAGGGCCTCCTGGCCGCCCTCGCGGCGCGCTCCTGTGTCGTCGTCACCGACGACTATCCCTGCTTCATGCTTCCGAAGCTCGTGGCCGCGGCGGGGTCGAAGCGCGACGTCCGTCTGGAGCAGGTCGCCTCCAACGGCCTGCTGCCGCTGGAGGCGCCGCTCGCGCTGCTGCGCCACCCCGTTCGGCGGGCCTCCGAGCCCTGGCTGCGGATCCAGACGTACTTCGATCCCTGCCCACGCGAGCTGCTGGCGGAAAACGTATAGTAATGGTTTCAAACTGACGGAGACCCGCTCATGATCCGACTCCTCCTCGCCGTCCTCCTGCTCGCCCAGCAGCCTCCGGCAACGCAGCAGCCGCCGGCGGCCCAAATCGACGAGAAGAAGCTGTATCCCCTGGGCCCCGACTCCCAGCGACAGGAGGGAGTGCCGAAGGGCGAGGTGACCAAATGGACCTGGAAGAGCAACGTGTTCGCCAAGACCGAGCGCGACTGCTGGACCTACGTCCCCGCGCAGTACGACAAGGAGAAGCCGGCGGCCGTGATGGTCTTCCAGGACGGCGGAGGCTACGTCAACGAAACCGGTCAGCACCGGGTGCCGATCGTGTTCGACAACCTCATCCACAAGAAAAAGATGCCCGTCACGATCGGGATCTTCCTCCAGCCGGGCAATTTCCCGCCCGAGAAGGAGGGGGACAAGCCGCGCTCGAACCGCAGCTTCGAGTACGACACGCTGAGCGACCAATATGCGCGCATGGTCATCGACGAAATCCTCCCCGAGGTGGGCAAGACCTGCAATCTCAGCAAGGACCCGAGGGACCGCGCCCTCTGCGGGATCAGCTCGGGCGGCATCTGCGCCTTCACCGTGGCGTGGGAGCGGCCCGACCAGTTCAGCAAGGTTCTCAGCCACGTCGGCAGCTTCACGAACATCCGGGGCGGTCATGACTACGAGGCACGGATCCGGAAGACGAAGCCCGTGAAGCCCATCAAGGTGTTCCTGCAGGACGGATCCAACGACCTGGACAACGAGCACGGCAACTGGCCGCTGGCGAACCAGCAGATGTATGCGTCGCTGAAGTACATGAAGTACGACGTGAAGTTCGTCTTCGGGGAGGGCAAACACTCGGGGGTGCACGGCGGGGCCATCCTGCCGGAGTCCCTGGAGTGGCTCTGGAGCGACCGGGTGGAGAAGCAGTAGAAGGGAACAAGACGGGGTCCCCGGTCGTGGAATCTCACAATATTTTGGGGAGGGCAAGATGACCTGTCGCGTGATCATTCCGGGGGTGTTGGCCCTGGGCGTCCTGATGGGCGCCGCGTTCGAGATGTCCGCCAAGGACGTGATGGCGGCCGCCAACAAGGGCAAGGATTCGCTCTTGAACAAGGTTCTGGCGGGCAAGGGCACGGACGACGACCACAAGAAGCTCGCGGAGCTCTACGACGCTCTGGCCAAGGCGAAGCCGCCCCAGGGAGATCCGAAGAGCTGGGAGACCAAGACCACCGCGCTCGCGGCCGCGGCCCATGAAGTGGCCGAGAAGAAGGCCGGCGCCGTGGACAAGCTGAAGGCGGCCAGCGACTGCAAGGCCTGCCACAGCCTCCACAAGCCCAAGTAGGCATCCGTCCTCAAGCATCCAGAGGAAGACCCCCGGGACGCCGACCGCGTCCCGGGGGTCTTCCATTCATGCGCGGGTCGTACTAAGATCCGTTCATCGTGACCGAACCCCAGGGTCCCGCTCCCGCCGCTCCCTCCCCTGCGGCGCACCCGTCGCCGAAAGCGCTCCTCGTTCCCCTTCGCCTGCCTGCCATCCTTCTCGCGGGAGCCTTCGCCGCGTTTTTTCTGGCGAGACTCGGGGTCCTGATCCTTCATCGCGACACCTTTGCAGATCTGACGGCGAGCCAGGTCCTCCGGGCGTTTCTCAGGGGATTCCGCTTCGACGCCGCCGCGATCTTCCCGATCGTCGGGATCCCCCTGTTTCTGATCCTGCTGCCGGTGGGCGGCGTCCGGCGTTCTCTGTGGCGTCGCGTCTGGGCCTGGGTCTCCTTCGGGCTCGTCGCGCTGCTCGTCCTGACGCTCTGCGTCGACGTGATCTACTTCGGCCACGTGCAGCGCCATGCGGGCTTGGAGGCGACCGAACCCGGGGATGCCCTCCGGGTGATGTCCATGTCGGCCGTCGTCTCGTACCTGCTCCCGCTCCTGGCCTATATTGTCCTGGTCGCCTTTCTCGCGGTCGTCTTCAGGCGGATGCTGCGGCGGGATCCGCCGGCCTCCGCCGGCTCCGCGGCGCAGGCGGCGCTTGCGCTCGGATTCGCCGTGCTCCTCTACTTCGGGGAGCGAGGCACGTTTTCCGGGAAGCGGCTGCGCGTCGTCCACGCCTTCCAGGACGTCCCGGCCGGCGCCGGCCACCTGGCGCTCAACGGGCCGTACTGCATCCTCCACTCCATGGCGCACTCCCGGGCCGTGAAGACCGCGTTCTATCCCTGGCCCGATGCGCTTCACACCGCGCGCGAGGCGCTGTTCAGCCCCGGAGAGGAGGCGCCCGACCCGGAGTATCCGCTCCTGCGGCGGCGCGCGCCGAAGACCGGGACGAAGCCGAACATCGTCATCCTTCTGCTGGAGAGCTGGGACGCTTCGGCCACCGACGTGCATCGCCGCGAGATGGGGATGCCGCCGCTGGGCTGCACCCCGTGCTACGACGCGGCCAGCCGCGAAGGAATTCTGTACAGCCGCTTCTACGCCTGCGGCCAGCGCAGCATGGACGGGCTCAGCGCGATGCTCTGCGGATTCCCGACGATTCCCGGCACTCCGTATATCGGGCGCGGACTCGAACAGAGCTCGCTGACCGCGCTCGGGCACCTGGCCAAAACGGAGGGCTACGACCCCTGGTTCATCATGTCCGCGGAGCGCGACTCGTTCCGGATCGACGCGATCGCCGCCATGACGGGATTCGACCATTACCTGGGGGCCGAGGATATTCCGCCCGCGTCTCCGGCGGAATCGCGCGCCGCCCTGCGCGGCGCCTGCTGGGACCACGAGATGTTCGTCGAGGCCAACCGCCGCCTCGCCGCCGCGAAGCGCCCGTTCCTCGCGCTTCTCTACACGAGCTCCACGCACCATCCCTTCTACTGGGCCGGCGAGCGCTGGAACCGGCATCCCGGGACCACGCTCGAGAGCCGCTACCTGAACAGCCTGGAGTACGGCGACTGGGCCCTCGGCCGGTTCTTCGAAGCCGCGAAGGCGTCCGACTGGTTCGCGAACACGATCTTCGTGGTGACGGCCGACCATATCGGAGGGCCGGGATATGGACTGAAGCGCGATGAACCGGCGACCCTGCACCATACCCCGTGCTTCATCATCGCCCCGGGGCTCCGTCCCGGCGTGGAGCGGCGCACCGCAAGCCAGCTCGACCTCCTGCCCACGGTCGCCGATCTCGCAGGATGGGGCGCGCCCCAGGCCGCGCTGGGGACCTCCCTGCTCTCCGACCCCGCCTCCGGCCGCGGGGCGCTCTGCGTCCAGGGCGATCTGGTGCTCCGGGTGGAGGACGGCGGCTTCGTCCTGCACAGCCTGGAGAGCCGCGTGCAGGGCAGCGGCGACGTGGACGCGATCGAGCGGCGCCTGCTGTCGGTCACCCAGGCGGCCTATACGCTGCTGCGGAGCAACCGGCTGGCGCGGCGTCCCTGACGATCAGGGGTGCTCGCAAAGGGTGAAGGCGAGGCTTTCGTCCTCGATGCCGTCGGGATCGTAGACGTGCGCGAGGATCTTCGACCCCGAGACCGTGCAGCCCACGAAGTGGTAGAACTTCCGAGAAAGATCCCCGGCCTGGCCGAGCGAGGGGTCGATGTTGTACAGGGAGGCGCCTCCGCCGGCGGTGACCACGTAGCGGACGCGGTCGCGAAGCGTCGTGTAAAACGAGTGCTGGTGCCCGCAGAACGCGGCACAGAAGTTCAGTTTGACGAGGAGGGGATGGATCCTCGGCCGGAGCTCCTCCGTGGCGGCGGCCCGCGATGCCTGGATGCCGAAGGGAGGGTGATGGAAAACGGCGAACTTGTGCTTCGCCGTCGACGTGCCGGCCGTTTTCTCGAGCCAGGCCAGCTGGTCGGGTTCGCTGAACCTGCCGCCGGAATCCAGCACGAAAATATGGTACTCCCCGTCGCGCCGGTCCCAATACAACCGCTGCAGGCCGAGTTCCTTCTCGAAATACCCCTTCGCGCCCGTGTCGTGGTCCCCGGGGGCGCAGTCATACGGGTTCTTCCGCAACACCTTCGTGATGTCGTGGAAGGTCTCCCATGCCGAGGGATCCTCGGCCAGATCGACCAGGTCGCCGGTGACGAGCGTGAACCTCGAGCCCGACGCCACGATGCTGCCGGCGATTTTCCGGTGGATGTCCGTCTGGTGGCGGCAGTCGCCGTAGGAGGCGAAGTCGAGACCGGCCGCGCACTTCGGGACTTTCTGTTCGCAGCCGGAGAGCAGGAGCAGCGCGACGAGCAGCCGGAGCCGGTCTGCGGTCATGCGGGGTATTATCCGTCGATGCGGACGATGGCGTAAGGGTGAAGTTCGAGCTCCAGCGGCGAGCCGGACACGACCTCGCCGTTGTCGGTGCGGAAGACTCCCGGCATGGTCATCGCCGCCATGACGTTGGACTCGTCCATCCGCTTCACCCGGATCTCGCCCTTGAGCAGCGGGCAGGCCAGCCGGACCTTTTGCGTCTTCTCCGTGAGATTGGCGAGGACGATGCGCGTCTTTCCCCCCTTGGCCAGGCCGAGGCCCTCCACGACCAGGTCGTTCCCCGACGTCCACGGCAGCACGCCGCCGCCGGCGAATTCGCCGACGTCGGCCAGCACGTGGTACAGGGGGAAAGCCCATCCGGGCTGGGACGGGAACATGCGATGCAGGGGCGGATCCTTCTCGCGCTCGATGACGCCCAGTCGGCCGGTGGTTTCGAAGTAGGTCAGGCTGTGCACGCCGGGCCGCGCGAGGGATTTCAGGCTCCCGGCCGTCCAGCCGGCGCCGAAGAGCGACATCTGCCTCGGGTCGACGCGCGCGGGCAGTTCCCCCGCGGGCGTCTGGGTCTCCGGGCCCGTCGCGTTCGGGTTGAAGCGCGGCCGGAACGTGACCGGGCCGATGGCCAGCGGATGATTCTCGCCGATCAGCCGGGCGCTTTCGACCGTCGACTCCAGACCCTCGAGGTTCTCGATCAGAGTCAGGTTGTCGTCCGCGTGCACCTGCGGATTGACCGAATAACAGAGCAACTCGGCGTCCTTGGGCGGATGCGCGCGGTTGATCTCGGCGAAGTAGGCGTTGGTGCCCGCCCCGACGTGCACCTCGGGATGGTAGGGGATCAGGATCTCGCGTGCGAGAGCGACCCAGCGCTTGGACGTCGACTTCTCCGACTGGTGGAGGATGAGCCAGGTTCCGATGGGGGCGTCCGCGCGGACCAGCTTGGGAATGAGGTTTTTAAGCTCGGCTTCGCCGGCGTCGGTCAGGTGGAGCGCGATCTCCAGCTTCACGCCGAGGGCGCGCGCTTCGTTCGAGGCGCGGAGGAGGAGCACGTCGGCGTCGGGGGAGGACGGGGCCAGGTCCAGCCGCAGGTGGGAGAGGTTCAGCGGCTGGAGCAGCGACACCTCGAAGGGCGACAGGGGCTTGCCGTGGCCGGCGACGGCCAGGCCGATGCGGGGAAGGGGGGCGACCGGCGATATGCCGACCGAGATCGTGATCGACTGCGGGATGATCCGGGAGGCCGTCGAAGCGCCTTCCACGCTCAACGTGACCTTCTGGGAGATCCGGGTCCCCTTCTTGACCTCGACCGGGAAGGGGAGCCGGAGCGGAGTTCCGTAGGTCTTGTAGGAGGCGTCGGCCCAGTTGCGCTGGTCCTCCATTTCGAAGACCTCGCCGTCGAATTCGACGCGGGCGCGGACGCCCGGGGCGACCTCGTGGGAGAGGGCCTTCAGGTCGAGGAAGGGCTGCTGGGCCCAGATGTAACGAGGGAAGCCGCCCCTGTTGACGGCGCCGCTGACGCGCTCGATGATCGCCGGCTTGCCGGCGCATTCCTTGATCGGGTGGAGGATGCAGAGGCCGATGCGGTTCCGGAGAAAGGTGGTCTTCGCCTCGCCTTCCATGGCGTAGACGATGGTTCCCCGGGCATCTCCCTTGACGGTGCCGCGCCAGTCGAAGTGGACGTCGCCGCGGCGGCACGTCACGTTGAACGACAGGTCGAAGGAATCGGGGCCGGTCTCCAGGCGGAGGTCCGACAGTTCGGCGGGGACGGTGCCCCAGTTGCGGTCGCGGACGGCGACATAGAGGCGGCGGAGGATCTCGCGGGAGCCCCAGCGGATGTACCGGAGGCTGCCGTCCTCGTAGAGCGCCGTGAGGGGTCCGGCCGTGAGCTCGCGGGTTTCGCGGAGCGGCTGCTCCGTCCCGGTGTACAGCACCCGAAGGGGAAGCGGGGTCACGCGAGGGCACCCATAAAAGTGAATTGTCCGCCGACCCCCATCATACTGCCGGGAGGAGGGAGTGAAAGCTTATTCATCAGATCCTATACGACATTCCTCGCAGCAGTCAGTAGACCGTGGTCCGTAATCCCTCCTCGTCCCCCGGACGGGGAAAAAGGGGGCGACGGGAGTGCTGTCTACTGTCTGCTGTCTGCCGGATGCTGGGGGGAGACGAGAAACTTCTTCCCGATCTCGAGATGATGCACGACGCGTTGTGCGGCCTCGTCCGCCTTGCCCTGGACGATCGCCTCGGCGATGGAGGCGTGCTCCTGCATCCCCTCGAGGATACGCTCCGGATTCTTGTTCTGGACGCCGAGGATGATGCGGTGCAGCTTGCTGCGGAGCCGCTCCATGACGTCGCGGATCTCCTGGTTGCCCGCGAAGTCGCAGAGCATCAGGTGGAACTCGGTATCGAGCTTCGTGGTCAGGGTGTTGTCCTGCGCCTTCACGGCCTTCGACTGCGCGTTCAGGTTGGCCCGCAGCTGCTCGACCTGCTGGGGCGTGATCGACGTCGCCAGCCGACGCGCGACGAAGGTCTCCAGCGCAATGCGGATATCGAAGAGGTCGATGACCTCCTGGATCGACGGCTCGCGGACGACGATGCCCTGCTGGGGGGAGACGGTGACGAAGCCGTCCATCTCGAGGCGCGTCAGGGCGGTGCGCACCGGGGTCTTGCTCATGCGGAGGCGCCGGGCGAGCTCGCCCTCGGTGAGGAAATCGCCCGGGGAATAGTCGCCCTTCAGGAGCAGCGACTTGAGGTCCTCGTAGGCGCGGTGGGCGAGCGTGGGCCGGGTTGCGGGACGGGGCACTCGGGGTGTCTCCGATGAATCTTCCATGCATCTAACTGAAATTTCAGTCGGATTTCAACTGGCATTCCGGGCGCCGGCCGTAGGATAGAAGGACTTCACCCGGAGGAACCGTGATCCGTCTGCTACTCGCCGCTCTCGTGCTGTTGCCCCGGCCCGAACTCCATCATCGCTTCCTGGGCAGCGACGGCGAAACGTCGAAGCTCATCTACGTCGACCAGTTCCATCCCGAGAGGGACTGGACCGTCGACGCTCCCAAGGGCCCGCGGGACATCCGGATGGTCGGAGACAAGACCATCCTCATCTCCCACCGCGCCGGCGCTGCGGAATATGACCTGGAGACGGGCAAGCAGACCTGGATCGTGAACGGCTACAAGGAGGTCCAGGCGGCGATCCGTCTCGAGAACGGCCATACGCTCCTCGCGGGACTGACGGAGAAGGGCATCACGCTGCACGAGGTCGACCGCGACGGAAAAGAACTCGGCCGCGTGGTCGTCGAAGGCCGGCGTCCCGTGAAGAACATGCAGCGTCTCGCGAACGGGAATTTCCTCATGACCTGCGGCGATCCGTCGAAAAAGCTCGCCATCGAGGCGGATCCGTCGGGAAAGGTCGTCTGGGAGGCGCCACTGCCCGGACCTGCGGACGACATCGACCGGCTGGAGGACGGCACGACCGTGGCGCCGACGGGCTCCGGTGGAACGGCCCTGTATATCGACAAAGCGGGCAAGGCGATCGGGACCCGCGGCGGCAAGGATGCGCACCCGGATCTCAAAATCAACTGGTTCGCGTCGACGCAGACGCTGAAGAACGGAAACCTGGTCGTGGCGAACTGGCTCGGACACAAGCCCGGCCTGACGGGACCCCATGCGCTGGAGTTCGACGCGGCCAATAAGCCGGTCTGGTCGTGGGAGGACACCAAGCGCGTCCAAACGCTCCACAACGTCCTGGTCCTGGAGTAACATCGGGGTCATGAACGCCGCCGTCATCCCCGCGGTCGGGGCGCCGCTCCGGGTCGAGGATATCCGTCATCCGGAGCCCAAGGCCGGCGAAGTCCGCATCCGGATCGCCGCCTGCGGAGTCTGCCACTCCGATCTCCACGTGGCGCGGGGTCATCTGAAATTCCCGATGCCCTGCGTGCCCGGTCATGAGATCTCTGGAACGATCGACCTGCCGGGCCCCGGCGTCTCGGGATTCAAGAGCGGCGACCGGGTGGTCTCCAGCTTCATCATGCCCTGCGGCGATTGTCCGCCCTGCCGCGACGGGCGGGACAACCTGTGCGAAACCTACTTCGCGCTCAACCGGGTGAAGGGCGTGCTTTTCGACGGCACGACGCGCCTGTACCGGGGGGACGGCACGCCGCTCGCGATGCAGATGATGGGCGGCATGGCTCAGTTTGCCATCGTGCCCGTCACCGACGTCTTCCCGCTGCCCGGGTCGCTCCCGCTCGAGGAGTCCTGCATCCTGGGCTGCGCGCTCATGACCGCCTATGGCGCGGTGAAGAACTCCGCCCAGATCCGCCCGGGCCAGACGGTCGCCGTCATCGGGGCCGGAGGCGTGGGCTCGAACGTGATCGCGCTGGCCCGCGTCTTCGGATCGGCCCGCGTCATCGCGGTCGACGTGCGCGAGGACAAACTCCAGGCCGCCCGCGCGCTCGGCGCCACCGACACCCTCGACGCGCGGACGCCCGATCTGGTCGCGCAGCTGCAGGCGATGACCCAGGGGCGCGGCGTCGATGTCGCGATCGAAGCGATCGGACGGTCCGAAACCGTGACTCAGGCTTTCAATATGGTGTGTGACGGCGGCCGCGTGGTCGTGCTCGGCGTGGCGCCGATGGACGCCGTCGCGCCGATCGGCATCACGCGGCTGGTCCGTCGCGGGATCCAGATCGTGGGGTCCTTCGGCTGCCGTGTCCGCACGGACATGCCGGAGTTGATCGCCCTCGCGGCATCGGGAAAGATCGACGTGAAGGCGTCGATCACGCGCCGCTACCGTCTCGACCAGGTCAACGAGGCCTTCGAGGCGCTGGAGCGCGGCGAAATCGTCGGCCGCTCCATCGTGGTGATGTGATCAGTCCTTGATCGCGGCCACGGCGATCGACTGCAGGGATTTCCGAAGATCGGACGCATCGCCGTTGGGAAAACCCGAGCGCTGGACCATCAGGATGAAGACCATCTCCTTCTTCGGGTCGATCCAGCCCTGGGTTCCGAACGCGCCGCCGTGGCCGTAGGTGCCGGGCGAGAGCATCTCCGTCACGCCCGTCGGCGTCCCGACGAGCTGCCAGCCGAGGCCCATCTGGATGCCGTCGGTGAATCCGGCACGCAGATCGCCGGTATGGTTCCGCGTCATCTTCTCCACGCTCGCCTCGCTCAGGTATCGCCTGCCGCCGGCGGTCCCGCGGTCGAGCATCATCTGGTAGAGCCGGAGCAGGTCCGGCGCCGTGGAGAACATCCCGCCGGCGGGGAGCGGAAAGCGGCCGCCGATGGCGTCGCCCAGGAAGTTCTCGGAGCGCGCGAGCCCGTCCTTGTCCTTCCTATAGAGCTTTGCGACGCGGTCCTTGTTGGCGTCCGTCGGATAGAAGAACGTGTCCTTCATCCCGAGCGGCAGGAAGAGGCGCTCTTCCAGAAAAGCCTCGTACGACTTCCCCGAGCAGACTTCGATGATGCGGCCCAGCGTGTCGATTCCCGTGTTGCAGTACGCCCATTTCGTGCCGGGCTCGAACTCGAGGGGCCATTGGGAGATCGCGATCGTGGATTCGGCCAGCGTGCGGTTCCGCTTCGAGTACAGCTCGCCGAAGCCGGGAGGATATCCCCCCTTCAGGCCGGAGGTGTGCGTCAGCAGATCCTTGACCGTGATCGGCCGCGCGGGCTTGCCGAGCGTCAGCGTCGAGCCCTCTTTCTTGACGATGAGCTGCTGCCCCCGGAACTCCGGCAGATGCTTCTCGACGGGGTCGTCGGTCGACAGCTTGCCCTCTTCCTCGAGCATGAGGATGCCGATCGCCGTCACGGGCTTGGTCATCGAGGCGATCTGGAAGATGGAGTCGGTCTTCATCGGGGATTTGTTCTCCAGATCCCCCCAGCCGACGGCTTCCAGGCTGAGGATCTTCCCCTTCCGGGCGACCAGGGTCACCGTCCCCGCGGTCTGGTGGCGGTCGACATAGCCCTGGAACTCGGGCTTCAGGCCGGGGATCTCCTGGGCGCGGAGTCCGCCCAGGGCGATCAGGAGGGCGGCAAGGGTCAGGGCGATGTGCTTCATGGCTGCAATAAACCAATCTCCTTGATGTATTTCAAACTCTGGTGCGTTAGGGGGGAAGCATGGCGAAGCTGACCAAGCGGCTGGACGGCAATGTGCCGGGCGAGTTCTACGTGGACTCGTCCTGCATCGATTGCGACCTGTGCCGGCAGATCGCCCCCTCGGTGTTCCGCGCGGAAGGCGACAACTCGATCGTCCACCATCAGCCGGCCGACGTCGCCGAGGCGCAGCGGGCCGAGATGGCGCTGGTGACCTGTCCGACGGCGTCGATCGGCACGCTGGAGAAGCGGAACCTCAACGCCGCGATCCAGTCCTTCCCCGAGCCGATCGAGGACGGCGTCCACTTCTGCGGATTCGCGTCCGAGGATTCCTTCGGGGGCTCCAGCTACCTGATCGTCCGCCCCGGCGGAAACGTCCTCGTCGACTCGCCGCGCTTCAACGCGCCCCTGGTCCGCCGCATCGAGTCGCTGGGCGGCGTGAAGTGGATGTTCCTGAGCCATATCGACGACGTCGCCGACCACCAGAAGTTCCGCGACCATTTCGGCTGCGACCGCATCATGCACGCGGGAGACGCGCACTTCGACGTGGAACGCGTGATCGAGGGGCGGGATCCGGTCTCGATCGCGGCCGACCTCGTCGTCATCCCGACGCCCGGCCACACCGCGGGAAGCCAGGTGCTGCTCCATCAGGGCAGATTCCTGTTCACCGGCGATCACCTGTGGTGGAATCCCGAGGACGGCCGGCTGGGCGCCTCCCGCCGCTACAACTGGCATTCGTGGACGGAGCAGCGGCGCTCGATGAAGAAGCTCCTGGATCATCCGTTCGAGTGGGTGCTCCCCGGCCACGGAGCCCGGCACCGGGCGTCCGCGCCGGAGATGCGGAGGCAGCTCCAGGATCTGATCGCGCGGATGAAGTAGCGTCCTTCAGCGGACGTGATAGTAGCCCCCGTCTTCTTCGAGCCGCACCTTCATGCGATAGAGGTCGGAGAGAGTCCCGGACGTCAGCACGTCCTTCTTCGCCCCGTCCTGGAAGACGCGGCCGTCCCGCAGGAGGATGACGCGATCGATCTCGGGGATGACCTCCTCGATCGCGTGGGTGACGAGGATGATCGCCGTCCCGCTCCGGGCGAGCTTCCGCATCGTTTCGCGAAACTCGCGGACGAGCCGGAGGTCGAGGCTCGTGGTGGGCTCATCCAGGACGAGCGCGTCGGGGCCGTGGATCAGCGCGCGCCCCAGCAGCATCCGCCGGGCTTCGCCCGACGACATCTCCGTCATCAGGCGATCCGCGAGATGGTCGACTTCAAGGCGCTCGAGGATCTTCCAGGCCTTCTGCGCCATTGCGGGAGTCACCCGGTGGTTCCAGAGTCCGACGGAGCTGAAGAAGCCGGAGACGACGGCTTCCCACCCGGAGCACTCGCGGGCGAAGTCGGCCTGGAGATCCATCGAGACGATGCCCAGGTGCCTCCTCAGCTCGAAAAGCTCCCAGCGGTCCCTGCCCAGGATCTTCATGCGGAACGTCCGGTCGCGCGTGACCGGATAGAGTTCCCGGGTGAGCAGCTTGAGCAGCGAGGATTTTCCGGAGCCGTTCGGACCCAGGATGGCCACGTGCTCGCCGACGTCGATGCGGAACGTCAGGCCGTCGAGGACGGGCTTGCCGCCCCGGAGCATGCGCACGTTGTCGAAGTCGAGGAGGGGAGGGCGCTTCTTCATTCGGACTCGACGAAGTCCGCGGGTTCCTTCCAGAACCGGCGCATGAGCTCGAGAGCGTCGGAGGAGGGGCTGCAGTGGACCCACCACTGGGACTTCTTGCGGTCGACGAGCCCCGCGGCGGCGAGGCGGGCGACGTGATGGGAGACGGCGGGCTGCTTCATTTTCGCCGCGGCGCAGATCTGCTCGATGGTGATGCCTTCGCCTTTGACGCCCTTCTTGCAGATGATCTGATAGACGATGAGCCGGTTGGGATTGGATAAAGCCTTGTAGATCGAGACCGCCCCGCCCATGTCCCTCACCCCAGCTTGCCCGACGAATTATATTACACTATTTCAATCTGCCTGGCGGGGGGTCAAGGATTATCGAGCTATTCCGCGTAGATGCTCTCGATGAGCGTCTTGTATTTCGCCTCGACCACGCGGCGGCGGACCTTCATCGTGGGCGTGAGTTCGCCCCCTTCGATGGTGAAGTCCGCGTCCAGCAGCTCGAAGCGCTTGATCTGCTCGTGGTGCGCGAGCGATTCGTTGAGCAGCGCGATGTCCTTCGCGATCTCCTCCTTCGTCGCGCCCCGGGCTGGGACGATGAGGGCGGCGGGAAACTTGCGGCGGTCGCCGATGACGATGGCGTTCAGGATGCGGGGGTTGAGCTTCAGCTTGCCCTCGACGGGCCCCGGCGCGATGTACTTTCCGCCCGAGGTCTTGAGCAGGTCCTTCTTGCGGTCGGTGATTTTCAGATAGCCTTCGGGGTCGATCTCGCCGATGTCACCGGTCATGAACCACCCGTCCTGCATCACCAGGGCGGTCTCGTCGGGCCGGTTGTAGTAACCCTTCATGATGTTCGGGCCGCGGGCGAGGATCTCGCCGTCGGGCGCGATCTTCAGCTCGACGCCGCCAATGGGCGGGCCGACGGTGCCCAGCTTCGTCCCGCCGAGGCGGTTGACCGTGAGGACGGGCGAAGTCTCCGTCAGGCCGTATCCCTCGAGGATGGGGAGTCCGATCGAGTGGAAGAACTCGGCCACCTCGCGGGACAGCGCGCCGCCGCCGGACACGAAGAAGCGGATGCGACCTCCGACACGGGCATGGAGCCTGTTCAGGACGAGCAGCCGGGCGAGCCAATAGCGGAATCCGAGGCCGAAGGGGAGCTTCGCGCCGCGCCGGAAGAACTCTCCCGCCGACGCGCCGACGGCGCGGGCCCATTCGAAGAGCCCGCGCTTCCAGGGCTTCTGGTCGGCGACGGACTTCCGGATCTTCGAATAGACCTTCTCGTAGAACCGGGGCACGGCCGCCATGATCGTCGGCCGGACCTCGAGCATATTCTCCGCGACCTTGTCGACGTCCTCCGCGTAGGCGGTCGACGCGCCCCACCAGAAGAACAGGTAGTCGAAGATGCGCTCGAAGCTGTGGCTGAGCGGCAGGAAGGAGAGGATCTGATCCTTCGGCGTGACGTCGAACGACTTCCCCGAGGAAAGGAGGTTCGACACCAGGTTCCGGTGCGTGAGCAGGACGCCCTTCGGAACGCCGGTGGTTCCCGACGTGTAGATGACGGTCGCGGGATCGTCCGGATCCGGCGCCGCCGGCGGGACCTCCTTGGCCGACTTCAGGAACGCCTCGAACGGCGTGGCGCCCTCGGCCGGTTCGAACGCGATCAGGTGGGCCACTTTCCCCCGGACCTTCGCGGCCTGGTCGGCGTCTTCCACGAACACCGCCTTCGCGCCCGAGTCCTGCAGGATATAGCAGCACTGGTCCTGGGGGAGGGTGGAGTAGATGGGGACGTCGACGATCCCCATCCGCTGGCACGCGTAGTCGGCCACGGCCCATTCCAGGCGGTTGTAGGACAGGATTGCGACGCGGTCGCCCTTCACGATCCCCAGGGACGCAAGAGCGCCCGCGCAGGCGCGGACCATCCGGTCGAATTCCTCGCTGGAGACGGGCTGATAAGCGCCGGCGGTCTTCCGGAAAAAGCGGTCGGGACGGGGGAACGCGGCGATGCCCCGGGTATACAGCTCCGCGAGGGTGGCGGGATCGGCCTCCATGGGGCGGGTTTACCATGAAAGGGTTGCCCCGCGCAAGGGTTCGGCTTACGATGGAATTGATGAGACGGATCGTGGCGTTCCTGCTCCTCCCCGCCCTGGGAGGATGCTTCTTCGGGGGCGGCGAATCGAGCCGCGTCGAGCAGGTCCCCGAGGCCCTGCAGCATCCGCAACTCGTCGTCCCCAAGGCGCCCGACCGGTATCCTTATGGCGACGTTTCCGCGCTCCGCCCCGGCGCCTGGGCCACCTACCGTGAAACCGCCCGGACCCTGACGCTGGCGGCCCTTTCGACGGAAGGCGACGGAGTCTGGATCGAGGTGATCGACGAGGGCGAGCCCCGGCAGATCAGCGCCCGCCTGGTGGGCCCGGACGGCATCGTCCGCAAAGCCTATTACGGCGAAGTCTCGAAGGACGGCCGCAAGTCGGAGGTCGAGCCGCAGCCGCTCGAGCAGGCGGCCGACACCATCGCGCCCCGGCTCTCCGAAACCGGCCGGGAAGCCGGGGAGGAATCGGTGGTCGTCTCCGGTCGGGAGCTTCGAGCGAAGCGCGTCTCTCTCCGCTTCGAAGACCTGGAAGGCCGCCTCGTCCAGGAGGTCACCCTCTGGGACAAAAGTGTTCCGCCCCTTTATGCGGGCTCCCCGGACGGCGGCCTGGTCCGTCGGAAATCCGGGAAGGTCCTGATCGAACTCGTCGACTTCGGCACGGACGCCCGTCCGAGCCTGCAGATCCCCCACTGACTGCACCAGTCGCCCCCCGGCGGCGTCCCTAGAAAGGGGTTCCATGGAGGTCCGGGTGCGACGGTTTCCGGGATGGCCGTTCCTGCTGAGCGCGGCGGTGTCGGCTCCGCTCGGCTTCGCCGCTCTCCGCTGGAGCGACGCCCGGGGGGGCGAGTCCCGCTCCCCCGCCTATTTCGATTATCACCTGGACGTGGCCCACGACGGCAGCGCGCTCGACAGCTCGCTGCGCTTCGCGCTCCAGTGGCTGCACCGCCACCAGCACGCCGAGGGAATGTGGAGCGCGCGCTCCTTCGGCCAGCTCTGCGAGGGCGACGGATGTTCGGGCGTCGGCGCGGATGAGCACGACGTCGGCGTGACGGCGCTCGCCGTGCTCGCGATCCTGGAAGCGGGTCCCGCGCGCGACCGGCACGTCGACGCCGCGAAGAAGGGGCTGGGCTGGCTGGCGGAGCAGCAGGGGCTGGACGGCGGCGTCGGCCCCAGCTCGGGGAAGTTCATGTACGGCCACGCGATGGCCGCCCTGGCCTTCGCCCGCTCCTGCCGGGTGCTCGCGAGCGACGACTATCGTCCCCACGCCCTCAAGGCGGCGCGCTTCCTCCGCCAGGCGCGGAATCCCGGCTATGCGTGGCGCTACGGCGTCCGCGACGGCGAGAACGACACGAGCGTGACCGCCTGGGCCGGGGCTGCGCTCCTGGCCTGCTCCACGCCGGAGGTCGGCGCGGCCGTCGACGCGCGCGTGTGGGACGGCATCCGCCGCTCGCTGGCCCAGTCCACCCGCGACTGGACCCAGGAGACCTTCTACCGCCGCTCCGGGGCCACGTCCACCGAGGACCGCTTCGAACGGAACGAAGGCCTCACCGCCATGGCCCTCTGGCTGCGTCTGAAGATGGGGGCCGATGCCGGCGCCCCCGAGCTTCGCGCGTCGGCCCGGCGCCTGGGCTGGTGCCTGCCGGTCTGGAACGAATCGGGCGCGAGCGTGGACTACGTCGCCTGGTTCGCCGGGACGCGGGCGCTCGAGGCGTACGGCGACGCCGCGTTGTGGGATGCCTGGAGCGCCCCGGTACGCCGGCTGCTCGTGTCACGGCAGAAGAAGTATGTCGACGGCTGCAGCTGCGGCAGTTGGGATCCCGTCGACCGCTGGGGCTCCGAAGGCGGCCGCGTCTATGCGACGGCGATGAACGCGCTCACCCTGGGAATCCTCAGCAATAAGTGACACCGAGTCACTTATTGCAGGTGCAGGGGACCGTGCCGACGACGTGCAGCTTCCACAGCCTCCCGTCCTGGATGAAGCAGTAGGACTGCTTCATCATCACGACCGTCCAGTGCGACGGCGCCGAGGGGCAGGGAACCGTGTCGATCTCGTCGGTCTGACGGTCGAGCGAATAGGCGGCGACGAACTCCGAGGAGGACATCTCCTTCCCGTTGAGGGTCATCCGGGGCGCCAGGAAGCGCGCGGCCGCGTCCTTCTTCCCGCGCACCAGCGACGTGTGGATCTGCGTGAACGACCAGCGCACGCTGTTCTCGGGCCGCTTCCAGTAGGTGACGGCGACCAGGCCCGCGGCTCCGCCGAGCGCCAGGAGCCCCAGGACCCAGAACTTTCCGCTGTTCATCCGGGAAGCATCGCGTCGAAGTGGAACTGCACGGTCCAGAGGAAGGTGATGAACAGGCACACCGCCGCCGCCAGCGCGAAGAGGTTGATCTTCAGCGCGACGGCCTTCCGGTCGATCGCGCACTCTTTGAGGATGAGGGCGACGACGACCAGGAGGAAGCCCGCCGCGTAGATCGGTCCCGGCGTGGTCATGAAGAACTGCACGGGAAGCGACAGGTCGGTCAGCTCCATATCCTCGATGAAGCGGCCGTAGCGGCGGCGCGAGAGCATCGTGTGGACGGCGATGGCGGCGAAGACGACGACGTCGACGATGAGCAGCACGAGGCTGCCGATGATGACGGCCGCCTTCTCGTCGCGCCGGGAGGAGAGGGGGATCGGAGTCGAGAGGTCGTCATCGTCGGTCATGGGGAACGACGGTATTTCACCACAAACGCCGGGGTGGGGCTAGCCCCAATACCAGGAGGTTAGGGAGGCTTTAAAAAGAAAAGGACCCTCAACGATCCTGCCGATGAAAGAAGTGCTAGCCACTTTCACGGAGGAGAGGGTCCATGTCCCTTATCGGCAAGAGTCTTCAATCCCTTGAGCA
>DASQOM010000010.1:0-28264 GCA_035644495.1 Planctomycetota bacterium | reverse complement strand
CACGACGAACAGGAGATCCTGGCCGCGCTCGACAACCGCTTCGAGCATCACCGCGCCTGGGCGGTCACGCTGGAGCTCGAGGACGGCCAGGCGTCGCCGAAGGTCGCGGCGAAGCTCTTGGAGATGGCGAAGAGCGATCCGTCACCGGTCGTCCGCCTCGCGCTCGCGTCGGGGCTTCAGCGCCTCCCCGTCGCGGAGCGGGCGCCGATCGCGGAGGCGCTCATGGCGCACGAAGAAGACGCGGCGGACGCGCAGCTGCCGCTGATGATCTGGTACGGGATCGAGCCGCTGGTGTCGTCGGACCGCGACCGCGCGGTCGCCCTGATCGCGAAGGCGAAGATCCCGCTGGTGCGGCAATACACCACGCGCCGCCTCGCCGCGATGGCCAAATAGGATGCTCGCGATACTCGCGATCTCGGGCTGCGGCCACCGGTGGGCGCTCGGCCTGGTCCCGCTCGCCGGCGTCTACGCGACCTGCACTATCGGCTTCAGCGGCGGTCCGAACCACGGGGAGCACCCGTTCATCGTCAACGCCATCCACCTGACCGCGTTCTGCCTGAAGTCGTCGCACGGGCCGCGGCCGCCCTATGGGACCTGCTTCGGCTTGCTGCTGGCGGCGACCGTGCAGTCGCTCCTGGTGCAGGGGCTGAGGGGCGGCTGGACGGACCGGCCCGTGCGGCTGAACCGCCTGGCGATGGCGGCCCTCTACGTCGGAATGACGGGCATCGTGATCTTCGGCGATCGCTAGCGAATCTTCAGCGGCCGCCGCTCGCCCATCCACTGCGACATGCCGCCGACGTTCTGGGCGTGCGTATAGCCCTTCTGCTTCAGGATCTGAACGGCCGCGTTCGAGCGCCCGCCCGACTGGCAGATCAGCACGATCGGGGCGTTCTTGTCGGACGGGACGCCGTCCAGCGACCCCGCCCGCAACACCTGAAGCGGCACGTTCAGGGCCTCTTCGATATGCCCGCCCTCGTACTCCTCGGGCGTCCGGACGTCGATCAGCGTTGCGCCCTTCTTGATGAGCGCGATGGCGTCGTCGGCGCTGATATTGTCGGGGACCGACCCCGCCGCGGGCGCCGTCGCCGGCAGGGCGGCGGGCGGCGGGAACAGCTCGGGCAGGTGCTTGCGGAAGGAGCCGCTGTATTTGAAGGCGTTGTCCGGGAAGATCACGACGCAGATGTTGCCCGGCGCGTCGGGCACCAGCTTGAACGCCCCGGCCAGCGCCATCCCGGAGCTCGGGCCGGCGATGATGCTCTCCTCCTGGTTCAGTCGCTTGCAGAGCTGGTACGCCTCCTTGTTGGCGATCTCCGTGATGCCGTCGTACTCCTTCGGGAGGAAGAAGTCGGTCAGCTTCAGCGCGCGAAGGCTGCGCACGCCGGGAATATCGTGCCCCTCGCCCGGGTGCACGCCCAGGACCTTGACCTCTTTGTTCTTCGACTTGAGGAAGCGGCCCGTTCCGGTGATCGTGCCGCAGGTGCCCAGACCGGCGACGAAGTGCGTGATCTTCCCCTCGGTCTGTTTCCAGACTTCGGGACCGGTGGTCCGGAAGTGCGCGTCGGGATTCGCGGGATTCTTGTACTGGTTGAGCTGGTGCCACCCGGGCTGCGAACCCATCTCCGCCGCCTTCTGCATGGCCCCCTCGGGCGCGCCGGGCATCGGGCAGAGGTCGTCGTTCAGCTCGACCAGCTTCGCGCCGAACACCCGCAGGCTCGCCCGTTTCTCCTCGGGGATCGCGAGCGACAGCGTCGCCGTGAACTTGAGGCCCTTGGCGTTGGCGATCATCGCCAGGCCCATGCCGGTATTGCCGGACGTCGGCTCGACGAGGTTCTCCAGCTTGAGCCCGCGCTCCTGGGCGTCGCGGACCAGGTTCGCGGCGACGCGGTCCTTCACGGCGCCGAACGGGTTGTACCACTCCAGTTTGGCGTAGACCTTCGTGTGCTTGTAGGGCGTCACCTTGTTCAGGCGGACGATGGGCGTGGGGTTGTTCTCGTTCGAGAGCATGTCGAGGGTCGAATCGAAGACCCGCAACGATAGGTCGGTCATCTGATCGCTCCTTAGGCTTGCGGTCCATTAAACCGACGACGCCGCTCCCGTGCAAGGGAGTGAGGGGCTAACGTCCGGCGGGACGGCGTCATTCCTCGCGGAAGAGGATCGTCTGGTGGTGCCGGATGATCTCGACCAGCTCGTCGTAGAGCGTCGGACCCCGGCCCGAGCGCGCCGCCGCCAGCCGCTCCATCCACCGCTCGCGGTTCGTCGGATGGATGCGATCGAGGGTCTCCTCCAGCCACCAGGCGGTTTCCCGATGTCCCAGGTCCTGCTTCGACTTCGCCGAGTTCTTCCAGACCAGCTCGATCTCTTCGCTGTCCTCGAAGACCCCGAAGCCCCCGTAGAGGATGTCCTTGAACGCGTCGAGGTTCCGCCCCCAGGCGAACCCCGGACAAAGGACGTCTCCGGCATGATCGTAGAAGGCGGGGAGCCCGTCGAACGCGTCGCCGTCCAGGACGAAGCGCTTCATGGGCCGGCCGAGGCCTTCGACCGCTTCGGGGTGTATCCCTCCAGCTCGCGCAGCGTCTTGAACTGCGCGGGACCGGTGGAGATCTCGACGTCCTCCGCCGTGAACTCCTCGGGGTGCCGGTAGCCGCAGGCGTGCGTCAGCGCCATCAGCTCGTTCTGGAACGACTTGAGGTAGCGGGCGAAGCGCATCGCCTGGTGCTCGGGGACCAGCCCCTCCTGCAGCCTCCGCTCGTGGGTCGCCACGCCCGTCGGACATTGCCCGGTGTGGCACTTCTGCGCCTGGATGCAGCCGATCGACAGCATCGATTCCCGGGCGATATTGATCAGATCGGCGCCGAGGCAGATCGCGACGATGGCCCGGTCGGGGAAGCCCAGCTTCGCCGACGCGATCCACGCCACGCGGTCCGCCATCTCCTCCTTGAGGAACGAACGGTAGACCCGGGGGAAGCCGACGCGGAACGGAAGCGAGACGTGGTCCGTGAACACCATCGGCGCCGCGCCGGTGCCCCCTTCGCCGCCGTCGATCGTGATCCAGTCCGGCCCCTGGCCCGTCGACTTCATCGCCTGGGCGAGCTCCGTCCAGAAGGCGGTACCGCCGACGGCCGACTTGATCCCGACCGGGAAGCCGGTCTCCTTCGCGATCGACTCGACGAAGCGGATCAGGCTGGGCACGTCCGAGAAGGCGCGGTGGCTGTTGGGGCTGATGCAGTCCTGGCCCGCCCGGACGCCGCGGATCTTCGCGATCTCCTCGGTGACCTTGTGAGCGGGCAGCACGCCGCCCTTCCCCGGCTTGGCTCCCTGGGACAGCTTGATCTCGATGCCCCGGACTCCCGATGCTCCGGCCAGCGTCTCCTGCAGCGCCTTCATCGAGAACATCCCTTCCAGATCACGGCAGCCGAAGTAGCCCGTTCCGATCTGGTAGATCAGGTCCGCGCCGTGCTTGTGGTGCGGGGAGATGCCGCCCTCGCCGGTGTTGTGATAGCAGCGGGCCAGCTTCGCGCCCTTGTTGAGCGCCTCGACGGCGTGTCCTCCGAGCGCCCCGAAGCTCATCGCGGAGATGTTGACGATCGACGTCGGCTTCCACGCCTTCGCGCGCGAATGAACCTCGCCGAGCGTCTTCGCGCCCGGCACGTCCAGCATGTCGTCGTGGGCTGCGCCCCGGAAGCCGACTTCGCCGTAGGGAAACATCGAGTGCTTGATGATCGGGTAGCCGATCGACAGGAGCTGGTCGTCGGTGCCGAAGCCGAAGTAGTTGTTCTCCCCGTCGGCCGAGCGGTAGATCCAGTCGCGCTCATCCCGGTTGAACGGCAGTTCTTCGTTGTTGTCGGCGATGATGTACTGCCGCAGCTTCGGCCCCATTTCGATGAAGAGCATCCGCAGGCGGCCGAAGACGGGATAATTGCGGAGGATGTTGTCCCGGGAGATGTAACGGTCGTGCATCCAGAGCGCGAGGAAGGCGAGCACCAGGAGCGCCAGGAAGGCCGCCGTGATGATGCCGACGACGAGGAAGACCCCCATCGCGTAAATCATACTGTGCGGACCCCGATTGTGTCATGAAAGACGTCCGCCGCCGGCCAAGGGTCTGAAAACTTGAAGAGGAGGATCGATCATGTCCGTGCTTGATCGCCTGTACGACAACGACCGGCTGCAGCGCGAGGACATCGAGAATCTCAAGCGAACCGGCGTGGCGCTGCGCGGCAAGATGATCCGCGATGGCGGCCGGATCCGGAACCTCCAGGACGAGGTGGATCATCTCACCAGCCAGCTGGACCATTTGACGCTGATCAGCGAGGCGCTGCTTCGGATGCTCGAAAAGAAGGGCGTCATCCTGCGCGACGAGTTTCGTGCCCTGCTGGTCGAGGTCGATCTCGAGGACGGCGTCCATGACGGCAAGCTGTCCAGGCGGGTGCCGGCCGCGGCGCCCCCGACGCCGGTCGCCCTGCCCTGCCGGCATTGCCGTACGACGAACGACCCCGAGTCCCGTTTTTACGCGGGATGCCGTCGACCGCTGTTCAGGCGCTAGGTTTTCAGGTATCGTCCGCGACGAATGATCAGCCTCCTCGCGGACTCCGGCGCGTCCATGCCGGTGTGGAGCGTGCTTCCGTTCCTGGGCCTCCTCCTCTCGATCGCGGTGATTCCCCTCGTCCGCGAGCACTGGTGGCACGAAAATCACCATAAGGCGATCGTCAGCCTCCTCTTCGGCGTCCCCGTCGCAGTCTACGTCGCGTTCCGGGATCCAGGCGCCCTCGCCCACGCCGGCCTGGAATACGTCGCCTTCGTCTGCCTGCTCGGGTCGCTCTACATCATTTCCGGCGGGGTGCGGCTCCGCGGATCCCTGCCGGGAACGCCGGCATCGAATGCGGCCCTGCTGGCCTTCGGCGCGGTGCTGGCCAACGTCACCGGCACCACGGGCGCCGCAATGCTGCTCCTCCGGCCGTACCTGCACGCCAACCGGCAGCGGAAGAACAAGGTCCACCTCGTGGTCTTCTTCATCCTCGTGGTCGCCAACTGCGGCGGCTGCCTCACCCCGCTCGGCGATCCGCCCCTCTTCATGGGCTTCCTCAAGGGCGTCCCGTTCACGTGGACGCTGGCGCTGTGGAAGGAATGGCTGGTCGTCTGCGGCTGCCTGGTCGCCGTCTTCTACTTTTTCGATCGCGCCAGGCACCGGGCCGACGGCGCGCCGTTGAATCCGAGGGACCCGGTCGCGCTGGAGGGCGGCGCCAACCTGGGGCTGCTCGCGGCCGTGGTCGGCGCCATCCTGGCCGGCGGCTTCTGGGTGAAGCCCCGCTGGGGCGAGACGGCGGCGCAGGTCTTCCAGTCCGCGCTCATGGCGGGCTTCGCGGGGCTGTCGCGGCTGACGACGCCACGGGCACGGCGCGAGGCGAACGAGTTCTCCTGGCACCCGCTGATGGAGGTCCTGGTGCTGTTCGTCGGCATCTTCGCGGCCATGATCCCCGCGCTCTCGGTGCTGCGGGAGCACGGAGCGGCGCTTGGCCTGGCGCGGCCGGCCGCTTTCCTCTGGGTCACGGGCGGGCTGTCCGCCTGCCTCGACAACGCCCCCACCTATGTCGCGTTCCTGTCGATGGCCCAGTATCTCCCCGACGAGGTCGCGGGGACGACGCAGGCCGCGCTGGCGGCGATCTCCTGCGGCGCCGTCTTCTTCGGCGCCCTCACCTACATCGGCAACGGCCCGAATTTCATCGTGAAGGCGGCGGCCGAGCACGCGGGTGTGAGGATGCCCTCGTTCTTCGGCTATATGGCGTGGGCGGCGGCGCTGCTGCTGCCGGTGCTGGGCGTGGTCACGTTGCTCTTCTTCCGTTAGCGGCCGAGATCCTTTTCGCCCGTCGTCTCGACCACCTCGAAGTCGCTGCCGTGCAGCTTGCGAAGTTCGTCGAGCCCCTGGAGACGCGGGTCCGGCGGCGTCGAGATCAGCCAGTCCATGCCGTTGTCGGCCACGAACATGCCGTACTTCTTCAGCGCGTTGGCGATGGCGAGCGCGTGCTTGGGGTACCCGCTCACGTCGACCGACGCCTTCAGGCGGAAGCGCTGCCCCATCGCCGGCGCCTCCGGAGTCCGCGTATGCCCCGCCTGGTGCGTCGCCGGATAGAGGAATTCCTTCCGCGACCGCCGCACGGTGAAGCGCAGCGCGTGCGTCACGTCGCCCCGCTCGCACTCGTCGAAGCGCGGCAGCGCGGGGAAGATCGGAAGGCCGGCCGCGTCGGACGAGGTCCACCCGCGCGGACGGAGCGCGTTCGACTTGAGGTCGAAGGTCGCCTCGCAGGCCGCCTCCCAGCCCGTCGCCTTGCGGTGCGTGCTGAAGAACTCGTAAAGCATGCCCTGGTGCGGGTCGACGACGAGGACATGCCGGTCGCCCTTCCCCTCGCGCTGGAGCTTGTCCAGGTCGGTCTTGTTCAGCGGCCAGTCCTCGACCGGAGCCCCGTCGGGGAGGGGATAAGGGCCCTTGTCCGACTCGTTCGCGTAGCTGAGCAGCGTCACGTCCACCCGCTTCTGGTCGGCGGGCACGAGGATGAACGACATGTCCCGGTTGAATCCGATCTTCCGCGCGCCGCCGATCGCCGCGATCATCCGATCGGAGTCGGGATGCACGGGCCGCGCGGAGATGTCCTCGTTCCACGGGTTGTTCTTCGGGAAGACCCGGAGCGCGGAGAGGACCGCATCGGCCTCCGGGGTGTTGAACATCAGCGGCGCCTTGAAGTCCGGGATCGGCGGCGGGGGGGCCTGTTCCGCCGGACTTTCCTGCGCGGCGACCAGCAGGGTGCCCAGGAGCAGCAGTCTCATCAGGTCGTCTCCCGCATCAGGCTGACGGAGGACGGCGCTCCTGCGGCGGGATTCAGATCACCTCCGTGTGATCCGCGATCCAGCGCCATTCCGAGACCTTCGCCCAGGGGCGATAGAGTCCGGCGCTCGCCAGGGACAGGAGCCAGCCGAGCAGCCACCGTCCATAGTACGCTCCGAAGGTCCCGGTGAAGTGGGAGGACCGCTTCTGTCCGGTGCGGTCCGGGATCAGCATGTTCCCGTGATCCCACTTCAACCACATCCACGAAAGCACGCCGAGCAGGAGGCCGCCGGTCGCGAGCCCCAGCGGGAACAGCAGCAGCGTCAGGAAGAACCGGCCGATCACCTCCTCGCCCGTCCCCTGGAAGTCGAGCGTCGCCGTCCCGCGCGCGGTGATGCGGTAGCTCCGGTACAGCGAGCGTCGGTACCGCGCATAGATCCACGGCAGGCCGAGTCCTGCGGTGAGGCCGAGGACGAGGACCGTGAGGGCCAGGTCCAGGAACAGCCCGCCCGGCGTCAGCTGGGACTGCAGCGGCTTCCCGAAGAGCAGGGTGTGACTCAGTCGGTAGCGCCGGAGGAACGAGCCCGCGAATCCGGCCGCCACGAGCAGGACGCCGGCCGCCGCCCACCGCTGCGGCATCGTCGCCGCCACCGGAGGCAGCACGACATATTTCTCCATCAACCGGCTGACCGGCCCCATCGGCGTGGCCGCCGCGGCATAGACGAGCGCCGCGACGAAGCCCGCGAAGAGCGCGAAGCGCAGCGCCAGCAGGGGGATCAGCGTGAAGGGCGACCCCTCGAACCGGACGCTGGCCCCGGGCGGCGCGACGACCGCCGCTCTCCGGCTGGTCGTGCGGACGCGAACCTTGGTGCTCTTCCCGCAGTCCCAGCACTGGGTTCCGGCCACGAGCCAGGCGTTGCAGCCCGTACAGTGGCCGAGTTCCGAGCTGCAGCCGGAGCAGCGGACGGCGGGTTCCGGGATCCTGCTGCCGCAGGACGGACAATCCTTGAGTGCGGTCTGAGTCGGCATGACGACCTCCTCACCGCTCGCCCCCACCGTATAGTACCCGGAAGCGGCTGGAGTTCGGCGGGATTCGCGATGCGCACCGAGGCCGGCCGAAGCGTGATCGCCGGGCGGCCGGGGATCGAGGGCAGCGCCACCGGGGAAGAAGTCGGTTTAAAAAACAAATCCCCCCGTTTCCGGGGGGATCTTTCGGGGACTGTCCTGGATCAGTTAGAGGGCCGCCCGCTTGGCAGTGTCGCCGAACTGCACGACCTTCACCTTGAGGCGGTCCATGATGGACAGGAAGAGGCTGTTGAGGGGCTGGCCCTGCATCTTGAGGAAGCGGCCGCCGGCCACGGTGCCGCCGCCCTTGCCCGCCAGCAGGATGGGCAGGTCGTCATGGTTGTGCCGGTTGCCGTCGGACAGCGCGCCGCCGTACACGATCATGGAGTTGTCGAGGATGGTCCCCTTCTCCTCCTTGACCGCCTGGAGCTTCTCGAGGAAGGTGGCGAAGAGCTCGATGTAGTGCTTGTCGATCTTCTTGATCTTCTCGAGCTTGTTCTTGTCGCCCGCGTGGTGGGACAGCGTGTGGTGGCCTTCCGAGATGCCGAGCGAGGGGAAGGTCTTGTTGCTGCCTGAGTTGGCGAGCATGAAGGTCGCGACGCGGGTCGAGTCCGTCTGGAACGCGGCGGCGAGGATGGCGGCCAGCAGCTTGATGTGCTCGCCGTGGTCGCCGGGCGCGCCGGAGGGCAGTTCGATGTTCGGGGGCGGGTTCGCCGCCATCTTCTCGGCGCCCTGGATCTGCTTTTCGATGGCGCGGACGCCCTCGAGGTACTCGTCGAGCTTGCCCTGGTCGCTCGTCCCGAGCCGCGCGCGCAGGCGCTTCGAGTCCTCGTTCACCATGTCGAGGATGGAGCGGGTATAGGAGGCCTCGCGGGCGATCTCCGCCTCGGAGGCGCGGGCCTTCGGATCGCCGAAAAGGCGGATGAACAGGTTGCGCGGGCTGGTCTCCTTCGCGTTGGGCTGGTTCGCCGTCCGCCAGGAGATGTTGGACGAGTACGCGCAGCTGTAGCCGGAGTCGCAGTTGCCGGACTGCGCGCCGCCGTCCGTGCCGATCTCCAGCGACGGGAAGCGGGTGTCGCCCCCGACCTGCTGGGCGATCACCTGGTCGACGGAGACGCCGACATTGATATCCTTCCCGTCCGTCTTCTTCGGGTGCATGCCGGTGAGGTAGACCGCGCCGTCGCGGGCGTGGTCGCCGGCGCCGTCGCCGAGGCCTTCCGCGTTCTTCTGCTGGAGGCCGGTGATGTGGCAGATCGAGCCGGCGAACGCCTTGAGGGGCGCGAGCGTCTCGGGGAGGCCGGGCGTCTTCGGCGGCCGCCAGGCTTCCATGTTCATGCCGACGGGGATGTAGAAGAACGCCGCCCGCACGGGCACCTTCGCCGCCGGGGCGGCCAGGAGCGTCCGGGGGAACATCGCCTCGAGGAACGGGAGGCCGATCGCGGCGCCCGCGCCGCGCAGCATCGTC
This sequence comes from Planctomycetota bacterium, assembly GCA_035644495.1. GTDB lineage: Bacteria > Planctomycetota > MHYJ01 > MHYJ01 > JACPRB01 > JACQFK01. Next base: position 18,920 of record DASQOM010000010.1, on the reverse strand, counting down.
CGCCGGGTGATCAGGTTTCGGCTCATTTCTTTCCCCTGTCCTTCTGTCGATACATAAACGGGTAGCTCTTCACGATTTCGGTCACGAGCGAAGAAAACTTGTAGTCCTTCTTGGCCACGGTGTCCGAAATCGACTTCACCACCGGCCCGTCAAAAGGTTCTACGCCCCGCCCCAGCGCGTAGGTGAGCAGTTTTTCGGTGAAGCCCTCGAGGAACTCCCCCTTCTTTTCCTTCAGGATCTTCTTCAGCTCGATCGGCCCGTTGAACTTCTTTCCGTCCGGCAGCTCCGCGGCGGAGTCGACCGGCTTGCCCTGGTCCTGGTCGCGCCAGGCGCCGATCGCATCGTAGTTCTCGAAGCCGAAGCCGATGGGGTCCATCCGCTTGTGGCAGGACGCGCAGTTGGGATCCGTCCGGTGCTTCTCCATCCGCTCGCGCAGCGGCAGCCGCGCCACCTCGGGATCGTCCTTCAGGTTCGCCGCGTCGGGCACCGGCGGCGGCGGCGGGGTCGACAGGATCGTCTCCAGCACCCACTTGCCCCGCTTCACCAGGCTGGTGCGGTCGGGGTCCGACGTCGCCGCGAGCACCGCGGCCATCGTGAGGACGCCTCCGCGCCTCGGATCCGACAGCTTCACCTTCTGGAAGCTGCCGCCGCCGGCCAAGCCGTAGAGCTGGGCGAGCTTCTCGTTGACGAACGTGAAGTCGGCGTCCAGGAAGGTGAGGATGCTCAGGTCCTCCTTCATCACGGCGTCGAAGAAGAGGACCGTCTCCTGGATCATGTCCTTCCGCAGCCCCGCGTCCGCGGAGGGGTAGCGGGCCGAGTCGAACTTCATGTCCTCGAGGCGGCGGATCTGGAGCCACTGGGGCGTAAAGTTGTCGGCGAGCGCGAAACCCTTGGGGTCCTTCAGCATGCGAAGCGTCTGCGCCTCGAGCACGGCGTTGTTCAGGAGCTTGCCGGTCTTCGCGAGGTCGAGCAACTCGTCGTCGGGCATGCTGCTCCAGAGGAAGTAGGACAGGCGGCTCGCCAGCTCGAACGGCGCCAGGGGATACGTGTCGGCGAAGCCCTCGGCTTCGACGCGCAGCAGGAAAAACGGCGAGATGAGCAGGCCGCGGATCGGCAGCTTCATCGACTTCTCGAAGTCGCCGCCCTCCATCTTCTCGCCGACGTCGTAAAGCTTGAGCAGCCGCTCGATCTCGTCCGACTGGATCGTGCGGCGGAACGCCCGCGTGCCGAGCTTCGTGAGGCAGTCCTTGGCGAAGTCGCGGTTGGTCTTGGGCTTGGCCGCGGATCCGGCCGCCGGCTCCGCCGCGCCGCCGGGCTTCGAGGTGAAGATCAGCCGGTCCTTCTCTTTGCCGGTCACGGCCTGCTCGGCGATCTTCCTTGCCGCCGCCACGTACTTCTCCAGCAGCAGCGGGGGCATGGAGAGGACGTCGCCGATGTTGTCGAAGCCGTAGCCCACGTCGTCGTGCGGGAAGTCGTTGAACGGGTTGAAGTCCACGCCGAGGAGGTCGCGGATCGTGTTCTTGTACTCGATGCGGTTGAGGCGGTGGGAGACCACGCGGCCGGCGACCTTCGGGGCGCCGGGATCGACCTTGTCGAGCGCGGCCTCGATGAAGCGGGAGAGGGTGTCGCGCTCCTCCTGGGTGGGCTGGGGCTGGAAGTCGTCGGGCGGCATCTCCTTCACCAGCGTCTTGGTGAGGACCCCCTTCCAGATCTTTCGGTTCTCGCGGATGGAGGCCTCGGACGAGAACTTGGAGAGGTTGAGGTCGGCCTTGGGTTTCAGCTGGGGTCCGTGACACTTGTAGCAATACTTGCCCAGCAGCGGCTGGATCTTGGCGGCGTAGGAGTCGGTGGAGGCGGGAGCGGCCTGGGGATGCAGCGGCGCGGCCCCGAAGGTGCCGAAGATCAGCGCGATGAACGCGCCGGAGGAATAGACGGAAGCTCTCGAAAACACAGTCCCCGCTCCATGAAATGGGTCGCCTTTAAATAGTATGCGCGGAGGGGGGGCGAAGTTTCGGGATTTGGCCCCTAATCCTTGTGGGCGCCGGCCGTCGTCAGGATGCGGGCGAGGCCCTCCACCAGGCGCTTGCGCGTGGTGGCGCTGACCATCTCCTTGGCGTCGCGGATGGAGACCCAGCGCTGGGCTTCGATCTCGCCGTCGGGGCCGTTGAGCGTCCCGCGGGCGCGGGTCTCGTAGATGCGCGCGACGGTGCCGTCCTCGCGCCGATAGGCGCCGGTCAGGCGCAGCGCCTCGGCCTCGAGTCCGGTCTCTTCGAGCACCTCGCGGACGAGGGCCTGGACGGGGGTCTCGCCGGCCTCCAGGCGGCCGCCGGGCAGCTGCCAGTTTTCCTTGTCGTGAGCCTTCACGAGAAGGAGAAGGTCGTCCTGGAGGATGATGGCGAAGGACGAATCCTGGAACCGCATCTTTTTTTCCCCCCTCCGAACTCAATTATGGCACAACGCCCGGCGAAGCGGAGGAGGAAAACGCTCGAGCGTCGGATTTGAACGCTCGAGCCCTTAACGGAGAAATTACGCGGCGCTCATGATCCGTTAGCGGCGGCCCGGCAGGAGGAGCAGCGTGCCGAAGTTGTTGAGGTCGGTCCGCGTCCTCGGCCCGCCGGACCACCAGTCCTCGTGGTGGAAGCCCCCGAAGTTGCCCGCCCCCTGCTCCGGACGGTCGAGGTCGCCCACCGCGAGGTTCAGGCCCAGACGCGTCTCGCCCAGATCCGGACTCCAGAACACGCCGGGCTTCACCTCGAGGCAGGGATCCGCGCGGATCGTCCACTCGATGACGTAGCCTTTTCCGTCCGGCAGGGGCCGCGCGGCCGCCGTCATCGCGCCCGACAGGATCCATCGCCGGTATGTGTCCCAGGCCTTCGGATCCGAGCGCGGCTCGCCCTCGAGGAGGCCGCCGGCGCCCACCCCGCCCAGCCGCGACTTCGTCAGGTTGCAGACCATCTGCCAGCTCGACCCGTTCCCCGCGGCACCGACGCCGTCGCGCTCGGCGCCCGTGGGCCGGCAGTTCATGAGGATCTCGATCTCGTCGCCGAACCAGGGAAAGCCTTCGCGCGTCAGCTCGTGGGCCTTCGGATTCTCCCGGGGCAGCCAGCGCGGAGCGTCGATCCCGTACAGCAGGTCGTCGGTGACGCGGAACGCGAAATGGAGATTCTTCCCGTCGTGCTTCACCGAGCCTTCGAGGGAGAGATCGGCGTCGTCCGTCGTGGGCGTGAAGGTCGGCGTCCAGCCCCGCACGCCGCGGAACGATGTCGCGTCGTCCCACTCGCCCGGCGAGATCACGCCGTCGATCGTCGGCGTCGTGCCGAGCCAGACGCGGAGCAGGGGCTTCCCGGCCGCGGGCCGCTCTTCACCCGGGATCGAGCATCCCCCGAGGAGGAGAAGGAGCAGGACCAGGGGCCGTGTCGACACCATGCCCTTTAAAATGAAAAAACCCCTCGGCCGTCAAGCCGGGGGGCTTTTCAGGGAACTTGCTTTAGTACACGAACAGCATCTCGCGGTATTTCGGCAGCGGCCAGAGCTGATCGTCGACCAGCAGCTCCAGCGCATCCGCGGCCTCGCGGACCTTCAGCATCGCGGGGACGACTTCGTCCCGATAGTACTTCGCGTGCTTCGTGTGATCCCCGCCGTGTTCGTCGGCTTCGGCGCGCGTCTTGTCGAGCTCCTCGATGGCCTCGGCGAGGGCGGCCGTCAGCTCGCAGACCTCCTTGAGGCCCTTCTCCGCGGCCGAGGCGCTCTTCACGCCGGCGGCCTTCGTCGCGTTCACGGTCTCGGCGAGCTGGAGCTGGTACTTGAGGGACGCCGGCAGCAGCATCTGGCGGGCGATGTTCGACGCCGTCAGCGCCTCGATGTTGATCGTCTTGATGTAGTTCTCCAGCATGATCACGTGGCGGCTGGAGACCTCCTCCTCGCTGAGGACGCCGTAGGTCGAGAGCAGCTTGACGATGTCCTTGTCCTCCAGGGACTCCACCGCGTCGACGGTGTTTTTCAGGTTCGGCAGGCCGCGCTTGGCGGCCTCGGCGTGCCACTCCTTGGTGTAGTTGTCACCGTTCCAGACCACCTTCATGTTCTCCGCGAAGACGTCCTTCACCACGGCGTTGATCGCGGTGTGGAGATCCTTGCCGCTCTTGAGCTTCTTCTCGAGCTCGGTCGCCACGTAGTCGATCGACTCGGCGACCGCGACGTTGACGTAGGAGTTCGGCCGGGCGATGGCCTGCGAGGAGCCGACCGCGCGGAACTCGAACTTGTTGCCCGTGAAGGCGAAGGGCGACGTGCGGTTGCGGTCCGACGCGTCGCGGGGGAGCGTGGGGAGCATCGTCGCACCGATGTCGAGCGTGCCGCCGACGCGGCTCTTGCCCTTGGCGCCCTTGACGATGCCGTCGACCACGTCCTGGAGCTTCTCGCCCAGGTACACGCTGATGATCGCGGGAGGGGCCTCGTTCGCGCCGAGGCGGTGGTCGTTGCCCGACTGGGCGATGCCGACGCGGAGCAGCTTGGCCCACTTGTTGACCGCGCGCACGACGACCGCGAGGAACACGATGAACTGGGCGTTCTCCTCGGGCGTGTGTCCGGGCTCGAGCAGGTTTTCGCCCTTGTCGGTCGCCATCGACCAGTTGTTGTGCTTGCCCGAGCCGTTCACGCCGGCGAAGGGCTTCTCGTGGAAGAGCGCCTGCAGGCCGTGCTTGTTCGCGACCTGGCGGAAGATCTCCATCACGACCATGTTGTGGTCGGCGGCGACGTTGGCCGCCTCGAAGATCGGCGCCACTTCGAACTGCGCGGGTGCGACTTCGTTATGGCGCGTCTTGAGGGGGATGCCGAGCTTGTAGCACTCGGTCTCGACGTCGTTCATGAACGCGAGGATGCGGGGACGGATCGAGCCGAAGTAATGGTCCTCCATCTCCTGGCCCTTCGGGGGCTTCGCGCCGAAGAGGGTGCGGCCCGCCGCGATCAGGTCGGGGCGCTGCAGGTAGAAGTTCCGGTCGATCAGGAAGTACTCCTGCTCGGGGCCCATCGTCGAGTAGACGCGGCTGACCTCCTTGCCGAGGATCTTGAGGAGGCGGACCGCCTGCTTCGAGAGGGCGTCCGTCGAGCGGAGCAGCGGGGTCTTCTCGTCGAGCGCCTCGCCCTTCCAGCCGCAGAACGCGGTGGGGATGACGAGGGTCTTGCCGTTGACGGCTTCCAGGATGAAGGCGTGGCTCGTCGGATCCCAGGCAGTGTAGCCGCGCGCCTCGAAGGTCGCACGCAGGCCGCCGGAGGGGAAGCTGGAGGCATCGGGCTCGCCCTGGATCAGGACCTTGCCCGAGAACTCGTTGATGGCGGTGCCGTCCGCCGTGTAGTTCATGAACGAGTCGTGCTTCTCCGCGGTGATCCCGGTCATGGGCTGGAACTGGTGCGCGTAGTGGGTCGCACCCTTCGCGACGGCCCATTCCTTCATGGCGCTGGCGATCGCGTCGGCGTTCGTCGAGTCGAGCTTTTCGCCCTTCTCGATGGTCCTCACCAGGGAGGAGAAGACGTTCTTGGGGAGCACCTTCCGCATCAGCCCCATGTTGAAAACGTTCTCGCCGTACAGTTCGGAGATCGACGTCTTCGTATGATCCACCGCGGACTTGACGGGCTGCGTCGCGGCGATGGCCTTGATCGCCTCCTGACGCGCATTACGGGCTACCATCAGCATATTTCCTCCAATTACCTAGAATCCCCCAGCTGTTCAACGCGACATGATACCGGTTGACGGAACCACTTCAATCAAAACCAAGCGCTCCATTGCTGCCCCGCCCCGGTGCACGATTCGGACGGCATGCTCCGGATGATCCGGGAGACGGGCCCACGGCGACCCGGCTCCCGGGTTCCGGCGGTAATTGCAAGTGCCATGCCAGACGGCTTCCCCAGGGGGCCGCCCCGAAAACTAGCGGAGAGAGTTACCGGCGTGTAGGAACCGGCAAAAAATGGTACGCGTGGGAAGCGTGAAATCCCCGGTCTCAGGATCGGTGGTTTCTCCGGTAGGCCGACGGGCTCATGCCCTCCTCCCGCTGAAAGGCCGCACTGAGATAGGCCGGCTGGTGGAAGCCCAAGCGGTCGCTGATCCGCGCCACCGGCAGGTCCGTGGACGCCAGCAGGCTCCGGGCCTGCTCGAAGCGCAGCCGCTGGATCTCCTCCTTCGGCGTGCGTCCCAGCCGCCGCCGGAATCGGTGCTCCAGCGCACGGCGGGTCAGCGGGACTTCCCGCAGGACGTCCTCCACCGTGATCCCCTCCGTCGCGTGACGCCGGATGTGATGGATCGCCTTCGCCACGTCCGCATCGTCGATCGCCAGGATGTCCGTCGACTGCCGGGTGGAACCCCCCAGCGGCGGGACCAGGAGGGGCGTCGAGGGCGCCGTGCGGCCTCCCATCAGCCGCTCCAGCAGGGCGGCCGCCTCGTAGCCCACGCGCTCCGGGTTGAACGTCACGCTCGACAGCGGCGGATCCGACAGCTCGCAGACCTCCGCGTCGTCGTCCGCCCCGACGACGGCCACCTCTTCGGGCACCACGAGCGAGGCGCGGCGGCACGCGTCGAGCGCCCGCAGCCCGTGAAGGTCGTTCGCGGCGACGAGCCCCAGCGGCCGCGGCAGGGCGGCGATCCATCGCGTGAGCCGCTCCTGCGACGCCTCCCACTCCCCGCCGGAGGGGTGCTTCGCGAAGGTCGCCGCCGCCGCCCGCGCCACGTCCGCCGCCCCCGCCAACCGCAGCTCCGACCAGCGCTCGCGCCGCACCCCGTAGTACGCGAGATGGCGGAAGCCGCGGTCGGCCAGGTGGCGCGCCCCCATTCTCCCCACGGCCAGGTTGTCGTTCAGGATCATCGGCAGCCGCAGCCGGTCCTCCGCCCGGTCATAGAGGCCCACGGTCGGCAGTCCCGACCGGACGATCCGCGGATCGTCGCTGCGCGTGATGATGCCGTCTCCGTCCCACTCCCGGATCCACTTCGGCAGCGCCGCACCGAGCTCCCGCTGCTCCAGGAAGATCGACCACGGCCCGTGCTCCCTCAGGTACCTCGCAATGCCCCGCAGCACCCCGCGCCCGTACTCGATCGACGACTCGATGATCAGCGCCACGTGCGGCCGGGACCGGCGTCGACGGGTCATGTAAAAAACTAGAGTAATTGCATCAGTTCATGGATATTCTACCCTAGACTGATGTAAAAAAACGATGGTTTTTTTCGCAAAAGAGTATTTGCCCGGAAGGCGGCCCGGGGTATCGTAAGGTCGCTTCAGAAAGGACTCCCCGACATGGACATCCGCGCTTCCCGGACGGCGCCCGCGGTCGCCCGCCGCCGCGCCGCCGCCGTGGCCGCCCTCGGCCGCTGGGGCCGCGCCTACCCCGAGTCCGCGGTCACCCTGACGGGCGGCTGGATCCTCGCCGGCCGCAGCGGGACCGACCGCCAGGTCGCCGTCGGCTACCCCGCCGGAAAGAAGCCCCGCTGGGCCGCCCGCCTCCACGGCACGGCCGCCGCGCTCGACGGCGACGACGTCCTCCTCCTCGACGCCGTCCACGACATCCTCGTCGCCCTCCGCGAGGCGCTTCCCTTCCTCCAGCCGCGTCCGACCGGGAAGACCCCGTCGTTCGGCTTCGGCGACCGCACCGGCATGGCGACCCCCGGCCACCTGCTCGCCCTCCAGGGCAGCGGCTACTTCCCCAACCTCGCCCAGCAATCGATCCGCGAAATGACGCGCACCCAGCGCGCGCCCGCGGACGTGCTCGATGCCGCCGTCTTCGGCGCCCTTCAGTCCGGCCACCTCGGCGGCTTCGGCGCCGACGCCGACCACCTGAAGACCCTCGACGACGTCGATCGCTGCGCCGAGGCGGGCTTCGTCAGCTTCACCCTCGACGCCATCGAGAAGGTCATCGACGCCGCGCCGCGCATGAACGACGCCGACCTCGAGCAGGCCTATAAGAAGATCCTGGTCGACGTTCCCGACGCGAAGGGCTGGGAGAAGAAATACTCCGGCAAGACGTTCACCTTCGAAAAGGAGGTCGCCGTCCGCATGGAGGGCCGCGCCTTCCGCGAGGCGATCGTCAAATACGGCCGCGCCATCCCCTACTGGATCGAGATGGAGAAGCGCGTCCGCCGGAAGACGAAGGGCCGCGCCTGCGAGATCGAGATCGCCGTCGACGAGACGGGCGCCGTCACGACGGGCGCCGAGCACGTCTTCATCGCCCGCGAGCTCGCCGAGCGCGGCATGAAGTTTGAGGGCTTCGCGCCCCGCTTCGTCGGCGAATTCGAGAAGGGCGTCGACTATAAGGGCGAGCGCCCGGTCCTCGAGGACTCCGTCGTCGAGCACGCCGTCCTCGCCCGCGCGCACGGCGGCTACAAGATCTCCGTCCACTCCGGCAGCGACAAGTTCTCGATCTACCCGATGATCGCCAAGGCCACCGAAGGCCGCTTCCACCTGAAGACCGCCGGCACGAGCTGGATGGAGGCCGTCCGCGTCATCGCCCGCAAAGACCCCGCCCTCTTCCGCGAGATCTGCGCCTTCGTCCGCGGCCAGTTCGCGAAGGACGTCGCCAGCTACCACATTTCCGGCGACCCCGCCCGGGTCCCCGCGCCCGACACGCTGACCGACGCCGACCTCGAGCGCGTCTATGTCGTCGAGGACGACGGCCGGCAGATCATGCACGTCACCTACGGCTCGGCCTTCACCGCGAAGGACGAGTCCGGGAACTGGCTCTACCGCGACCGCATCTTCGCGCTGCTCGCGAAGGAGGAGGACCTCTACACGGAGTGCCTGAAGCTGCACCTCGGGCGCCACGTGAAGGGGCTGAAGATGAAGGCCGCGAAGAAGCGGGCGACGGTGAAGGCATGAAGGCGATCCGGCTCGAGAAGCCCGGCCACTACGCCCAGATCCAGATCGACGAGCCCTCGAAGCCCGGCCCGGGCGAGGCGCTCGTCCGCGTCCTCTTCGTCGGCATCTGCGGCACCGACGTCTCCGGCTTCCTCGGCAAGATGCCCTTCTACAGTTATCCCCGCATCCCCGGCCACGAGCTCGGCGTCGAAGTGCTCGAGGTCGGGCCGGACGTCGCCAACGTCAAGCCGGGCCAGCGCTGCGCGGTCGAGCCGTACCTGAACTGCCAGACCTGCCGCGCCTGCAGGGCGGGACGCGGCAACTGCTGCGAAAGCCTCAAGGTCCTCGGCGTCATGACCGACGGCGGCCTGCGCCCGCGCTTCGTGCTGCCGGCGCGCAAGCTGCATCCGTCCGGCGACCTGCCGCCCGACGCGCTCCCGCTCGTCGAAACGCTGGGCATCGGTTATCACGCCGTCGAACGCGGCTCCCCGCAGAAGGGCGAGGAGGTCCTCGTCGTCGGCGGCGGCCCCATCGGCCTCTCCGCCATGCAGTTCGCCAAAGTCCGCGGCTCCCGGCTGACGGTGCTCGACGTGAACCCGCGCCGCCTCGAGTTTGCGAAGCAGGAGATGGGCGTCGACGCCACCGTCCTCGCCGACGGCACCGAGAAGCAGAAGCTCGACGGCGCGTTCCCGGTCGTGATCGACGCGACCGGCCACGCGGGCGCGATGAGCCAGTCGATCCACTTCGTCGCGCCGACCGGGCGCCTGGTCTTCGTCGGCATCACCCCGGAGAACGTCTCGTTCCCCGACCCGCTCTTCCACCGGCGCGAGATCACGATCTTCGCCTCGCGCAACTCGCTGCCGCCGGACTTCGACGCGATCGTCAAGCTGATGCAGGACGGGAAGATCAACACGAAGCCCTGGGTCACGCACCGGACGACGTTCGACCAGTACATCTCCTACTTCCCCGAGGCGACGAAGCCCGAGGCGGGGATGATCAAACTGATGGTCGAGGTCGGCGAATGAATCCGACGTCGCTCACGGTCAGCCTCGTCCCCGAGGCCAGGGGCGGCCCCTTCATCCTCTGGGATCCGCTGCCCGTCGCCTGCGCGAAGGCGAAGGCGCTCGGCTACGACGCCATCGAAGTGTTCCCGCCGTCGGCGGAAGGCGTCGACGCGGACCTCCTCGAAAGAAGCCTGAACGAGCACGGACTCAAGCTCGCGGCGATGGGGACCGGCGCCGGCGCCGTGATCCGCAAGCTGACGCTGACCAGCCCCGACGCCGAGGTCCGGCGCCAGGGCCGCGAGTTCGTGAACTCCATGATCGACTTCGCCGGACGCTTCGGCGCGCCCGCCATCCTCGGCTCGATGCAGGGCCGCTGGGGCGGTCCCGTCGACAAGCCGACCGCGCTCGGCCATCTCCGCACCGCGCTCGACGAGTTCGGCGAGCGCGCGAGGAAGGCGGGGACGACGTTCCTCCTCGAGCCGCTCAACCGCTATGAGGGCAACGTCGTCAACACGATCGGCGACGCGGTCGAGCTGATCCGGACCCTCTCCACCCGCAACGTGACGATCCTCGCCGACCTCTTCCATATGAACATCGAGGAGGACGATCTGCTCGCGGCGCTGCGGAGCGGCCATCATCACCTCTCGCACGTGCAGCTGGCCGACTCGAACCGCCGTCCTGCGGGGCAGGGCCACACGAACTTCCGCGCCGTCGCCATGACGCTCGACGCGATCGCCTATAAGGGGTACCTGTCGGCGGAGGCGCTTCCCTGGCCCGATCCGGACACGGCCGCGCGCCTCGCCATGGAAGGCATCCGGAGATTCTTCCGATAACGCCTATGCTCAACCACGGCCTCATCCATCCGAAGATCCTCGAAGTCCTCGGCCGCGCCGGACACCACGCGAAGATCCTCATCGCCGACGGCAATTATCCCGCGTCGACGACGATGGGCCCGAACGCCGAGCAGGTGAGCCTGAACCTCTCCCCCGGCGTCGTCACCTGCACGCAGGTGCTCGAGGCCCTGCTCACCGCGGTCCCCTTCGAGGCGGCGCACACGATGGACTACGAGCGCAGCGGCCCCTATGCGTTGAAGGCCGACCCGCCCGTCTGGGCGGAGTACCGCGCCGTCTTCAAGAAGGCGAAGCTCGACCTCAAACTCCAGCCCATCGAGAAGTGGAAGTTCTACAAGGCGGTGGCGACGCCCGATCACGTGCTGACGATCCAGACCGCCGATCAGCAGCGCTTCGCCAACCTGCTGCTCGTCCTGGGAGTGAGGATGTCATGAAGACCCGCGCGCTCGGAAAGACCGGCCTCCAGCTGCCGATCCTCAGCTTCGGCGCGTCCTCCCTGGGCGCCGAGTTCCGCGGCATCGACATCAACGAGGCGATGAAGGCCGTCCGCGTCGCCCTCGACTGCGGCATGACCTTCATCGACACGTCGCCCTTCTACGGCCGCGGCATGTCGGAGGTGCTCCTCGGCGTCGCCCTCGAAGGCGTCCCGCGCGACCGCTATATCCTCGGCTCCAAGCTCGGCCGCTACGACGCCGCCCACTTCGACTTCTCGGCGAAGCGCGTCGTCGAAAGCGTCGACGTCAGCCTGAAGCGCATGCGCGTCGACCACCTCGACCTCTGCCTCTGCCACGACCTCGAGTTCGTCGAGATGAGCCAGATCGTGAACGAGACGCTGCCTGCGCTGCGCAAGATCCAGCAGCAGGGCAAGGTGCGCTTCGTCGGCGTCTCCGGCTACCCGATGAAGATGTTCCAGTACGTGCTCGCGAACGCGCCGATCGACGTGCTGCTCTCGTACAACCACTACACGCTGCAGAACACGATGCTGGAGGGCCTGGTCCCGCTCGCGAAGGCGAAGGGCACGGGCGTCATGAACGCCGCCCCCTTCTCCGCCCGCCTGCTGTCGAACGCGCCGCTGCCCTCCTGGCACAAGGCGACGCCCCTCGTCCGCGAGACGGCGAAGAAGGCCGCCGAGCACGCCGCGAAGCGCGGGAACGACATCGCCCGGCTCGCCGTCCAGTTCTCCGTGCGGAATCCCGACATCTCGACCTGCATCGCAGGCTCGGCCAGCCCCGAACGCGTCGCCCAGTGGGCGAAGTGGGTCGAGGAGCCCGTCGACGAGATCCTGATGCGCGAAGTGCAGGACATCCTTGCGCCCATCAAGGATTGGTTCTATATCGAAGGTCGTCCGGAGAACAACGACGAGCCCGCCGCACCGAAGGTCGCAGCGCGGGCGACTCACGCCGGAGCCTGAAACGCGGAGGCGCATGAGCCGAACGATCGACGCGCACCAGCACTTCTGGCAACGGGGCCGGTTCAAGGGCGACGTCTGGCTCGACGAGCCGAAGCACAAGCCCATCTCGGGGTCCTTCCTGCCGGAGGACCTGGCCCCCCTGCTTCACTGGAACGGCATCGACGGCTCCGTCTTCGTCCAGACCCAGCACGACGTCGATGAGAACCGCTGGGCCCTCGATTTCGCGAAGAAGCATCCGTTCATCCTCGGCGTCGTCGGCTGGGTCGATCTCGCGAGTCCGAAATGCGAGGAGCAGCTCCTCGAGTTCAAGGACAACCCGAAATTCGTCGGCATCCGCCACATCACCCAGGGCGAGGCGGACGACGACTTCATCGTGCGCGACGACGTCGTCCGAGGCCTGAAGGTCCTCGAGAAACATGACGTTCCCTTCGACCTGCTCTTCTACGTGAAGCACCTGAAGCACGCGGCGACGCTAGCGAAGAAGCTGCCGAACCTGCGGATGGTCATCGATCACCTCGCGAAGCCGCGGATCAAGGACCAGGTCGTCGCGGGCTGGATCGACGATCTGAAGGCCGCGGCGAAATTCCCCAACGTGTCCTGCAAGCTGTCGGGGATGGTGACCGAGGCGGACTGGAAGTCGTGGAAGCCCGCGGACCTGAAGCCTTATGTCGATGCCGCGCTCGAGGCCTTCGGCCCGGATCGCTGCATGTTCGGAAGCGACTGGCCCGTCTGCCTGCTCGCCGCGCTCTATCCGAACGTCTTCGGCGCGCTGAAGGAGCTGATCGCGACCCTCGGCGCGGCGGAGCGCGCGAAGATCCTCGGCGGCAGCGCCGAAAAGTTCTACGGCCTCCGGTGAGCGAGACGGAGTTCGGCGTCCCGGTCCCGGGTCGCCTGGTCCCCCGGGATCGCTGGACGAAGACCGGGTACCGCGACCCCGGCCAGCCCTTCGACTGGGACGGCGTGTTCGGTCGCAGCGCCCCGCGGGTCGTCGACCTCGGCTGCGGCAACGGCCGCTTCCTCATCGGATCCGCCGTGGCGCGGCCCGACCGCGACCACCTCGGGATCGATCTCGTCCAAGTCGCGATCGACCATGCCGCCCACCGTGCGAACCAGCGCGGGCTGCCGAACGTCCGCTTCGTGACCGGCGATGCGATGCCCTGGCTTCACCAGCGGCTCGTTCCGGATTCCGTCGACGAGATCCATATCTATCATCCGCAGCCCTACTATGAGGTCGCCGACATCTCCAAGCGGCTGTTGACGCCGGAGTATCTCGAGCGACTCTGGCTCGTGCTGCGCCGCGGCGGACTGCTGGTGCTGCAGACCGACAACAAGTCCTACTGGTCGTATCTCCTGAAGGCCGTGGAGAAGCACTTCGACCCGGCGCCGCTGAAAGGCCCCTGGCCCGACGCGCCGCGCGGCCGGACGCGGCGCGAGATCATCGCGCGGCAGAAGGGGCTGGCCGTCTGGAGGATGACCTCGACGCGCCGGGACGCGCCGCTGAAGAAGGAAATCCCCCGGCCCGACTTCGACGCGAACCGCCCGCGCTTCAGGAAGCGCTGAGCTTCGCGCGGATCTTCCGGGCCGCGTTGCCGCGCTCCAGTCCCTCCTGGCGCGCGGCCGCGTCCTTCCAGCATTCCTCCGCACGGGTCCGCTCGCCCATCGCCGCGTACCCGTCGCCCATCGCGTCGAGGCACTCCGCTTCCACGAGCCGGGCGTTGAGGAGCTTGACGGACTTCAGGCGGTCGAGGGCGTGGCGGAGATTGTCGACGGCCTGTTGCGGGAGGCCGGCCTTCAGTTCGGCGATCGCGAGCCTGCGGAGGATGTTCATCCCCAGCCACTGTCCGCCGCCCGCCTCGGCGCAGCCGATGGCGGTGGCATAGAGTCCGCGCGCCTCGGACAGAACTCCCCGCCGCGCGGCATCGTCGGCCAATCCGGCATGGACGGACATCGCGGGCTCCCACAGGCCGAGGGCGAGCAGCCGGTCCTTGACGGCGCGGAGCCCCGCGATATCGGGACCCTTCTCGAAATCCGCCATCGCCCGCCGGCAGGCTTCGACGGCGCGGACCGCAGGGGCGGGATCGCCGCCGATCGCCAAGAGCGCCTGCGCCGTCTCCGAGCATCCCGCGTGGTGCTAGGCCGCCTTCAGGGCCGCCCAGGCCGCGGCTTCGTCGCCCACGACGGCGTCACTGCACGCAGGAGCAGAGCGCGAAGCGGGTCTCGGGGCCGTTCTGGAAGTTGCCGTTCTCGTCGATGAGGCGGCCGTCCCTCACCTTGCATTGCTTCGGCGTGCCGCGCGCGGCCTTGAGCTGCGGGCATTCCGGATTGGAGTGCACCACCCGCTCATAGCCGTCCATCAGGATCACCGTCTTCCCGTCCAGGTGGTCCCAGCGCTCCTCGTTCTGCGTCTTGTGCATGCACGCCGGAATGATCAGGACCAGCAGGGCTGCCGCCAGAAGTTTCTTCATGGGGTGCGTTCCTCCCGTACAGGGATTATTCCTCGCCGCGCGCCCCCTGTCGAGCATCTTGCTTCCCTCGCCCCCCGCGGGCTGGTAGCATTCTGGCCCATGCGATCCTGGCTTCTCGTCGCGATTTCACTCGCCGGCTGCTCCAGTCCGCCCCCCGCCCCGCCGGAGCTGGGCCCGCTCTCCCTCCAGGAAAAGTGGGTCTACTATCCCCTCGACCTCGAACAATCGAAGAACGTCGACAAGCTCATCGGCCTGATGGACCGCGCCGCGAGGATCGGCTTCAACACCGTCCTGCTCGAGGATCCCAACTTCGGTCACCTGCCCCTGATGAACGCGGACTACTTCCGCCACCTCGACCGGATCAAGGCCGCCGCCGCGGAGCGCCGTATCGACCTCGTCCCCGCCCTGTTCCAGATCGGGCACTCCGAGAACCTCCTCTCGCAGGACCCCGACCTGGCCGAGGGCCTCCCCGTCCGCGAGCAGCTCTTCGTCGTCCGCGGCGGCGTCGCCCGCGTCGAGGCCGACCTGCCCGTCGCGTTCCGCCCGGACTGGGACCATCGCGACGCGACGATGTCCGCCGACTGGATCGTCAAGGACCCGGAAGGAAAGCTCGCCCGCGTCTGGCAGAAGGTCCGCGTCCAGCCCTGCCGCCAGTACCACGTTTCGGTCCGCATCCGGACGAGGGACTTCAAAGGCACGCCGCGCATCGTCGTCATCGGCGGCGGCCGCATGCTCAACTTCAACCTCCAGGGCGCGAAGCCCACGCAGGACTGGACCGAGCACCACGCGGTCTTCAACTCGCTCGGCGACCGCGAGGTTCGGGTCTCCATCGGCTGCTGGGACGGCGGGACGGGCGAGGCCGCCTTCAAGGACCCGAGGATCGAGGAGACCGGCCTCGTCAACGTCGTGCGCCGCCCCGGCGCGCCGCTCGTCGTGAAGACCGCCGACGACGAGCCCCTGAGGGAGGGCATCGACTTCCAGTATGTGCGCGATCCGAAGCTCGGCCGGGAGGACGTGCCGGGCGGCTACACCGAGTGGCACGAGGTGCCGGCGATCCGGACGCCCCTGGCCGACGGGACCAGGCTCCGCGTTTCGTACTACCATATGCTCCGTTTCCCCGACGGCGGCCAGGTCATGATCTGTCCGTCGGAGCCGAAGACGATCGAGCTGCTGCGCGATCAGGCCGCGCGGCTGCACCGGATCTTCAACGCGAAGGCGTACTTCATGTCGCACGACGAGATGCGGGTCTGCAACTGGGATCCGTCGTGCACGAAACGGAACATGACGGCGGGCCAGATCTACGCCGACAACGTCCGGACCTGCATCGGGATCCTGCGCGACCTCGCGCCGTCGAGCCGTATCTATGTGTGGAGCGACATGTTCGACCCCAACCACAACGCGCACGACAACTACTATCTCGCCCGCGGCGGAATGGACGGAACCTGGGAGGGCCTCGACCCCGACGTCATCGTAGCGACCTGGTTCTACGACAAGCGGAGGGAGAGCCTGGAGTGGTTCTCGGCGCGCGGGCAGCGCACCCTGATCGCGGGCTACTACGACCAGAAGCCCGAGCGGGCGCGGGACTGGCTCGAGGCGGCGTCGCACGTGAAGGGCACGATCGGCATCATGTACACGAGCTGGAACGACAAGTACGAGGACCTGGAGGCCTTCGCGGGCCATGTCGACAAATTCCGCTAGGCGCGCCGTCGTCAGCGTCGCGACGGGGCCTTATATGGCCGCGCAGGCCGGCCTCCTCTCCAGCCTCATCGAGGCCGGCTGGTCCGGGCGCATGCTGACGTGGACCAACCAGCTCCCCCCCGGATCCCCCCGGCACGAGCAGGCGCCTTATGGGTTCAAGCTCTATGCGATCGCGGAAGCGCTGCGGCGCGGCCACAGCTCGGTGCTCTGGCTCGATGCGCCCTGCGTCGCGACAAAGCCGCTGGATCCGATCTTCGAGCGGATCGAGCACGACGGCCACTGCTTCGTGTCGGGAGACGAGCGCCTGGGCAACTGGGCCAGCGACGACTGTCTGGCCGCGTTCGGCATCCCCCGCGACGCCGCGATGGAGATGTCGCTGCTGAACGGCGCCTTCATCGGGCTGGACCTCGAACACTCCCGGACGCGCGAGTGGTTCCGGCGGATCACGCAGCAGTGCGAGGCGGGCCTCTTCAAGGGGGCCGCGCTGACGGAGCATGCGCCGCCCGACGTCCGCGCGCGGAACGTCGACAAGGACACGGGCCATCTCTCGGACGATCCGCGCTGCTGGGGCCATCGTCACGACGAGGCCGTCGGCAGCTGCCTTGCCCCCTTGTTGGGGATGGACTTCACGCCCGTGGGCGATCTGTTCGACTTCGGCCGGTCCTCGTCGGCCATCGTCCGCTACGACGCTCCCTAAGAAAAGAAGCCCCGGGCGTCTCCGCCCGGGGCTTCTCGAATCGGTCGCTGCTAGTGCTTGCCCTCCCCGAGGGCTGCCTTCATGACTTTGAAGAATACATCCGTGTTGTCCATGACTCCCGTGAACGCCGAGGAGCCGCGGCCGAACGCCGACAACGGGATGTCGGAAGCAGTGTGTACCGCGGTCGTCCCTTCCACCTGTCCCGTCACCAGGAAATTGCCGGCGGTGTCGCGGTTCAGGGGACCGGCGGGATACGTGTTGAGCGGCGCGACGCCGATGAACGGCTGCTGCGTGTCCTGGATCGGCTTCAGGTTCGTCAGCCAGTCCTCGTAGCGGTCCGCATTGGCCGCGTAGCCGATCAGGAGCTTGAAGTCCGGATCGGTGGTGACCGGATAGCCGTCCGGGGCGATCACGTAGACGGGGAACCCGGCGGCATCATAGTTGCCCACGACGCCCGCCCGCAGCTGGGCGGCGCCGCCGCCGGACGTCGAGCGCGTGACGAGGGCGCTGTTGGTGACCGTGGAGGCTCCGATGATGTTCGCGCCGGAGCACTCGTGGTCGGCCGTGACGATGACCAAGGTATCGCGATGGGTCTCCGCAAACGCCTTGGCGACCCCGATGGCGCGGTCGAACTCGATGGCCTCGAGGATCCAGCGGTCGGTGTCCATGTTGTGCGCCTGTTTGTCGATCGAGGCGCCTTCGACCATCAGGACGAAGCCGCGGTGATTGGACTGGAGCACATCCAGCGCCTTGGCGGTCATCTCATCGAGCATCGGCTGATCGGGGAAGCCGAAGTCGTCGACGATCGTCGACGTCCCGCGCCGCTTCCCGATCTTGTCCAGAGACACGTTCATGTTGGAGAAGGCGAACAGGCCCAGCAGGCGGTCGCCGACCGCGGCGTCCATCTGGGTCTTGTTGGCCGCGTAGGCGAAGCCGGCGCCCTGGAAGTTGGCGATCAGATCGCGGGTCGGGTCGAGCGAGCCGGGCGCAACTCCCCAGCCCGTGCTGAGCTCGGCGGGAAGGACGTAATCGAGAGACGAGACCCGCGCGGATCCCGGCGTGCCCTGGGGCAGGAACCACTTGCGGCCGCCGCCCATGAGGACCCGAAGGTTGCTGTTCGGAACCTGCTCGTCCAGGTATCCGTCGCAGATGCCGGTGCCCGCGCCGCGGTTCGACGTGTGCGCGCCGAACGCGGCCGGGGTCGCGTCAAACACGTCGGCGGTGGTCACGATGCCGAGGCTTCGGCCTTCCGTGCGGGCGAGGTATTCCCCGATGAGCTCGACGCGAGGGTTGTCGAAGAAATCCGTCGTGTCGTCGGGGAACACGCCCAGCTGGTTGTTGTTGGTCTTGTTGCCCGCCGAATAGCAGAAGGCGCCGGGGGCGGAATCCGTCACGATGGAGTTCAGGGAGTGCGTCGTCACGATGCCCGTCGTCGGGAAGGTGTCCATCGCGAGCGGCGCCCGGGACTTGCCCTGGTACGCGCCGTGCAGCATCAGGCGCGCCGCCGTGCGGTGGGCAATACCCATGCCGTCGCCGATCATGATGATGATGTTCTTGGCGCGGCCTCCGCGGTCGCCGTCGTGGTCGTCGTCGTCCAGCCGGACGATCTCGAAATTGCCCTCGGCCGTGACGACTTGGCCGTCGCTCTGCGCGGCCCGGACGACTAGGTGGCGCACGCCGGTCTTGTTGCTGGAATAGGCGCGGCGCGTGAAGATCCGCGTGGCCGCGGGAAGGCCCGCAACCGTGGCGAGGGTCGAAGTAACCGGGCCGGACACCTTCTTGCCGTCCACCCAGAAGTCGGCGTCGGTAATGGTCTGCCCGGCGTCGGGCGCCACCGTCGCCTGAAAGTCGAACCGCTGCCCGGGCAGGAACCGCGCGATGATCGGCGGATTCGGGTCGCCGAGCGCGAACAGGTTGCTGGGCGGCGTCAGTCGCAAGATTTTCAGGGTCGCCGCAGGCCGCTCCT
>DASQOM010000009.1:0-3808 GCA_035644495.1 Planctomycetota bacterium | reverse complement strand
ACCGCTCCGACCGCTGGCGCCGCATGCTGTACACGAGCTACAACGCCGAGAGCGACGGCGGCGAGCAGCGCGACCGCCATTATGCCGAGTTCAAGGACTGGCTGATGGACCGCTACGCGGAGTACGGCAAGACCAACGTCTTCTTCCGATGACTTCGTCGCGCCGCTACGGCTGGGTCATCGTCGTCCTAGGGGCCGTCGCGATGGTCGGCACCTTTCCCGGTCGCACCCACGGCATCGCCCTGATCACCGAGTCCCTCATCGCCGACCTCCACGTCGACCGGCTGGACTTCGCCTGGATCAATACCGTCGCCTCGCTGATCGGCGCCTCGTTCTGCCTGCCGTTCGGGTGGATCACCGACCGCTTCGGGCTTCGCTTCACGCTGACCTTCCTGATGGCGGCCACCGGCGCGACCGCCTGGGTCCTGGTGCGGCAGTCCGGGGGCTTTGTTCCCCTGCTGATCCTCGTGACCCTGCAGCGGGGCTTCGGCCAGAGCGCCCTCTCCGCGGCCAGCGTCACGGCCGTCGGCAAGTGGCACCCGGTGCGCGCGCAGATGCAGATGGGACTCTTCGCCTTCCTGGTCGGCATCCTCTTCGCGGCCGCCTTCGGCGTCGTGGGCAAGGTTCTGGAGACGAAGGGCTGGCGCCCGGCGTGGACCGGCGTCTCGGCCGCAGTCGCGCTGGTCGGCGCCCCGCTGATGCTGTTGTTCATGCGGGAGGCCCCGCCGGCCGGGGTCGTGGCTCCCGGGGCGCTTCCCCCTGCGGAGACCGGCCTCGCGCAGGCCCTGAGAACTCCGGCCTTCTGGATCTTCGCGGGATCCTCCGCCATCTTCATGCTCGCCTCCTCCGGCCTCGGGCTCTTCCAGGAGGCCATCTTCGCCGAGCGCGGCTTCAGCGCGAAGGTCTACCACGACATCCTGAGCATCACCTTCCTGCTCGGCCTGACCGCCCAGCTGGCCTCCGGCTGGTTTTCCCAGCGCTGGTCCCTCGGCATCCTCAATGCCTTCTCGATGTTCTTCTACGCGGGCGCCCTCCTCATGATCCCCTTCGTCACCTCGCTCACGACCCTGTGGATCGCGTCGAGCCTGATGGGTCTCTCCGGCGGCATCATCACCGTCGTCTACTTCGCGTTCTGGAGCCAGGCGTTCGGGCAGGGATCCCTGGGCCGCATCCAGTCCGCGGCCCAGCTGATCACGGTCGTCGCATCGGCGCTGGGCCCCTTGATCTTCGAGTCCCTGCACCGGCATTATGGATCCTACGGGCCGGCCATGCTCGGGCTGGCCCCCGTCGTCCTGTTGTTCGGCGTCGCGTCATGGAAGGTGAAATTCCCGGGAGTCGCGACATGACCAAGTTCCACGCCTCCGTCAGCTGCTCGAACCTGCCGGCCTCGATCGCCTTCTATAAGGCGCTCCTGGGCGCCGAGCCCGCGAAGCTCAAGGCCGACTACGCCAAGTGGGAGGTCGACGTCCCGCCGCTGGTGCTGTCGGTGATCCCCGGCACGACGACGCCGGGGTGGAACGTGAACCATCTCGGCTTGCGCGTGCCCGACGCCCCCGCGCTCGTGAAGATCCAGGAGCGCCTCGAGGCGGCGGGATTCCCCTGCAAGCGCGAGGAAGGCGTCGAATGCTGCTACGCGCTGCAGACGAAGTTCTGGATCGCCGATCCCGACCGGACCTTGTGGGAGGTCTACGTCCTCGAGGAGGACCGGGAGGAGTTCGGCAAGGATACGGTTCCCAGGCCGGCGTCGACCGCGTTCGCGAAGGACGTCGCGCGGCCCAGGATGACGTGGGCGCACCGCCTCGGCGAGCCGCTGCCCGCGCGCGTCCCCCACGACGACAACAGCCTCCACGAGGCCGCGCTCGAGGGGACCTTCAACGACGACGTCGACCCGGCGCCGCTCCTGAAGGACGTGTATCGCGCCTTGAGGCCGGGCGGCGAGCTGCGGATCCGCGGCCTGGCGGGCGACCAGCCGTTCTGCGGGACGCTCGCGCTGCCGGGCCCCGCGGCCGCGGTGAAACGCGTCCCCGTCGATACCGAGCCCCTGAAGGCGCTGCAGGCGGCGGGCTTCGTCGACGCCCGCTTCGAGAGGTTCTCCCCCAAGGCCCACTTCACGGTCGACAACGTCGCGATGCGCGAGATCGTGATCCTGGCGCGCAAGCCGGGCCATCGACCGAAGACCGCGGCGCATATCGCGGTCTATCAGGGCCCGCTGGCCCAGGTGAGGGACGACTACGGCAACGTCTACCCGCGCGGGGAGCGCGTGACGATCAACATCCACGACTGGCAGGCGCTGAAGAACGGCCCGGTGGCCGCGTCGTTCCTGCTGCTCACGCCCGACCAGGCGCCGGCGGCCGGCTGCGGCAAGACCTGAAGAGGCATCCGGCATCCGTTCCCGGCTTCCGTTGCCCCGGTTGTCGCGGACTCCGGACGCCGGCCCTGAGAACTGACCGGAAAACGGCGGGGCTGGAACCGCTTCGGGACTTCGTGTCCTGGTGTTCAGTCGCCCAGGGGCACGCAGAGCAGGTCTGCGTGATCGCGGATATAGAGCCTGCCCCCGGCCAGCGCCGGATGCGCCCACGTCGGCCCGCAGATCTTCGCCTTCGCGAGCTCCTTGTACTCCGTGTCGTTCGGGTCCAGCAGCTCCAGGCTTCCGCCGTCGTCCATCATCAGCAGCTTCCCGTCCGCGAGGCGGATCAGCGACGCGTGGTACAGGCCCACGTCGGGCTTGTTCCAGAACTCCTTGCCGGTCGCAGCGTCGACGCAGCGCAGGGTCGCCGACGGGGGCAACTTGAGCTTGCCAGTCACCATATAGACCCGGTCCTTCCCGACCGCCATCGGCGTGGACATGTAGCAGTTGAGCTTCGGGTTCTTCCAGGCCTCGGCGACGCCCGGCTTTCCGTCCTTCGACTCGAGCTTCACGCAGGTGCTGCCGCTCGTGATCGAACTGCCCAGCAGGAGGCCGCCCGACAGCAGCGGCGTCGACGAGCTCTCGCTCAGCTTGTCGACCATCGTCACCGACCAGAAGACCTTGCCGTCCGCCGGCGACAGGCCGACCAGCGACTTCTGCGTCAGGAAGATGACCTGCCGGTCCGCCCCCGTCCCGGTCACGATCGGCGAGGAGTAGCTCGCCTTGTCGTCCATCGCCTTCCACGCCGGTTCGCCGCTGTCCTTCTTGAGCGCGACGATGGACGCGCCCGGACCGCCGATGTTGACCATGAGCAGGTCGCCTTCGAGGATCGGCGAGCAGGAGACGCCGAACTTCAGGTTGGGGGCGCCGAACTCCTGGAGCAGGTCCTTCTGCCAGACCTGCTTCCCGGTCGCCGCTTCCCAACAGGTCAGGACCCCGGTGACGCCCAGCGTATAGAGCCTGTTGCCCGACGCCAGCGGCGTGGCGCGCGGGCCGTGGCCGAACATGCTCTCGAACGGCACCCGAGCATACGACTGCCGCCAGACTTCCTTCCCCGTCGCCGCGTCCACCGCGAGGACCTCCTCCTCCTCCTTGCCGGCCGCCTTCACGTGCAGATAGACGCGGCCGCCCGCGACGATCGGCGAGCTGTGGCCCTCGCCGACGGGGACCTTCCACGCGGCCTGGGGCTCGCCCTTCCACGGACCGACCTTTTCCGCGCTGACGCCGTCGCGCGTCGGCCCCAGCCACTGGGGCCAGTCCTGGGCGGCGGCGGGGACGCCGGGCAGCAGCAGGGCCAGAACGGCAAGCGGCGTTCGCATGAATCCTCTTTTCATAACAGTACAATTTGATATCAATGACAGCTGTATAGACTACACGAGGGGCCGGGGGGCCGGGGGGCCGG
>DASQOM010000008.1:0-8372 GCA_035644495.1 Planctomycetota bacterium | reverse complement strand
GGGAGCGGGGAAGTTTTATTACGCCGCGCAGCCTCTCTTCGAACGCCACGGCGGACAACCGCTACGAGCCGCCGGCTCCCCGGACGGAGACCTCTGGACACGAAAGATATCGGCTACCGTTGCTGCCTTCCGGCTCTGGCGGGGTTCACCGCTCTTAAGTTTCAGAGGTCGCCCGGATCGACGCCACGTGCCCGCGCGCTCTGTACACCGGACGCCCTCGGAGAAGCGGTCGACCCCTCTGAAGCGGGTTGAGGCACCCTTTCGGGCGAAGGCACCGCTACCTCCCTGGTCCAGCGCGGCAGACGGAGTATAAACACAAAGACCCGCGGACTCCAAGGGAAACCTTCGGGACGGAGAAATCCCCCGACAGCCGGCCCCGTCTCGTGCTAAAATGCATCCAGAGAGAGGGGGTCGTATGAGGGGTCTCGTGCCGGTCGCCATCCTGTCCATCCTGGGCTGCCACGAACCGTCGACGCTCAACCCGGACGAAGCCTTCGCGGTCCACGGCCGCCCCGTCGCCGCCGCCTGCGTCTATGAGCTGAGCGGAGACGGGGTCGCGGCGGTCGACGTCGAAGGCTGCGCGAAAAGCCGTCGGCATGCGGACGGGCGGTCCAGCCGCAGCGCGGACGGGTGGCGCTATGAGAACCCCGCCCTGCTCGGGGACGGCTTCTTCTGCTACTGGTGGCTGGGACGCACGGACAAGGGAACCCACGCCCTCCTGACGGCCGTCAACGGCGGCAGCAGCGGCATCGACTTCCAGGTCCTGTTCGTCACGCTCAAGGCGCAGGACTATGCGGCCGACGGGAAGACCGGGCGCCGCTGGACGCTGACCAGCCTGGGCCGCGTCGCCCTCGGCGACCGCACCCGCGACCGCGCGGAGCTCGAAGAGGGCCAGCTGGTCGTCCGCACGCCCTCGGGCGACTGCCGCAGAATCCCGGTTCCGCAGTTCTAGGCGACGAAGAGGAAGTCGCGGCCTTCGGCCAGCTGCTGGTCGAGCAGCCGCGCGCGGATCAGGTCGCGCGCCCCGCGCGAGCCCACCGCGCCGAGAATCAGCCCCGGACGCGTCGAGAGCGCGTCGTCGGGCGAGACCACCTTCACCCGGCCGTTCGCGATCGTGCGGCCGATCTTCTTCGGGTCGATGTCGATCACGTGCGGCACGTCGATGCCGGCGCGCAGCAGGTCGCGGACCCAGTCGCGGCCCGTCGGGCCGGCGCCCCACACCGCCACCGGACTCTTGCAGAGCGGGTGCCGCTTGAAGAAGTACAGCTTGGCCTCGTAGAAGCGCTTCTCGGAGTACATCGCGTGCGTCCGCGTCAGGCGGCGGTCGGAGTCGCGCCACGACAGCAGCGCGCGCGGCAGCTTCTCGAAACGGGCGCCGCGCTCGCGCATCCGGTGCCAGAGGTCGAAGTCCTCCGCCCAGCCCGGATCGTGGTAGCCGCCCGCGCGCTCGAAGATGTCGCGCCGCATCAGCACCGTCGGATGGGCGATCGGGCTCTCCACGAAGAAGTTCGTCACCAGGTCCTGGTGGCTGAGCAGCCCGTTCTGCCAGTCGATATAGCGGCGCATGCCCTCGCCCGTAGGGCCGATCGAGCGCACCCGCGTGGCCAGGACGTCGACGTGCGGCGGCGAATCCAGGCGCGTGACCTGGACCAGCAGGCGGCGGGGGTGCATGACGTCGTCCGCGTCCATCCGCGCCAGCAGGGGCGCCGAGGCCAGGGCTGTCGCCGAGCGGAGGGACTCGATATGGCCGACGTGGGCGCCGCTCAGGACGCGGATGCGGCGGTCCTTCTGCGCGGCGCGGTCGAGGATTTCGAGGGACGCGTCCCCGGAGCCGTCGTTCACCGCGATGAGCTCCCATTCCCGGAGGGTCTGGGAGGAGATCGAGCGCAGGGCCGCGGGAAGGGTCGCGGCCGCATTGAAGACCGGCATCAGGATTGACACCAGCGGCATTGTTCCTCCGGTTGTTATAGTATAGGATCTTGAAGGCGGTGAACATGCGGATCACGGCGGTCCTGATCCTGGCGTTCGCGGGTCCGGCAACCCTTCGCGCGGACTCCGCCTGGAAGCGCGAGATCGTCGATCTCACGCGCCTGGACGTCCTCCACACCGTCGTCAAGCGCTACACCCACAGCATCGCGCCGGCCGGCTCGGCCTTCGCGGTCTTCGACACCAACGTGGTCCGCCTGATCGATCCGCGGGACGGGCGGGAGATCCAGACCCTGACCGGCCACGGCGGCCTGATCCACGACTCGGGCTGGAGCCGCGACGGCCGCCTCGTCGCCACCAGCGGCTATGACGAGACCCTCCGCGTCTGGGAGAGCGCGACGGGGAAGCAGCTGCTGAACGTGAAGCCGCTCGCCAGCTTCGCGTGCTCGGTCGCGATCTCCCCGGACTCGAAGTCGGTGGCGGCCGGGAGCAGCGACGACGGCAAGCTCGTCGTCGTCGATATCGCCACCGGGAAGTCCCGCTCCTTCCAGACGCCCGACAAGATCCTCTTCGCGGTCGACTTCACGCCCGACGGCCGCCAGCTCCTGGTGAACCACGTGATCCAGAATCCGGCCGACACCAGCCTCCGCGTCTACAACGTCGCCGATTTCACCGAGGTCAAGATCCCCGTCAAGGGCCACGTCGGCAGCTACGCGGTGTCTCCGGACGGCCGCACCCTGGCCTGGTCCAACCCGCAGGGGTCGATCGTCCTGCTCGAGACGACCGGCTGGACGGAGCTGAGGCGCTTCGACGGCCATCTCCTGGGCGCGACCTCGCTCGCGTTCCATCCCTGCGGCCGCTACCTGGCCTCGTCGGGCCGCGACGGGGCGGTCCGCCTCTGGAATGTCGAGAGCGCGAAGGAGATCAACTCGCTGCCCATCAAAGGCGAGGTGGATTCGAGGATCGCGTTCGGATCGGACGGCGCCACCCTGGTGGTGGCGACGGCGGACGCCACGGTGAAGGTCTACGGGCACCGCGAGCCGGTCAGCGGCGCGTCGAGACCGGCGCCGGAGCTTCCGAAGATCGAGGCTCCCGCCCCCGGGAAGTGAACGCGCCCGAGCGGCGGGACCAGTGATACAGGTACTGCTGCGCCACGCCCGCCAGCTCCCCCCAGCGCTCGGAGGCGAAGGCCCGGATCGCCCGGTCGGGCACCCGCAGACCCTTGAAGAACATCCGGATCATCACCTTGCGGATCCACGTATCGACCGGGAACGCGTTGAGCCGCCCATAGGCGAACAGGAGGACGCAGTCGGCCACCTTCTCCGCCACGCCGGGGATCACCATCAGGGTTGTTTTTGCGTCGTCGTACGCCAGCGACGCGATCTCCTCGAGAATGCCGCTGCGCGCCAGCCGCGCCGCCTGCACGAGGTAGGCCGACCGGAACCCGAGCCGCAGCTTGCGCAGTCCTGCCTCGTCGTCGAGGCGGTCGGGCCGGGGAAACGTGTGGGCCGAGACCCCGCCCAGCCGGATGGGAATCCCGTAGTGCGTCGCCATGTCGGCCACATTGCCCGTGATGCGCGGGATGTTCGAGGCGATCGAGGTGATGAACGCGGCGGTGCACTCCCAGGGGTCCTGCCGCAGCACCCGGAGGCCGGGGTAGGCATCGAGCGCCTCCCACAGGCGCCGGTCGCGCCGCAGGGCGCGCTCGATCGAGTCGTAGTCCTGGTCCAGGGCGAAGAACTCGCGGAGGAACCAGAGGTCGGCGCCGTCGTAGTCGAGGGTGTCGCCGTCCTGGCGGACGCGGAACAGGCGCTGGCCGCGGAGGACCGTATAGTGGCCGTCCTTCTCCGTCCAGCGGAAGAACTGGCCGCTCTCGAGGGAGTGCTTCAGGCTGAAGCGCGGCGCGTGGTGGACGCTGGAATTCATGCCCCGGAAGCCCCCGCCCAATCGGACTATTCTGGACATTGCGGGAGCCGAAGTCAACGGCATCGCCCGCCCCCGGAAAGGCTTTGTCTTCACCGATTCTTTGTGCTGTAATCCGTCGCCGTGAAGAATCTCTTCATCACCTCCACGCGGCACAACGAAGGCAAGACCCTGGTCACCCTCGGGCTCACCGCCGCCCTCGCCGGCCGGGTCCGCGGGGTGGGCTATATGAAGCCCGTGGGGAAGGGCTCCGTCGAATTCGCGGGCGAGAAAATCGACCACGACACGGTGCTCATCAAGGAAGCCTGCGGGATCCCCGCCTTCGTGCGCGACATGGGTCCGATCTGCTACGACGGCTTTCCGACGCAATGGATCTCGCCCGAGGGGCGCGAAGCCGTCGTGCGCAAGATCCAGGCCAGCTTCGGCCGCATCTCGGCGAACCGGGACCTCGTGGTCATCGAAGGGACGGGCAACGCGGCCGCGGGCGCGGCGTTCGGCCTGTCGAACGCCTTCATGGCCAAGCTGCTGAATGCGAAGGTGGTCCTCGTCGCCTCCGGCGGCGTCGGCCAGCCGACCGACGAGATCTTCCTGAACAAGAGCTTCTTCGACCAGGCGGGCGTCGAGGTCGTGGGGGCCGTCGTCAACAAGGCCTATCCGACGGAATTCCAGCGCATCGACCAGTGGATGCGCCGGGCCCTCGAGGCGATGGGCGTGCGGCTGCTCGGCGTGATTCCGTACGAGGAGGAGCTCGCGAAGGCGACGATGCTCAACCTGGTCGAGCGCTTCCGCGGGAAGATGATCAACGGCGAGTCCGGAATGGGCGAGCCGCTGGGCAACGTCGTCCTCGGCGCGATGAGCGCGGCGGACGCGCTGGAGCTGCTGACCGGCCACGTCACGCTGATCTGCCCGTCGGACCGCGAGGACGTCCTCGTCTCCGCGCTCTCGGCGATGTACCTGAGCGGCCGCAAGGACTTCACGTTGGCGTCCGTCGTCCTCACCGGGAGGCGGAAGCTGTCGGAGATGATGGTGCGGATGATCCGGAGGACCGCGATCCCGGTGCTCCACGTCGACGCCGACGCCTACTCCGTCGTGGCCGAGGTGCACGCGGGGAATTTCAAGATCCTGCCCGGGGACGCGGTCAAGATCGGGCGGGCCGTCGAGATCGTCCAGGAGCGGATCGACCTGGACGCGCTGCTGAACGGACTGAGAACCTGAAGGGGCACCATGAAAATCGCGATCAACGGCGCCTGCGGGCGCATGGGCCTGGCGGTGGAAAAGGCGGCGGCCGACGCGAAGGTCGACGTCGCCGTCAAGATCGACGTGGTCAAAGCCGACGGCATCGCGCGGACGCTGGCGAAGAAAGTGGACGCACTGATCGATTTCTCGACCCCGGAGGCCGCGCTGGAGCGGCTCGCGGAATGCGTGAAGACGAAAACGCCGGCGGTGATCTGCACGACGGGCTTCAGCGAAGCGCAGAAGGCCGAGATCACGGCCGCGTCGAAGAAGATCCCGGTGGTGTACTCGTCGAACATGAGCGTCGGCGTCAACCTGCTCTTCAAGCGCGTGCCGGAGATCGCGAGGACGCTGGGGGCGTCGTACGACATCGACATCATCGAAACGCACCACCGCTTCAAGAAGGACGCGCCGAGCGGGACGGCGAAGACGCTGGCGGAGCGCATCGAGGCGGCGACGGGGCGGAAGCCCAACGTGCACGCGGTGCGCTCGGGGGACGTGGTCGGGGAGCACCGGGTGATCTTCGGGACCCTGGGGGACTCGATCGAGATCATCCACCGGGCGAGCACGCGGGACATCTTCGCCAAGGGGGCCATCGAGGCCGCCAAGTGGGCGAAAGACGCCATGCCGGGGCTTTACACGATGATGGACGTCATCCAGTAGACAGGAGACCGCAGACAGCAGCAGATCCCCCATCCCCCCCCAGCCTCCTGACGACTCCGGTGTAATACCTTGACGCTCAAGGGTTCAGGTAGTTTAATTGGGCGCGTTCATTATCCCCCGGAGGTTCCGTGGGCGCCACGCTGACCAAGAACGACATCGTCCGGACGTTGGCCGAGAAGTACGAGCTGGAGATCGCCTCCACCCGGCGCGTCGTCCAGGGCACCCTCGACATGGTCCTGGAGGCGCTCCTCAAGGGGGACAAGGTCGAGCTCCGCAACTTCGGCGTCTTCGAGGTGATCCAGCGAAAGGGCCGCATCGCCCGGAACCCCAAGTCGAAGCAGGAAGTCTTCATCCCCGAGCGCAAAGTCGTCAAGTTCAAGCCCGGCAAGGTCATGGAAGACAAGATCACCACGCCCTCCATGAAGGGCGGTATCCAACCCGCGCCCGCGCGGAAAAGGGAGAGCACGAGTGAATCTCCACGAGTTCCAGGCGAAGGAAGTCTTTCGTAAATACGGGATCCCGGTCGGCAAGGGTGCCGTCGCCGAGACGCCCGACCAGGCCGCGGAGGCCTATACCAAGCTGGAAAGCCCCGTTGCCGTCGTGAAATCGCAGATTCACGCCGGCGGCCGCGGCAAGGGCACCGTCTACGAGAAGGACCTCAAGACCGTGCGCCTCCAGGGCGGCGTCAAGCTCGTCAAGAGCGCGGCGGAGTCGAAGGACATCGCGTCCAAGATCCTCGGCTACCCGCTGGTCACCAAGCAGTCCGGCGCGAACGGCCGCGTCGTCCGCCGCGTCTACATCGAAGTCGGCTGTGACATCGACCGCGAGCTCTACCTCGGCGCCGTGCTCGACCGCAAGGCGGGCAAGCCGGTGCTCATGGCATCCACGCAGGGAGGCATGGAAATCGAGGAGGTCGCCCATAAGGACCCCAAGGCGATCATCAAGGAGCACTGGGACATCGGCTACGGCCTCCAGGGCTACCAGGCCCGCCGCGTCGGCTACGCGCTCGGCCTCTCCGGCGACACCTTCAAGCAGTTCTATAAGATGGTCATGGCCGTGACGAAGATGTTCGCCGAGAAGGATTGCACCCTCCTCGAGATCAACCCGCTCGTCATCACCAAGAAGGGCGACGTGATCGCGCTCGACGGCAAGATGGGCATCGACGACCGCGCGATCGAGCTCAAGAAGCAGCCGGACCTCGAGGCCATGCGCGACGTCGGCGAGGAAGATCCGACCGAGTACGAGGCCGCGAGCTACGGCCTGAACTACGTCTCCATGGAAGGCAACATCGGCTGCATGGTGAACGGCGCCGGCCTCGCCATGGCGACGATGGACATCATCAAGCAGGCCGGCGGCGCACCGGCCAACTTCCTCGACGTCGGCGGCGGCGCCAACAAGGACCAGGTCAAGAAGGCCTTCAAGCTGCTGCTCGCCAATCCCGAGGTGAAGGCGCTCTTCATCAACATCTTCGGCGGCATCCTGCGCTGCGATATCCTCGCGCAGGGCATCGTCGACGCGGTCAAGGAGGTCGACGTCAGGATCCCGATCGTCTGCCGCCTCGAGGGCACGAACGTCGAGATCGGCCGGGAGATCCTGAAGAGCAGCGGGCTGAAGATCACGGCCGCCGCGGACATGGCCGACGGCGCCAGGAAAGTCATTGAAGCGGCAGGATTGAAACGATGAGCATCCTGGTCGACAAGAATACGAAGATCGTCGTGCAGGGCCTGACCGGCGAGGCCGGCACGGTGCACGGCAACGGCATGCTGGAGTACGGGTCGGCGGTCGTCGCCGGCGTGACGCCGGGCAAGGGCGGCACGCAGTGGGAGTCGAAGAAGGGCGTCAAAGTCCCGGTGTTCAACACCGTCGAGCAGGCGGTGAACGCGACCGGCTGCAACGCGAGCGTCATCTTCGTTCCCGGCGCGGCGGCGGCGGACGGCGTCATGGAGGCGGCCGCGGCGGGCATCCCGCTGGCGGTCTGCATCACGGAGGGCATCTCGATCATGGACGAGGTGCGGCTGCGCGCCTTCCTCAAGGAGAAGAACACGCGCATGATCGGGCCGAACTGCCCCGGCGTCATCACGCCCGGCCAGACGAAGCTCGGCATCATGCCCGGATACATCCACAAGCCCGGCGACATCGGCGTCGTCTCGCGCTCGGGCACCCTGACGTATGAAGCCGTCTGGCAGCTCTCGGCCCTCGGTTACGGCCAGTCGAGCGCGGTCGGCATCGGCGGCGACCCCGTTCAGGGCACCGACTTCATCGACGTGCTGACGCTCTTCAACCAGGACCCCGGCACGCGCGCGGTGGTCATGATCGGCGAGATCGGCGGCACGATGGAAGAAGAGGCTGCTGCCTGGATCAAGGCGAACATGAAGAAACCGGTCGTCGCCTTCATCGGCGGCCAGACCGCGCCCGAAGGCAAGCGCATGGGCCACGCGGGCGCCATCATCCAGGGCGGGAAGGGCACCGCGGCGGCCAAGTACGAGGCGCTGCGCGCCGCCGGCGTCACCTGCGTCCAGAGCCCGGCCGACATGGGCAAGACGATGAAGGCGGTTCTGGAAGGGAAAACCGCCTAGAAGAGGCATCAAGCATAAGGCGGGAGAGAAGCCCCCCCCGTCCCCCCCCCA
>DASQOM010000007.1:0-2059 GCA_035644495.1 Planctomycetota bacterium | reverse complement strand
CAGTGGCCTGTGGCGCGGTGCACCCTACTCCTGCACGATCTTGACGCGCGACAGGTAGTCGGCCAGCTCGTCGACGGCTTTGATGATCTCGTCGGGCGTCTTCGCCACCGCCGCCGTCTCGAGCTGGCGCCCGAACTCCGTGATCGGCGGGAATCCGTAGGACGAGCCGATGCCCTTCATGTTATGTCCCATGACCCGGATCGACTCGAACTCCTCGCTGCCGAGCGCCAGGCGGATCGCCTCCACCTCCTTGCGGCGGGACTCGAGGAAACCCGGGATCATGTCTTTCAGAATGGCCCGCACGCGGACGGTGATCGGCGATCGGGGATCCGGCGCCGCGGCGGGCAGGACGTCCTTCCGTCGCAGCAGGCTGCGGACGACGCGGCCCATGTCGCCCCGCAGATCGTTCCCCTTGCGGAGGACCACGGACACCGAGGTCTCCAGCTGCCGCATCTCCTGAAGCGTCAGCTCCTTGGCCGTCGCCACCACCACCGGCAGGGCGAAATTGCGGGCGTCATGCCTCAAAATGTTCAGGAACTGCATCCCGTCCATGACGGGCATCATGAGGTCGAGGATGACCAGGTCGGGCGTGAACAGCTGGAGCCGCTCCAGCGCCTCCTGGCCGTTCCCGGCGGTCTGGATCTCCGCCTGCTCCCCCGAGAGATACTCGCTCATGATCTGGCGCGCGTTCGCGTCGTCGTCGACGATCAGCACCTTGCTGGGCCCGGACTTGACGTTCCGGCGCAGCACGGCGCAGAGCTCCTCCTTCGCCACCGGCTTGTTGAGGAGGTCCGCGGCGCCGAAGATCGTCCCCCGGTTCTCGCTGGCGACGATGCTGACCACGACCACGGGCACGTTGAAGAGCTCCGGGTCCGCCTTGAGGTTGCGCAGGGTCTCCCAGCCGTTCATCCCGGGCATCATGAGGTCGAGCGTGATCAGGTCGGGCTTCCGGACGCGGGCCATCGCGATCGCCTCGGGTCCGCTGTGGGCCTCCTCCACCTGGCACCCGCACTCTCCCACGTACTGCTTGAGCAGGAAGCGGGAGTCGTCTTCGTCGTCGATGACGAGGACCAGCTTGTCCTTCAGGTCCGCGTCTGCCGAGTGCTCGACCTCCCGCTCCAGGCGGTTGATGCGTGTCGTGGTGCTGGCCGTGCGATCTCCGGCGGCCAGCGGGAGCAGATGCAGGCTGAACGTGGAGCCCTTGCCCAGCTCGCTCTGGACCTCGATCCGGCAGCCGAGCAGGTTGCTCAGCGAACGGGAGATCGTCAGGCCCAGGCCCGTGCCTTCATACTTCCGCGCCATGCCCGTGTCGACCTGCTGGAAGGCGTCGAAGATCTTCCCGAGCATCTCCTTCGGGATGCCGACGCCGGTGTCGATGATGTCGATGCGCCGCGGCATGTCGTTCTTCGAATCGACGACGATGCGCACGGTGACGGAGCCCTGCTCGGTGAACTTGAGGGCGTTGCCGACGAGGTTGATGAGCACCTGCTTGAGCTTGTCGGGGTCGGTCGGGAACGGCGCGATCGACGTCGGCAGATCGGCGATCAGGCGGATCTTCCGGTCGACGAGCCGGCCCTCGAGCTGCGCCAGGGTGTCGCGGACCAGGGCGTCGAGCGCGATGGGGACGATGTTCAGCTCGACCTTGCCCGCCTCGATCTTGGACAGGTCGAGGATCGTGTTGATGAGGCCCAGCAGGTGCTTGCCGTTGTCGAGGATGCGCTCGACGTACGTGGTCTCCTGGGGCGGCAGCGACTTCCCCTTGCCGCGCAGGACGACCGTCGAAAACCCGATGACGGAGTTGAGCGGCGTGCGGAGCTCGTGGCTCATGTTGGCAAGGAATTCGCTCTTGGAGCGGCTGGCCTCCTCGGCCTGCTCCTTGGCCTTGCGCAGCTCCTCCTCGGTCTTCTTGCGCTCCGTGATGTCGCGGACGAAGGCGCTGAACGCGGCGCCGCCCTTGCCCTGCTTCAGGGGGGTGATCGAAAGCTCCACAGGGAACTCCGTGCCGTTCCGCCGCAGCGCGGTGATCTCGATGCGGCGGTTGAGCACGGGCCCCGCTCCG
>DASQOM010000006.1:0-21593 GCA_035644495.1 Planctomycetota bacterium | reverse complement strand
CCACGAACTACTTTGTCCGCGTCGGCAATCCCGCCTATGATCGGGGCTGCGACCTGGCCCGCCGCGGCGAGACGGAGGCCGCGCTGGCCGCGCTCGAGGAGGCGTTCCGGGAGGGCATGGATTTCGAGATCGTCGACAGCGACCCCGCGCTCGGGAAGCTGCGGGGGGACGCCCGCTTCGCCGCCCTCGTGAAACAGCACCGGCCGAAATGAGAAGACTCGCGCCCCTGGTCCTGGCCCTGGCCGCCTGCGCGACGACGCGGACGCCCGCGGAGCAGGCGGAGGACGACTATCGCCGCTCGCTCGCCAGCCCGGACCGGCAGCGGGCGATGGCGGCCATCGACCAGGCGATCGCGGGCTATCCGAGAGCCGAGTACTATGCGCACCGCGCTCGGCTGAATCTGTCCCTGCAGAAGCCGGACGCGGCCGCCGCGGACTTCGGCGCCGCGATCGCGCTCTACGCCTCGGATCCCTTCATGGTCACGCAGCGGGCCGCGCTGCTCTACGACCGCGCGCGCCTCCAGGCGGCGGCGGGGCGGCGCACCGAGGCCGAGTCCGACCTGACCGAGGCGGTCCGCATCGCGCCCCAGTATGCCGAGGCGTTCCTGGAACGCGCGCGGCTGCGTCGCCTCTCGGGCCGCAAGGCGGACGCGGAGCGGGACGTCGAGCAGGCGCGCAAGGTCGGCGACTCCCAGGCGGACGGCTTCTACAACGAAGGGGTGCGGGCGATTTCGCAGGGGGACGCGGCCGAGGCGGAGCGGATGATCGGGTTCGCGCTCGACCTCGACCCGGGCCACCGTCGAGCGCACGTGGCGAAGGCGCGGATCCATATGGAGCGCCGGCAGTTCGAGGACGCCGCGCGCGAGTTCGACCGCGCGATCCCCGGCCAGCCCGAGGACGCGGGGCTGTACTATCATCGCGCGTCGGCGCTGCTCGCGGCCGGGAAGCCGGAGGACGCGCTCCGCGATTACGAGAAGGCGGTGGAACTCTCGCCGCGCGAGCCGTCGTACTATGCCGCACGCGGGCTTGCCCGGTACCGCAGCGGCCAGGGCTATGCCGCGGCGCAGCAGGATCTCACGTGGGCGATCACGCTGGACGCGGACTGCTTCCAGGCCTGGTTCAACCGCGGCGTCGTCGAGCACGAGCAGAAGGACCTCGGGGCGGCCGAGGTCGCCTTCCGCCGCGCGAACGGAATTCACACCTCTCCTGAAGGGTGCGTCGCCCTGGGCCGCGTCCTTGGTGATCGGGAGAAATACGACCTGGCGACCGACCTCTACCGCCAGGCGCTGGAGATCTACAAGGGGCCCGAGGTGCAGAAGCTCCTGCGGGAGGAGATCGACCGCGTCAAAGCCGCTCGCGAGGGCAAGAAGCCATGAGGACGGCCCTGGTCCTGGCGCTCCTGCTGGCCGGCTGCGGCGGGCCGTCGGCCAAGCCGGACCCGACGGGGTCCGCCGCCGACGCCGCCCTCGAGAAGGCCGCGATGGGCGACATCGAAGGAGCCGAGGCGCTGCTGCGGGAGGCGCGGGACCCGGATTCCCTGCGGCTGCGCGCGCGGTTCCTGCTGATGAAGAACCGCAACCGCGAGGCGGCGGACCTGCTGGCGCCGCTGGTCGCGGAGAAGGTGAAGGACTTCGAGGAGGTGGAGCGCCGTCAGCGGGCGCTGCCGGACCTCCTGCTGGCCTACGTCCGGCTGGATGATTTCCAGAACGCGGCGTCGGTGGCGCGGACGATGGGCGACGCGCTGCTCGCACGGAAGTACGGGGCGCTGGCGCGGGGAGTGCCGTACTCGTCGAACCTTGGGACGGACGAGGTCCCGGTCGAGCTCTACGTCGCGGATCCGCTGCCGATCGTGGCGGGGACGGTCAACGGCGCTCGCGCGCTGTTCGTGGTGGACACGCTGCTGGACGAGATCGTGCTGGATCGCGATTTCGCGCGGCGGGCGGGGGTGTCGCCGATCGGAGTCTCGGACGAGGCGACACTGCCGGAGATCTCGATCGGGCGGCTGACGGTGAAGAACGTCCCGATCCATCTCGGGCGCGCGATGGAGATCGGCACGCTGCGGCCCGAGGGGGCGATCGGGCTGAGCTTCCTGATGCACTACGACTTCACGCTGGATTATCGCCGCTCGCGGCTGGTGTTCCGCCGGGCGGGCGGCGCGCTGGCGGGCCAACCGGCGGTGCTGGCGGGCGACCGCTACCTGCTGCTGGGCGGCGTCCTGAACGGGAAGGACCGGATCTTCGTCGGCGTCGGGAGCAGCCTGAAGGGCGTGACGCTGGCGGCGTCGGATCTCTATATGGGGAAGACGGGCGCGACAGCGGTGGAGGAGCTGACGGCGGGCCCGCTCAAGCTGGCGAAGCCGGCCCTCGACCCCAAGGCCTTTCCCGCGGGGCTGGACGGCTCGTTCGGGGTGCCGGTCGGCTTCGTCCTGGGTCACGCGGCCCTGCGCGGCCGCACCCTGCGCCTCGAGCCCCGCTCCATGAAGCTGGCCATCGACTGATTTATTCCGTCAGCACCCGGGCAACCGCCTGCTTCCAGCCCCGAAAGAGGGCGTCCGCTTCCTTGCGCGGCATCGATGGGGTGAAAACCCGGTCCACGTCGAGGCCCAGGTCGGCGCGCGACTTCCAGAGGCCGGCCCCCACCCCCGCCAGATAGGCGGCGCCCAGGGCCGTCGAGCCGATCGACTTCGGCCGCACGATCTTCGCCCCCAGCATGTCCGCCTGGAACTGCATCAGGAAGTTGTTCGCCGTCGCGCCCCCGTCCACCCGCAGCTCGCGCACCCGCACCCCGCCCGCCTCCACCATATCGCGCGTCTGGTACGCGATCGACTCCAGCGCCGCCCGCGCGATCTCCGCCCGCCCCGACCCCCGCGTCAGCCCGACGATCGCCCCGCGCGCGTTCGCGTCCCAATACGGTGCGCCCAGCCCGACGAACGCCGGGACAAAGTAGACGCCGCCCGTCGACGCAATCGACGCCGCCAGCGCCTCCGTCTCCTCCACCCGCTCGATCAGCTTCAGGCTGTCGCGCAGATACTGGATCGCCGCGCCCGCGATGAAGACCGCCCCCTCGATCGCGTAGACCGGCTCGCCGCGCGGGCCGCACGCGAGCGTCGTCAGCAGGCCGGCCTTCGAATCCGACCGCGTCGCGCCCGAATTCACCATCATGAAGCAGCCCGTGCCGTACGTGTTCTTCATCGACCCCTTCGCGACGCAGCCCTGCCCGTAGAGCGCCGCCTGCTGGTCGCCGGCGTCGCCGAACAGCGGGATCTCGCGGCCGAGGACGTCCGCCGTGCCGAACGACGCCGTCGATCCGCGCACTTCCGGCAGCATCTCGCGGGGGATCCGGAACAGCTTGAGCAGCCCCGGGTCCCAGTCGCGCCGATCGAGGTGGTACAGCATCGTGCGCGACGCGTTGGTCGGGTCGGTCGCATGCACGCGGCCGCCGGTCAGCTTCCAGATCAGCCACGTGTCGATCGTGCCGAAGCAGAGGTCGCCTTTCGGGCGGATGTTCTTCAGGATCCACTCGATCTTCGTCGCGGAGAAGTACGCGTCGACGACCAGGCCGGTCTTCCGGCGGATCATCGGCGCGTGGCCCTGCCGGCGCAGCCGCTCGCAGGCGCCGGCGGTGCGGCGGCACTGCCAGACGATCGCGTTGTAGACGGGCCGGCCCGTCTTGCGGTCCCAGACGACGACCGTCTCGCGCTGGTTCGTGATGCCGATCGCCGCGACCGGCTCGGGCCTGGAGAGGACCTGGCCCAGCACGCCGAGGGTCGCCTGCCAGATCTCCTCGGGGTCGTGCTCCACCCAGCCGGGCCGGGGATAGATCTGGCGGAACTCGGTATAGGCGCTGTCGACCAGCCCGCCGCGTTCGTCGACCGCGATGGCGCGGACGCCGGTGGTGCCTTCGTCGATGGCGACGATCCGGCTCATTTCTTCAGCAGCCGCTGGATCGCGTGATACGGGAAGTTGTGGCCGGGCGTCGCGGCCAGCGCCTGTTCGGCGCGGGGACGATCGCCGGTCACCAGCGCGAGATACCAGAGCAGGTCGTTGGCATGGAAGCGGGAGAGCAGTTTCGCCTCGGCCTCGAGGTCGGCCGCCTTCAGCTCGCCGACCAGGTGCCGCATCATCATCCGTTCGTTGCGGAGGGTCGATGCCTCCTTGCCGTACTTGGCGAGGAACTCCCAGCCGGCGGCCTTCGCGGGCTCGAGACGGCCGGCGAGCAGATGACCGATCGCGCGCGCGCAGGCGCCTTCCGCCTGGGTCTGGCGATCCTTGTCGGCGTCGAAGGAGGCCGCGACCGCGTCGAGCCGGGGCAGGTCGCCGGCTTCGATCGCGAGCTGGCGCTCCGAGCGGCGGAGCTGGAACCAGACCGGGCTCCCGGCGGGGACCTTGGCGGTCTGCGCGTCGATGATCTTCTGCGCGCCCGCGAAGTCCCCCTCCTCCCGCAGCTGGCCGGCGCGCAGGCTCGCGACCTCGTCGGGGTCGCGCCCCTCGAGGAGCTTCGCGGCCTCGTCGGCTTTCCCGCTGTAGACGAGGGCGCGGTGCCGGGCCCAGAGGCCGGCGCGGTCCGAGAGGTCGGTCAGCAGCCGGAGGGCATCGTCGTAGCGCTCGAGGTCGATGTAGAGCTCGGCGAGCTCCCCGTGCCCGGCCGGATCGGCGCCGAACTGCTTTTCGAGGAGCGGGAGCGCCTGGACGGCGTGTCCGATCTTCTTATAGGCCATGCCGAGGAAAAGGGACGCGTTGGCCTTGTGCTCGGACTTGAGCGCGACCAGCAGGTATGGGATCGCTTCGTCGTTCGCGCCGAGGTTCATGAGGCAGCGCCCCATCGTCATGTTGAGGAAGCCCTGCTCGGGCATCTTGTCGAGCAGCTCCTGGGTGCGCTCGCGCAGCTCGCGGAAGCGCCCCTGCTTGAGAAGCTTGTCCGACTCCTTCACCCAGGGCTCGACCTCGGTCGCCCGGGACGGAGGCGGCGGAAGCGCTTCGTCGGGGGTGTGGACGTCGGGGCTGCGCATGCGGAGGAGGAGGACGACGAGGGCCACGACGGCGAAGGTGAGGCCGGCGAGCACCCAGATCCAGGCGCCGCCGCCGCGCGCGCACTTTTCGCAGAGGAGGTAGTCCTTGTCGCCCACCTTGCGGACCCCCGCCCCGCGGGCGCCGCAGGAGGCGCAGGGGATGAGCCCGCGGTCGACGGCCTCCTTCAGCGGAATGTTTTCGGGGGCATCCACGGGCTCATTATACGGGCATCGCCGCAAAACTCCCGTCTATCATAAACAGATGGATCCGCGCAGCGACGCCGAACTGGCGCGCGCGCTTCGGGACGGGGACGTGTCCGCGTTCGAAGCGTTCTATGCCCGCTATCACGAGTGGGTGGCCACCCTGGCTCTGCGCTACTCGGGCCACCGCGAGGACGCCCTCGACGTCCTCCAGGAAACCTTCGCCTATCTCTTCCGCCGCCGCC
Source organism: Planctomycetota bacterium (assembly GCA_035644495.1). Lineage (GTDB taxonomy): Bacteria > Planctomycetota > MHYJ01 > MHYJ01 > JACPRB01 > JACQFK01. The sequence goes on along the minus strand of DASQOM010000006.1, from coordinate 16,140 downwards.
ACGACTTCGAGCTCCGCAGCCAGATGAAGACCTTCCTCTATCCGGTCGTGAAGCACCTCGCCCTCGCCCGCCGGCAGGCCGCCCGCCGGCAGGCGCCGCTGCCCAAAGCCGACCCCGCCGCGCCCCCCGCCCCGGCCGACGAGACCGCCGCCCTGCTCACCGGACTCTCCGAGGCCCAGCAGGAGGTCGTCCTGATGCGCTTCGTCGACGGCCTCGACCTCCAGGCGATCGCCGACGCGCTCGATGTCCCCCTGGGCACCGTCAAATCCCGCCTCCATTCGGCCCTCGAGCTGCTTCGCGGAAAAACTCCGCCGAATCGATGAACTTTTCGACCCCTTCCCTCGCTTAAGGTGCGACATGGACGAACACCTCGATCTCCTGGCCCTCGACGCGGTCCGCGCCGGCGAGGCGCCCCCCGAGCAGCGGGCCCACGTCGACCGTTGCAACCAGTGCCGCGCGACGGTCGAGCGCTTCCGCGACGTGGTCGCGCGCCTCGCCCCGGCCGCCGTCGAGGTCCCCGCGTCGGTGACCCGGACCATCCTGTCCCTCCCCCGCTCGCGCCCGGTCTGGCGCCGCCGGCTGGCGGCCGCCGCCGCCATCCTCATCGGGATGGCCGCCGTCTGGATCGCCCTCGACCGCCGGCCGGCGATCCGGGGCGACGTCGATTTCAGCGGCCGCGTCGACATCGTCGACGCCTACGGCCTGGCAGTGCGGCTGCGCTCGGGTCAGAAGTTGGACCTGACCTTTGACGTGACGGGCGACGGCAAGGTGGACGAGCAGGACGTCGAGGAGCTCGCCCGCCGGAGCGTGGCGATCCGATGATCCGCCTGCTCGCCGCCCTGGCCGCGCTCGCGCTGATCCCGAAGCCCCAGGAGCCGGCCCTGCGCTTCATCGCGATGGACATCTACGCCGACACCGGCGGCAAGCCGCTGGCGGCCTGGCAGATCGAGCTGGAGTGCGATCCGGCCAAGGCGAAGATCGTCGGCGTCGAATCCGTGGGCAAGAAGCCCCCCTATTACGATCCCGCGGCGCTGATGGGCGGCCGCATCATCCTGGCGAACTTCTCGACGGAGCAGACCCTGCCGTCCGGCCGCGTGCTGGTGGCGCGCGTCCACCTGCAGGAGACGGGCGCGGCCGACTATAAGGCGAAAGTGATGGCGGCCGCCGCGCCCGGCGGCGGGAAGCTCGACCCGAAGATCGACCTCGTACGCGCGGGAGGAAAGTGATGCGCATTCGCAATCTGGCGGCCACGGCCCTGGTCATCCTGGCGCTCTGGGGCTGCATGGCCAACGAACAGGAGCAGACGAGTCAGACCCGAAGCAACGAAGGCTACAAGGTCCCCCCTTCTTACAACGACCCCAGCGGGCTGCCGGCAACCAGCGCGGGCATCATGGGGAGAATGAAAGGAGAGGGCTATGAGGCCGGCCGCTTCGATCCCGAGATGGAAAAGGATCCGCAGCGACGTCGGCACACGGAATGGAGTCAAGACTTCGACGAGTTTCTCCTCGTCGAGGCGCCGACCGGCCGGCTCGGCGGTCTCGAGTTCACCGAAGGCCGGATGCCGCGCGTCCGCGGCGGCGAACTCCGCACCCGCATCGAGAACCGCGTCGTCCCCCTGCCCCTCAAGCATACGGACGTCAACGCACAGCTGACCCTCAACATCGGCTCCGTCACGCTGACCCAGCAGTATCACAACCCTTATGCCGGCAAGATCGAGGCGGTCTACCTGTTCCCGTTGCCGGACGACGCCGCCGTGCGCGACTTCGTCATGGTCATCGGCGATCGGCGCATCCGCGGGATCATCCGCGAGCGCGAAGAGGCGAAACAGATCTACCTCGAGGCCCGGCGCCAGGGCCACGTCGCGTCGCTGATGACCCAGGAGCGGCCGAACATCTTCATGCAGTCGGTCGCCAATATCGAGCCCGGCAAGCAGATCGACATCCAGATCACGTACTTCCACACGCTGCGCTGCCAGGACCGCACGTTCGAGTTCGTGTTCCCCATGGTCGTCGGGCCGCGCTACAACCCCGCGGGCTTCAGCGACGGCGTCGGCGCCGTGGCGGCGGGCGCGAACGGCGCGTCGGGGCAGAAGACCGAGGTCCAGTACCTTCGCCCTGAGGAGATCAGCCTTGCGGACATCGGCCTGCAGGTCCACATCGACGCGGGCGCGGAGATCGAGGACGTGAGCAGCCCCACCCACGCGATCAAGAGCGAGCGGATCGGGCCTGCGTCGGCCAAGGTCACCCTCAGCCCCAACGACCGTATCCCCAACCGCGACTTCGTCCTCCGCTACCGTATCGCCGGCCGCGACCTCCGCGCCGGCCTCGCGGTCCATAAGGACGCCGACGGCGGCACCTTCGCGCTCATGATCCATCCGCCGCCTGCGCTGCTCGACGTCCCCCGCGGGCCGCGGGAGATGATCTTCGTCATCGACTGCTCGGGCAGCATGTCGGGGCGGCCGATCGACACCGCCAAGCGGGCGCTCGTGAAGTGCCTGAAGCGCCTCGAGGCCGACGACACCTTTCGCATCCTGGCCTTCTCCGACCACGTCTGGTCGATGACCGACGCCCCGGTCGCGGCGAACCCGGGCAACGTGGCCCGAGGCGTCACGTTCACTGAGGCACTCCGGGCCGGCGGCGGGACCGAGCTGCAGGAGGTGGTCCGCGTCGCGCTCGACACGCCGGTGGCGGCGGAGCGCTTCCGCATCGTGGCGTTCCTGACGGACGGCTTCATCGGCAACGACCGGGAGGTCGTTTCCTTCGCCCGGACGCACCTGGGCTCGGCGCGCATCTTCAGCTACGGGGTCGGCGACTCCGTCAACCGCTACCTGCTGGAGGCGCTGGCCCGCGTCGGCCGCGGCATCTGCGCGATCGTGACGCTCGACGAGAGCAGCGAGAAGGCGGCGGACGACCTGTTCCGGCACATCGAACACCCGGCGTTGCGCGACCTTCGGATCGACTGGGGCGGGATGGCGGCCGCGGACGTGCAGCCGAACCCGCTGCCCGACGTCTACGTCGGCCGTCCCGTCACGCTGATCGGCCGCTATAAGGGCGAGGGGCCGTCGAAAGTCCGGATCAGCGGCCGCGCGGGCGCGCAGCCGGTGGAGATGGAGCTGGCGGTCAATGTCGACGATCCCGGTCAGCGGCATTCGGCGCTGCCGGCGGTCTGGGCGCGGTCGAAGATCACGGGGCTGCACGACGCAATGCTGGGCTCGGGCGATCCGCGAGAGTTCGCGCAGGAGATCCGGGCGGTAGCGCTGAGGCACGGGCTGCTGTCGGAGTTCACGTCGTTCATCGCGGTCGATTCGCTGACGCGCACGGCGGGGGAGTTCGGGACGACGGTCGTCCAGCCCATGCCGGTGCCGAGCGGAGTTCGCTACGACACGACGGTGGAGAAGAAATGAAAACGATGCTCGCAGGCCTGGCGGCGCTGGTGGCAGTCGGTTGCCAGGGCGGATTCGACCGGGCCGCGATGGAGTCGGAGCTGCAGGCGAACTGCAGGATCTTCGTCGACGATCCGGACGTGTTCCGGGTCGAGCAGGTGAGGCCGCAGCTGCAGATGCCGTTCCGGCTGGCGGTGGTGCCGCCGTCGATGATCAACCAGCGCGATGGGCGGCAGCCGGGCGAGACGGAAGGCGAGCGGGCGGAAATCCAGGCCTGGGGCGAGCGGCTGCGTCGGGAAGGGATCATCAGCGATCTGATCCTGATCCCCGACATGATGGTCGGCGGGATGGGCTCGTCAGGGTCGCCGGGCAGCTTCAAGGCGATCCGGGTGGCGGCCGCGCGCCTGGGCGCGGACGCGATCCTGGTCCTGCACAGCGTGACGGAGATCGACTCGTATATCAATCCGCTGGGCGTCCTCGACCTCACGCTGGTGGGGATGTTCCTCATCCCCGGGCACCATAAGGACACGATGACGATCGTCGAGGGCCTGCTGATCGACAACCGGAACCAGTACGTCTATTTCGCGGGGAGCGCCGAGGGCAAGGGGAGCTCGGTGGCGCCGCTGGCGATGCTGGACGAAAAGGGCGCGGTGCGGGAGTCCCGCTGCGCCGCACTGAAGTCCTTCGGCGACTTGCTGGTGCAGCAGAGCCATCGGGTGCCGGGCCTCCCTTCCTCCCGCTATGAGACCCCCGGCCGCTGATTCCCAAGAACAAGGCGGGCTTGTCTTGGGGGACGGCCACGGAGCTGTACCTTCAGCGCAGTGGGACTACCGGACGGTAGGAATTCCATTTCGACCGGCTCTCGGCGGAAATTTACAAATCATTGGTAACCAATTGCTTATGCATCTTCTGGCTCCGTGTAACTTTGGCATCCCTCTTGCTTTTCTGTCTTACATGAAGAGTCTGACGCGGCGCGCCGCGGCGGGGACCCGGGAGCGGGAAGAGGCCCGCGCCTTCGTCCGCCTCGCCCTGAGCATCCTGGCGCAGCTGCCTCGGAGTCGTATGAGAAGGGGGATCCGATGAGAGCGCTCTTCGCAGCCCTGGTCGGTGTCTACACCCGCTGGCGCTATGTCGAGGACCTCGACGTCCCGGCCGCGCCCGTCCGGAAGCCCGAGCGGAAAGAGTCGCCGAAGGACGAGATCTCGCGCCTGCGCACCGCCATCGACCGGGAGCGCCGCAACCTCCAGTCGTACCTGCGCTTCCAGTGCGCCGCCCTGGCGGGGCCCTGCGAGGCCTCCATCCTCGCGATGGAAAGCCGCATCCACGCCCTCGAGCTGATGGGCCGCCGCGCCGTCTGATTTCCTTGGGAGCGGCCGCACCGGCGGGAGTATAGTACTCTCTCCATGCATCAGGATTTCCTGCGCGGGAACCCCCTCTTCGCGGACCGCGACACGCTCCGCCGCGAAATCGACCGCCTCCGCCTCGACATCCCCCTCGACCCCGACATCCGCGAATCCCTCAAACCCGCCGTCATCGGCCACCGGACCGTCGGCAACCGCTACGTCATCCACCCGATGGAGGGCTGCGACGGCACCCTGGACGGCAGGCCCGACGAGATCACGTATCACCGCTGGGGCCGCTTCGCCCGCGGCGGCGCCAAGGTCCTCTGGGGCGAGGCCTGCGCCGTCGTGCCCGAGGGCCGCGCCAACACGCGCCAGCTGCTCTTCTCCAAAGAGAACCTGCCCGAGCTGAAAAAGCTCATCACGTTCGCCCGCGACGAGCACCGCAAGAGCTGCGGCAACGCCGACGACTTCCTTATCGGCCTCCAGCTCACCCACTCGGGCCGCTTCGCCTACCCCGCCCCGTCGGTCCTCACCCGCGACCCCGTCATCGACCCCTTCGCGCGCTTCGGCAAGGAGCGCCGACCGATGGCCGCGGATCATCCCGTCCTGACCGACGACCAGCTCGACCGCCTCCAGGACGCCTACGTCGTCGCGGCGAGGATGTCGAAAGAGGCCGGCTGCGACTTCATCGACGTCAAGCAGTGCCACCGCTACCTGCTCAACGAAATGCTCGGCGCGAAAACGCGTCCCGGCAAATACGGCGGCTCGCTCGAGAACCGCACCCGCTTCATCTGCGACACGTTCCGCCGCATCCGCGCCGAGGTCGGCAAGGACATGGTCCTCGCGACGCGGATGAACATCTTCGACGCCGTCCCCTACCGTAAGAACGCGGCGACGAATATCGGCGAGCCCGTCGAGTTCCCGCGACCGTACCTGAACGCATTCGGCGTCAACCCCGACAACCCCCTCGAGCCCGACCTGAGCGAGCCGATCGAGGCGATCCGCCGCATGCGCGACGCCGGCCTGCAGTTCCTCAACATCAGCGCGGGCTGCCCCTACTACAACCCGCACTTCCTGCGCCCCGCCGACACCCCGCCGCCCGACGGCTACGAAATGCCGGAGTCCGGCCTGATCGGCGTCGACCGCCACTTCCGCATGGCCGCCGAGATCCAGCGCGCCCTCCCGGACTTCCCCATGGTCGGCACCGGCTACAGCTACCTGCGGCATTTCGCCGCCGACGCCGGCGAGGCCAACCTCCGCGGGGGCCGCATCTCCTTCGTCGGCATCGGCCGCGGCGCGATCGCCTATCCCGACTGGGTCAAGGACCTCCAGGCAAAAGGCTCGCTCGAACGGCTCAAGGCGTGCATCACCGTCAGTTACTGCACGACCCTGATGCGGACCAAGACCAACGAGCTGGGGCAATATGCCGCCGGCTGCGTCCCGCGCGACCCCGTCTACGGCAAGCTCCTCCAGGAGATCCGCAAAAAGGAACGGCAGTCGTCGTGAAGGAGTGGCTCGACCGGATCCGGCCCGGCCGCAAGATCGACGCGAACTCGGCCGTCCTGCTCCCCTTCCGCCCCGACGACAAGCCCGACCTCGACGAATTCGAGCGGCACCTGCGGCGCACCGTGAAGGCGGGCATCACGCCCGCGGTCAATATGGACACGGGCTTCGGCCCGCAGCTGACCCCGGCCCAGCGCGTCGACGTCCTCAAGCTCACCCGCAGAGCCCTCGGTGCCGCGCCCTTCATCGCGGGCGCCTGCTGCTTCGGCGAGACCTATGAACAGGCGATCGCGTCGATCCTCGATCAGGGCGGCATCCCGATCCTCTTCCAGAGCGACGCCTTCGCAGGCGGCGACGTCATCGCCCTCTATCAGAAGCTGGTCGCCCCCTGCGAGAAGGCGCTCGCCTTCGAACTCGGCCCGATGTTCGCGCCCTTCGGCCGGATCTACGATCTGGACACCTACAAGCGCCTGATGGACATCCCGCAGATCGCGGGCGCGAAGCACTCGTCGCTGTCGCGCGCCCTCGAAATCGAGCGCCTCCAGCTCCGCGACCGCCACCGCCCCGGCTTCAAGGTCTATACCGGGAACGACCTCGCGATCGACATGGTCATGTACGGCAGCGACTACCTGCTGGGGATCTCGACGTTCGACCCCGAGGCGTTCGCCCTGCGGGATCGCTGGTGGGCGGCGTCGGATCCGCGCTTCTTCGAGCTCAACGACGCGCTGCAGGCGCTGGGGGCCGTCGCCTTCCGCGACCCCGTCCCGGCCTACAAGGACAGCGCGGCTGCCTATCTCAAGGCCGCCGGCATGATGAAGGATCCGCTGCCCCACCCCTCCTGCCCGCGACGACCCTCCAACGAAGGCGAGTTCCTCATCCCCCTCGCCCGACAGATCGCGATCGCCGCCACGCGCTAGGGATACACGGTCACGTTCACACCGGAGTCCAGGATCGCGCTGACGTCCCAAAAGTCGTCGAAGAGGAGCGTCTCGTCGGAGTCTCTCCAGACATGCAGCTTCACGCGGTATTCGGACGCGACGACGAATTTCCTGGATTCCCCCGGTTGGAGTGTGAAGTCGAGGGGATCAGTCTCGTCCCAGTCCTCCGCACGACCATGGACGGAGCTGCTTCCCTGATTGGTCACCTTGATCTCTACCGGCATGGCGATCGGAAGGCTTTCGCTGTCCCTGCAGCCGGCCAGGATGATCAACCCCATTGCGGTTCGCATTCGATTCATGGCTTCGTCCTCCCCCGGGCAAGGGAGAGCAAGACGAAGGCCAGCGAAATACGGGGGGATTCCTGCGACGGGGTGTGCAACGACGTGCGCTAATATCGCGGGACGTCTGGGTCGATCTCGCAGGACCAGGCCTCGATGCCGCCCGCCAGGGAGAGGACGCCCGGGATGCCGTTCTGCTCCAGGAAGCCGGCCACCATCATGCTGCGCATCCCGGCGTGGCAGTAGACGACGACTTCGCCGCCGTCGGCGATCTTGAACTCCGCCATCCGCTGGGGCACCGCGTTCATCGGGATATGCTGGTCCCCCGGGAGCTTGCCGATCTCGCGCTCCCAGTCCTCGCGGACGTCGACGATCCGCAGCGGCTTCCCTTCCCGGATGCGCGCGGCCAGGTCCTGGACCGTGATCTCCGCGGGCATCACTTCCCCATCAGCTCTTTGAGCAGCGGCGCCATCGCGTCCGCCCAGATCTGGTAACCCTTCTCCGAGAGATGGAGGAAGTCGGGCATGACGTCCTTCGACAGCGACCCGTCCGGGTTGCTCAACTTCGCGCCGATGTCGAGGAAGCGGACGTTCTTCTTGTCGTCGAGCTTGACGATCTGGTCGTTCACCTGCTTGATCTTCTTCCGAATGTCGGCGGTCGGCTTCTCGTCGCGCGGGAAGATCGCCAGGAGGAGGATCTTCGTGGACGGCAGCTTCTTGCGCAGGGTCTGGACCACCGTCGCCACGCCTTTGGCCACCGCATCGGGCGCGTGTCCTTCGAGCCCGAAGTTGTTCGTGCCGATCAGGAGCACCGCAACCTTGGGGCTGAACCCGTCGATCTCGCCGTTCTCGAGGCGCCAGAGGACGTTCTCGGTGGTATCGCCCCCGATGCCGATGTTCGCGGCGTTCATCGGCGCGTAAGTCTTCTGCCAGACCGCATTATTGCCCCAGCCTTCGGTGATGGAGTCGCCGACGAAGAGCAGGTCGATTTTCCCCTCCTTGGCGCGCTTGAGGAACGCCTCGTGCTTGCCGTTCCAGGTCGCGACCGACATCCAGGGATACTCCTTCTTCCGCGCAGAGGGCTCCGTCGAGGACTCCTGGAGCGACGGCGCCGCGAGCAGGATCAGCGCGAGCAGGTATTTCATGACCGGATCATACCCTTTGCGGTTCAGCCTGGGAATCCTTGACACCCTTCGCCGCGCGCGGCTAGCATCCCGTTCCGCTTCGGAACTTCATTGGAAGGAGGAAAAGATGACCCGCCGATCCCGCGTCCTGCGCTTTGCCGCCGTCGCCCTGGCCGTGACGGCCGCCGCCGGCCTCTTCGTGGCCGCGAAGACCCCCGCGTCGACGATCGCCGCCGACGACCTGACCAAGATCCTGGACCAGGCCGAGGCCGCGGCCAGGAAGGAGGAGTCCCTGCTCCGCGTGAACGCCGAGGGCAAAAAGCAGCCCACGCGGATGCATATCGTCATCCTCGATCGCGGCGGCCGCCTCGTCGGCCAGCGTTCGATGCCCGACGCCTGGCTGGGCAGCATCAACATCGCCAGGGCCAAGGCGTTCACGTCGGTCGCCTTCTCGAGCAACGAGAACGCGCTGACGACCCGGACCCTCGGACCCCTGACGCAGCCCGGCGGCCCGTTGTGGAACATCGGGAACTCGAACCGCCAGGACGGCATCATCGAATTCCCGGGCGGCGTGCCGCTCTATAAGGGGAGCGAGCTGATCGGCGCGATCGGCGTCAGCGGCGACGGCGTCGACCAGGACGAGCGCGTCGCGGTCGCGGGCGCGGCGGGCTTCGAGGCCCCCAAGGCGATCCGCGTCGACACCGTCACGAACAACGGCGTCCCCTATATCAAGTAAGCGGACCGAGATTCCCGAGGGACCCCTCGCAAGAGGGGTCCCTTTTTGTTTTCCGGGGATGTAGCTTATGTATATGAGAAAGCTCGCCGCGTTCCTCGTCCTGGCGCTCGCCGGCTTCGCGCCGCAGCAGCAGGCCCCCGAGTACCCGCCCGTCGCGGAGGTCCGCGAGGCCTTCCTCAAACAGCTCGATCGGCCGAAGGTCAAACCCGACCTGCTCATCGTCGACACCACGACCGAGGCCAAGTTCGTCACCGAGGTCTTCACCATCGCGACGGAGAAGAAGCGCTCCGGCAGGATCGAGCGACTGCCGGTGCTGCTCGTCCGGCCGGAGAAGGTCGACTGGAAGATGCCCGCGGTCGTCGTTCTGCACGGCACGGGCGGCAACAAGGAGAGCCAGCGCGGGCTCTGCCTCCAGCTCGCAAAGAAGGGCATCATCGGCATCGCGATCGACGCCCGCTACCACGGGGCCCGGGCCGAGGGCGAGAAAGGCGCGACGCGCTATGTCGCGGCCATCACCGAGGCGTGGAAATCGCCCGTCGAGGAGATGGAGCATCCGTTTTATTACGACACGGTGTGGGATCTCTGGCGCCTGGCGGATTACCTGGAAACGCGGCCCGACATCGACGCCAAGCGTCTGGGGATGATCGGCTTCTCGATGGGCGGGATCCAGACCTGGCTGGCGGCGTCGGTCGACGAGCGCTGGAAGGTTGCGGTTCCGGCCATCGGCGTCCAGAGCTTCAAGTGGTCGCTCGAGAACGACCGGTGGCAGGGGCGCGCGAGGACGATCGCGGGCGCGCACGAGGCGGCGGCGAAGGACATCGGCGAGCCCGAAGTGAACCAGAAAGTCTGCCGGGCCTTATGGAGCAAAGTCATCCCCGGGATTCTCGAGCAGTTCGACTGCCCGAGCCTGCTGCGGATGTTTGCGGGCCGCGCGCTGCTGATCCCCAACGGCGACCAGGATCCGAACTGCCCGATCGAAGGCGCGAGGATCGCCTTCGCCTCGGCCGAAGCGGCCTACAAGGCGGCCGGCTGTCCCGAGAAACTGAAGATCATGGTCGCCGAAGGCGTGGGGCATAAGGTGACGCCCGAGCAGAATGCGGCGGCGATGGAGTGGTTCGAGCGCTGGCTGAAAGCTAAAGACTAGCATCAATCATCGCGAGCGAGGAAGCAAGCCCCCGCTGCAATCCAGAAAGCCGAATGAAGGAGGAGGTCAGCGGGCGAGCAACTGCTTCGCGAGAGCGTTGCCGGGCTCCAGCTCCAGAGCCTTGAGGGCCTCTTCCCGCGCTTCGTCGCTGCGGCCCGCCTGCATCAGCACCGACGCCAGGTGGGCGTGGGCGAAATCCGAGTCGGGACGCAGGGCGATCGCGGTCTTCCAGCGCTCCACGGCCTCGGCGCCCGACTGGGCCCCCTGCGCCTGCAGGCAGAGCGCCGCGAACGAGCCGGGATGATCGCCGAGGATCTCCCGCACGCACATCTCCGCCTCGTTCGCCCGGCCCGCCGCCTGCGCGACCAGCGCGCGCTCGAAAAGCGCATCGACATAGTGCTTCGACGTCCGCGGCACCGCGCGAAGGAGCCTCCCGGCTTCCGTATAGTGCCCGGACTGCCGCTGGAAGCGCGCCTCCAGCCGCGCGAGATACGCGTAACGCTCGAAGTGCTGCCGCGTCGGCTCGTCGTCCCCCAGGCCGATCGACTTCTTCGCCAGGAACTCCAGGACCTCGATCACCGAGCGGCGCTCCGCCTCGAGCGCCACCGCCTCCGCGATGCGGCGCCGCGCATCCCGGCTCCGCTCGACCGCGGCCGCGTCCACCCCCGGATACCGCGCGGGATCCATCGGCGTCTTCCTCAGCTGCTCCACCCACGCGATCGTCCGCGGCTGCAGCACCATGAACATCGCCCGCGAGGCGCTGTATTCGATCGCGGACAGGTCGTCGGTCAGCACGGCCGCGTCCGCCACCGCGGCGCGGACCTCCTCCGCGGGCGCGATATAGTGACCCAGCAGCCCCACCGCCCCGGGCGTCGAGAGCCCGTCGAAGTGCGTCCGCATCGACCGCGCGCCCATCCGCGTCTCCAGGTCCGCGAACGCGATCCGCGGCGACTCGACCGAGCCCAGCAGCACGTAGTCCTGCCCCGGGAAGACCTCCCAGAAGCTGCCGTTCGGGAACGCCGCGAAGAAGGTCTTCAGGATGGACCGAAAGTCCTCCACCGGCATGCGGTACGCCTGCACCCACTGGCAGAAGATTCCGCCGGGCGCGAGACGCTTCGACGCCATCACGAAGAAGTCCCGCGTGAAGAGGTTCGACATGCCGCTGATCCAGAGGTTCGACGGCTGCGAGACGATGACGTCGTAGGGCTCCTTCGCGAACTGCACCGCGTTGCGGCCGTCGCCGATCATCAGGCGGACCCGCGGGTCCTTGAGCACGCCGCCGTTGGCGTCGGTGAAGTATTCCGCCGCCCGGACGCCGGCGGGCGAGATCTCGACGCAGTCGATCGCCTGCAGGTCGTGGCAGGCGACGGCGCCCAGCGTGACGCCGCTGCCCAGCCCGATCACGAGCGCGCGCTTCGGCGCCGGATGGTGCAGCAGGCCGAGGTGGCCGATCGTCCGCTGCGTGGGCATGTCCGCCGTGCCCGTGGACGCGTCGGCCTTCCCGTTCACGCGGATCGAGAGGTTGCTGTCCTCGGAGCGGTGCACCGTCGTCAGCCCGTACGCATCCCAGTATTCCGCGAGGATCTTCGACTCCCGGGCGAGGTACGTCGGGAGGTCCATATGGAGCGTCTCCGCCATGCGGCGGTAGTCCTCGCCATAGAGGTACGCGCCGCTGGCCAGGACCCGCGAGTCCCAGGACGGCCGCAGCCAGGCGACGCCGGCGACGAGGACGGGGGCGACCGCGACCAGGCGGAGTTGCGGGATCAGGGCAAGCAACCCCGCCGCCGCGGCGAGATTGACCGTTGCGGCGATGCGGATCGACGGCGCCAATCCCAGCATCGGGACGAGGGCGAACGACGCCGCGAGGGAGCCGGCGATCGAGCCGACCGTGTTCCACGAATAGACCGCCGCGACGGAACGGCCGACGGCTCGCTCGGTCCCGGCGGCCAGCCGGAACGCGAAGGGAAAGACCGCGCCGATGAACAGCGAAGGCGTGAATACGAAGAGCGCGATCAGCTTCGCGTGCTCGAAGAGCAGGCCGGCGTAGCAGTCGCGGTACAGCTCCGACGCGGGCGCCATCCGCAGCGGCAGGTCGCCGAGGAACGGAAGGAGGATCAGGGCCGTCAGCCCGATGGCGGCCTGGATACCGGCGAGGGCGGCGTCGGGCTGCCGCGCACGCAGCACCAGCCGCGAGGACACCGCGCTGCCCGCGCCGAGACCCAGGATGAAGGCGGTCAGGATCAGGGTGAAGGCGTAGACGGTCGAGCCCAGCGAGAGCACGAGCGACCGCGTCCAGGCCACCTCGTAGACCAGCGACGAGAAGCCGGATAGGGCGGCGACAATAAGGGCCGCGCGCTGCGGCGGCGGCTCCGGGGTCAGCGCGGGCTCGATCGTCCCGGTCTTCCCGCGCGCGAGGGCGACGGACGCCGCTGCGATGGCGGCGTTGAGCGCGACGGCGACGAGGATGGTCGCCTGGAGGCCGAGGGTCGGGATCAGCCATAGTCCGGAAGCGAGGGTTCCCGCGACGCCGCCGAAGGTGTTGATCGCGTACGCGCGGCCGGCCTCTCCGGCGGCGGCCCGGCCGGAGTCGGACAGGTACCGCGTCAGCACCGGAAGCGTCGCGCCCATCAGGGTGGTCGGCACGATGAGGACGACCCCGACCAGCAGGACGCGGAGGGCCGCATAAAGGGCGGTGATCTGGCCGACCGAGTTCCAGAGCGCGTGGTACAGGGGTTCGCTGGCGGCGATGAGCAGCGGGACGGCGAGGGCGGACAGGGCGATGCCGCCCTCGAGAAGGCCGTAGAGGCGCAGCAGAGCCGCGCCCTGCCGGCGGTCGGCCTGCCGCCCTCCCCACCAGGCCCCGAGGGCGAGGCCGCCCATGAAGACGCCGACGACGGTGCCGATCGCGAACGTGGTGTTCCCGATGACGGTGCCGGCGACGCGGATCCAGACGACCTCGTCGACGAGGCCGCAGAAGCCGGAGATGAAGAAAAACGCGAGAACGAGGGCGCGCATCTGAAGGAAAAGTCTACCCTTCCCTTGTCTGGAAGACACCCGGAAAGCCGGCGGTTCCTTCTGGAGTGTGAAGCGATCTCGGCCCTTGACACATCTAATTTATATATCTATAAGATGTACATTCACGCTAAGTTGTACAAACATTAGATGTAGCACGCACGGAATGGTGCTTGATGGACGACCCGGCTCCTCTCTCCACTGAAGTGATCCAGATCCTGAAAGATCTCAACCCCTGGTGGGACACCGGGAAACTCCGTCGGGAGCCGCATCCCTACCACCGGCGCGGGGTCCGGGAATTGATCCACCGATTGTCATCGCCGAAGGGTTTGATCGAAATCCTGCGAGGACCCCGACAGGTTGGAAAAACCACCGCCCTGGAACAGATCGTCTCAGCCCTTCTCGACAAGGGTACTCGTCCGACGGACATCCTGTTCGTTCGATTCGATCAGGAGGTGATCCAGGAACGAGCCGGAGGTCTTGTACCCGTCATTCGCTGGTTCACCAAAGAAATCCGGAAAAGACCGCTCGAGGACGGGGACGTGACGCTTGTCCTTCTGGACGAGGTCCACAAGCTTCCGAAATGGGCGGACGACGTGAAGCACGTTGGGGATACATTTCCATTGAGAATGGTCCTGACGGGGTCCTCCAGCGTTCTGGTGGCCAAAGGAGGACGGGAGAGTCTTGCCGGCAGAGTATTCACGACAGAAATGCCCACCTTTCAGTTCAGGGAAGTGGTGGAGGCATGGACCGATATCGGAGCCCGCCTGCCGGCTCCTCATGCCTTTCACAAACTGTACGATCCCGATCCTGAACCATTGTTCAGACCGTTCCATGATCTTCGCCCCCAGGCCCGCCTGACTCTCAGGAGGCACCTCGAAAGATACTTCAACAGGGGGGGCTATCCTCGACTTCACAATGGCGAGGTCGGCGACGATCTCTGGTCGGAATACCTGACAGAGACCATATTCAGTCGCGTTCTGGGTGTGGATGTCCCGGACCTCTTCCCGGTCCGAAATCCGCAGCTCTTGAGATGGCTATACGTGGAGATCGCACGATCGACCGGGCAGGAAGTTTCCCAGAACCGACTGGCGGAGTTTGCAAACGAAGCCGGCTTCAGAACCAGCCAGCCCCACGTCGGGAATTACGTCCACTATCTTGCCGACGCCCTCCTTATCCGTGAATTCCGAAGATACCCGCTCTCGAAGCGCGAGAGCGCCCGAACTCCATCCAAGATCACGCTGACCGATCTCGGGGCGCGCACGGCCGTGTTCAGGGTGGCCCCGTCCCTTTGGGAATCCCCCCCGGACACGGTCTCCCCTCTGATTGAAACTTTGGTTCAGTCCGTCTTGAGGGGACCCGGAATCGACGTCCGCTTTTTCAGGGACTATGAAAACTCCTCCGACCGGCGGAGTCCTCTGAAAGAGGTCGACTTCGTCCTCGAGGACGCGGGAGGTCAGATCATTCCAGTCGAAGTGAAGTTTCGAGGAAAACTGGATTCCAAGGACTTCTCAGGCTTGGAATGCTTCATGAAGAGATTCAAGCCCTCGCATGGGATCATGGTCACACGGGATACGTGGGAATGGAACGCCTTGACGAGAATACTTTGTGTCCCCCTCCTGGACTTCCTGCTGGCATTCTGAAGGCCGCCGGGATGCTTGAGGATGGGGAGGAGATGAATTCTCAGCGCTGGGAGCTGAGCAATCCGTCGAACAGCGACTGGACGAAGCGCCCGAACGCGCCCGCGCCGATCCAGACGATCGTCACCAGGAGATCCTCCCCCAGCGGTACCGACCCGGCATCCTCCTGCTCGCCGAGGACGATGCTGAGGGCAATGATCCACCAGACGATCAGCGCGGCGTCCACGACCATCGGGGTCTGGAAGCGACTGATCGACCAGGACAGCCAGTTCTCCGAGCCGTTCCGGATCATGGTGACCGCGCCATTCCGCAGCGCGGCGAACTGCAGCACCATGAACACGCCCAGGGCGGAATACCCCAGGGACAGACCGCCCGCGAGGCGCGTCAGGCTGCGGGCCCGCGGCTTCCCCTTCACGAGCCTCCAGCCGCTGAGCCCTGTCAGGACCGCCAGCCCCAGGCCGGAGAGCAGCATGGCGGCGAACTCCGGTCCGGCGTAGGACAGGCTGAAGACCGACAGGGCCGAAGTCGTCGTGAAGATCACACGGATGGGAAACGATGCCCCATAAACCCCGTTGACCCAGCCGACGAAGCGGATGCGCGCCCGGGCCGCGGCGTCCATCAGGCGGACGTGATCTTGCGGTAGATGTCGCCTTCGTTGATCGTCGCGCGCTCGGGCCGGCCCTTGTGGTAGTAGATCAGCTTCGTGTGGTCGAGGCCGAGCAGGTGCAGCATCGTCGCGTGCAGGTCGTGGACGTGCAGCCGCGTGTCCACCGCGTGCAGGCCCAGCTCGTCGGTCGAGCCGATGGTCCGGCCGCCCGCGACGCCGCCGCCCGCCATCCACATCGTGAAGCCATAAGGGTTGTGGTCGCGGCCGTCGCCCTTCTCGGACATCGGCGTGCGGCCGAACTCGCCGCCCCACACCACCAGGGTGTCGTCGAGCAGGCCGCGCCGCTGCAGGTCGATCAGCAGCGCCGCTGACGCCTGGTCGGTCTGCTGGCACTGACCGGTGATCGCCGACGGCAGGTTGCCGTGCTGGTCCCA
>DASQOM010000005.1:0-10493 GCA_035644495.1 Planctomycetota bacterium | reverse complement strand
CCTGATCCCGCCGGGGCCCGACGACTTCCGCCCGGTCGGCATCACGACGACGCCGGACGGGATGGGGTTCTATGTCACCGACTGGAACTTCGCCGCGTGGAAGCGGCGCAAGGACGACGCGGGCCGCCTCTTCAAGCTGACGTGGAAGGGCCCGAACCGCGCCGCGCCGAAGCCGGCGTGGTACGCGGCCGCGTCGCGGGGCGAGAAGGTCGACGTCGACGCCTCCGCGCTGCAGCACCCGTCGCGCTCGCTGCGGCTGGCGGCGATGCGGCGCCTGGGTCCGCCGCCGCCGCCGCCCTTGGACCTGAGAAGCGCGGACGCGGCCGTGCGCTTCAAGGCGGCCGCGGCCCTGGGCCGGAAGGGGGAAAAGGCGGCCGTGCCCGCGCTGCTGGAGGCGCTGGGCGACGACGACGCCGTTGTCCGCCACGGGGCGATGTCGGCCTTGCAGCGGATCGGGGCCTGGGCGGAGACCAGCGCCGGGCTTTCGGCCGGGTCGATCCGCATCCAGGAAGGGACCCTCTATGCGCTTCGAGAGGCCTACGACCTCGTCGTGGTGAAGGCGCTTCTCGAATTCGCGGAGCGGGGGCCGGCGGAGCTGCGGCCGGAGGCGGAGCGGATTCTCACGGGCCTGCACCGGAAGCCGCCGCCCTGGGACGGTCGCTGGTGGCGCAACGGCCCGTATGCGTCTGCCGAGGACAACCCCAAGGTCGGTCCGCGCATCGATCACACGGTCGACTGGGAGGGCACCCCGCTCGTGCGCGCCGTCCTCGGGAATAAAACAGACGGTCTTTCTTATTCCACGGGGCCGCTGCTCTCGACGGACGTCCCTCCGCCGGCGTCCCCGCCGACTGCCGCCGACCCGGCGCCTTATGCCGAGTTTGCCGCGCGGAGTTCCGGCGACCCTGGCAAGGGCCGGGTGCTGTACAACGACCCCAAGGCCGGCTGCGCGCGCTGCCACCGGATCGGCACCCAGGGCGGCCAGATCGGGCCCGACCTCGCCGGCATCGGCACCAAGTACGGCCGGCCGTCTCTGATCGAATCGGTCCTGTACCCGTCGCGGCAGATCGCGGAGGGATACAGCCAGACGCTGGTCCGGACGCGCGACGGCGCCGTGATTGCGGGACTGGTGCGCGCCGAGACCGCCGACGACCTCACCCTCGTGGACGCGGAGGGCAAGGTGCATGCGCTGCGGAAGGCCGATCTCGACGCGCGCCGGCTCGGGGACCGCTCGCTGATGCCGGACGGGCTCCAGTCGGCCCTGTCGCTGCAGGAGTTCGCCGACCTGGTCGCGTTTCTCGAGTCGCTGCAGGACAACGAGGGCTTCGTCCCGCTCTTCAACGGCAAGGACCTGGCCGGCTGGAAGACGGACCGCGAGCACGAGGGGCACTGGGTTGTGAAGGACGGCTTCGTCCGCTACGACGCGAAGGGGAAGGACCTCTGGACCGAAAAGTCCTATGGCGACTTCATCCTGAAGGCCGAGTGGCGCTTTCCGGGAACCGCGGTCGAGAAGGAGGCCCCGGTCATCCTCCCCGACGGCAGCGTCTCGACGCGGACCGAGAAGGTGATGGACGCCGGCGACAGCGGGATCTTTCTCCGCGGCGCGCAGAAGAGCCAGGTCAACCTCTGGTGCTGGCCGGTCGGCTCCGGCGAAATCTACGGGTATCGCACCGACGGCCGCCTCGCACCGGAGATCCGCGCCGCCGCCACCCCGAGAGTCCGGGCGGACAAGCCCCCGGGCGAATGGAACCGCCTCGTGATCACGATGAAGGGCGAGGTCCTCACGGTCGTCCTCAACGGGACCCCCGTCATCGACCAGGCGCGGCTGCCCGGCATCCCCGCGAAGGGCCCCCTCGGGCTTCAGCGCCCCGGCAAACCGCTGACCCCGGACATGCCCGTCGACTTCGCCAACTTCCTCATCAAGGAACTTCCTTAGCCGCGGCGGGAACGGTATAGTGGCCTCCGGGTCGAGCCGGAGGAAAATGCATGCGCCGATGGCTGTGGCTCCCCGTCCTCCTCTGCGCCCCCCTCGGCGCGGGCGGGCAGGACAACGGCTTCAAGATCAACTCCGAAGTCAATCAAGTGAAGGTCGAGCAGGCCATCGCCCGCGGCATCGCGTTCCTCAAGACCTCCGACTCGCCCGACTCGGCCATCGGCCCCGACTCCGACGAACTCAAGCTGCTGACCTTCGTCCATGGCGGCGTCCCGGAAACCGATGCGGCCTTCGAGGCGCTGCTCAAGAAGTGCCTCGAGCGCAAGTTCGAGAAGACCTACCGGGTGTCCCTGCTGGCGATGTGTCTGGAGGAGATCGACCGCGTCAAATACCAGGATCAGATCGCCCTCTGCGGCCAGTTCCTGCTCGACAATATCAAGGCGAACGGCGGGTTCTCTTATGGCGATCCGACGGCGGCGCAGCCCGAGGGGGGCGCGGTCGCGTCGAAGAAGGGCGGAGACGCCTTCAAAGCCAAGAAGCCGCCGGGTCCGATCGATCCCAACGTGAAGCAGAAGCCGGAGGTGCTGAAGCACATCACCCTGAAGAAGAGCCGGGAGGGTCCCGAGGCGCAGCGGAGCGACAACTCCAACTCGCAGTACGGCGCCCTCGGCATCCGCGCCTGCCACGACGCCGGGGTGAACTTCCCGAAGGACGTCATCGAGCGGTGCCGGCAATACTGGGTGAACAACCAGCGGTCGCCGCAGAACGCGGATCCGAAGGCGAAGAACGTCGCCTCCGGCGGGAAGGCGGGCTACGGCTGGTGCTACAGCGAAGGCGACCAGGTCTGCGCCAAGATGGGCCCGCCCTATGGCTCGATGACGGCGGGCGCCGTCGGCGCGCTCTGCATCTACAACTACATCCTGGGCAAGGACTGGAAGAAGGACAGGTCGGTCCTTGAAGGGATGAACTGGCTGGACACCAACTACTCCGTGACCCAGAACGTCGGCCCCTGCGAGATCGCCCCGGTGCCGGACGGATGGCTCTATTACTACCTGTATGCGCTCGAACGCACCGGGCTGCTCTACGACACGACCCTGATCGGAAAGCACGACTGGTACCTGGACGGGTACAAGGTGCTGCTCGGCGCTCAGAAGGGGAACGGCTCGTGGGACACGAGCCATTTCATCAAGCCGACCTGGGATACCTGCTTCGCGATCCTCTTCCTGAAGCGGTCGACGCGGCCGCTGGTGGCCTCGACCGTCTCCCCCCGGTAAAAAAACAGAGCCCACCGGGCGCGGGTGACTTCTCCGAGCCGGCGGGCTCTGTTCTTACAGCCGGTTACTTCTTGTCCGAGCCCTTGGAGGGCTGATGCTTCTTCGACGTGGCCGACTTGGGGCACTCCGTCGCTTCGTGCTCGAACTCCACCTTGCTCCGCAGGGTGGTCCAGCGATGGTTGCAGACCACGCAGTGCAGTCCGATCGCCCAGCCCTCGTCCGTCGGGACCAGCCCTTCGAACTCGATGCCGAACTGATCCAGCGCATCCAGCGTTCCCGTCTGTTTCACGGGTCTTTCCATGGTCATTGCTCCTCTCGAGGTCTCCTCGACATCCGCATAACGCACCGCCGCGGGCGCTATTCCCGCCGCACACTCCGGCGCGCGGATTCCACTCGACCTCGAGTCTTCTGGGGTAGGTACGACGTTCCTGCGTTTTCGTCGTGGGGGATGCGCAAATTCCGGCCCGGATTTTTCCCGGATTCCCTATAGTGGCCTTCGATGCGATTCGTCGGCGGTGACTGGGGCACGTCCAACTTCCGGCTCCGCTTCGTCGACGGGAAGGTGAAGCGCGAGTTCAAGTCGGACGAGGGCACGGCGAAGCTCGCCGCGGCCGGCGGGGAGCGGGCCCGGGCCTTCCGCGAGACGCTCGCCTCGGGGCTGGCGAAGCTCCAGGCGCCGAAAAACATCCCGGTGGTCCTCTCGGGCATGGCGAGCTCGTCGATCGGCTGGAAGGAGCTGCCCTATGCGAAGGCCCCCTTCGCGCTGGACGGCCGCAGCGCCGTCTGGGCGAAGGTCGATCCCCACGTCTACCTGATCTCCGGGATGAGGACGGATACGGAGATCCTGCGCGGGGAGGAGACGGAGGCCATCGGCCTGGTGGCGGCGCTCGGACGGGAGATGCCCTTCGAGGCCGTCCTCGTCCTCCCGGGAACCCATTCGAAGCATCTCGACGTCAACCCGGGCGGCATCGCGGGCTTCCGGACGTTCATGACCGGCGAACTCTTCGACCTTCTGGTGCGGCTGAGCGTGCTGAGGCATTCCACCGACCCCGACGCGCCCGTCGACAAGACCGCGTTCCTCGACGGCGTCGAGGAGTCCACGGCGCGGCCCGTCACGTCCGCGCTCTTCCGGGTGCGGACGCGGCAGGTGCTCGACCGGAAGGGAGCGGGCTCGAACACGTCCTTCCTCAGCGGGCTCCTGATCGGGACGGAGCTGGGGACGCTGCGGGGGTCGGACGTGGCCATCATCCTGGCCGCGGGGAAGGCGCTGCGGGGATCCTATACGGCGGCCGCGGAGGCGCTGGGCCTGGGGCCGCGTCTCAAGACCGTCGATTCCGAGCCGCTGTCGGTGCTGGGGCAGCAGGTCCTGCTGAAGCGGATCCACTCGGGGAAATGAAATGAGCGCGACGTTCAACGACGCCCTGTTCCTGAAGCTGCCGGTGGTCGGCATCCTGCGCTTCCTCAAGCGCGCGGAGGTCGAGCAGCTGGTGCCCGCCTCGATCGAAGGCGGCCTCTGCAACATCGAGGTCACGATGAACACGGCGGGTGCGGAGGACCTGATCCGCCTGACGTCCGACCTGATGGGCGGGAAGGGGAACGTCGGCGCCGGGACGGTGACGACGCTGGAGACCCTCGACCGGGCCCTGAAGGCGGGCGCGACGTTCATCGTGACGCCGGCCGTGGTGCCCGACGTGATCAAGGCCTGCGTCGATCGGAAGATCCCGGTCATGCCGGGCGCGATGACGCCGACGGAGATCCTGACGGCCTGGAGGCTCGGCGCGAGGATGGTGAAGGTCTTCCCGGCCGATCAGCTCGGTCCGGGCCACATCAAGGCGGTGAAGGCGCCGTTTCCGGAGATCCCGCTCATGCCGACGGGCGGGGTGACGGTGGAGACGCTGCCGGCCTTCAAGAAAGCGGGGGCGGACGCGTTCGGGGTGGGCGGACCGCTCTTCGATCCGAAGCAGGTGGCGGCGGGGAACTGGGGCTGGTTCCGCGAGCAGGCGGCGCGCTTCGCGCAGGCCTACTTGGGCGCCTGACGCCCGAGCGGCTTCTTCATCAGCGGCTTCGCCGGCGCGGCGCCGGGTTTCCCGGGCGCGGGCTTCGAGAGGCCGGGCTTGCCGGGCAGGCCCCTGGGAGCGGACTTCGCCTTGACCGCCGGCGCCTGGACTTCCGTCTCGGCCTCGCTCCAGGCGATCTTCTCGGTCTCCTCTTCGACGAGCTCGAGCTTCTCCTCGGCGGCGTCGTCCTGGATCTTGATCTCGTCGTCCTTGACGGTGATCTCCTCGTCCTCCCCCGCGTCGGTGTCGCCGGCCGCGTCGACCGCGTCGTCGATCGCCTTGAGGGTGATGGTGGCGTCGCCGATCCGGATCTCGTCGCCCTTCTTCAGGGTGTGGAAGTCGATTTTCTTTCCGTTGATCTTGGTGCCGTTGCCGGACCCCAGGTCGGTGATCTGGTAGGTCGCGCCGATGCGCTCGATGCGGGCGTGCCGCCGCGAGGCCTTGATGTTCTTCAGGACGATGTTGTTTTCCTTGGAGCGCCCCAGCGTGATCACGTCGTCCGACAGGTTGTAGGTGACCGGATTGCCGGTTTCCTTGAGCACCAGCGTCAACATCGTATGTTCCTCCCCAGAACCGTGATCTCGGTTTTACGATTTATGGGTTCGGGCATCAAGCATTATGCATCCGGACGGGCGTCGGGCATCCGGCCTCTAGCCTGGGGCATTCGAGGCGCCTGAGCACTATTTGCGATCCTGGAGCGAATCGGTCGGTAAATCGGCTAGGGATTGCCGGCACGTTTCCGGCTTTCCTTCACCATCTCCGCGGCGAGCTCGTAGGCCATGTGCGGGATGTCGTGGTGCGGGGGGCGGAGATCGCTGGCGCAGATTCCGGAGGCCAGCTGGATCGCGAAGTAATCCAGGATCGTCATGCCGGGACCGGCGGCGCCGGGGAACGCCGGACCGCCGTCGGAACTGGACCTGTCCATAAGCCCTCCTTTCAAGGCGGTCTCGACAATATCGGACGGGGGAAGCCGAGACAAGATCTGGAGCACGCTGAGGAAGGTTGGTCGGGGCGACAGGATTTGAACCTGCGACCTCCTGGTCCCGAACCAGGCGCTCTAGCCAGGCTGAGCCACGCCCCGATGAAGAATTGAACCCTGGCGAATACTACCGGTCGGTCAGAAGTTTCTTATAGCGCTTCTCGTTGCGGAGGCCGTCGAGGTCCGTGTCTTTCCGCAGATGATCGAAGTCGGCGTACCCCGACTTCACGGACAGCTCCAGCCAGTCCATCGCTTCTTCCTTCTGGCCGGAGAGGGCGTAACCGCACGCGGCATTGTACGCCGCGATCGAGCCCATCTTGGACTTGGGGAAGTTGTAGTAGATCCGCTTGAAGAGCTTGATCGCCTCGCGGTAGTTCTTGTCCTTGTCGTGCAGCTCCAGCGCGTTGTCGAACATCTCCTGCGCTTCCTGGCCGTCGTGCGGGCCTTCCTTCTTCGCCTCTTCGCGCAGGGGCTCGTCGGCGGCCAGGCGCTTCGCCTTCGCCATTTCGACCGCCAGCGTCTCCTTCTGTTCCTCGAGCTGGCGCATCTTGCGTTCCAGTTCCTTGACCTTCGCTTCGCCGCCGTCGTCGGGCGCGGGCGCCGCGGGAACCTTCGCCGCCGGGGTCGCCTTCGCCAGCTCCTCGTCGATGATCGCCTCGATGCGCTTCAGCAGCGCAGCGCGGTCCTCAGAGAGCTTCGCGCGGACTTTCTCAAGGACGCGGGCCTTGAGCTCGGCGTTGTCCTCCTGGGCGAGGGCGGACAGGGACAGGCCCAGGACGAAAATCGCGGCGAGGTACTTCGACATACGCAGGCTCCTTGGACGACGCGGGCGATTATAGGCCCCGGTCCGCGTCGGGTCAAGACATCCCTCGGAAACCTGGGGCCCGCACGAATTTTATCCCTTCAGGTCGAGCGCCGCTCCGCCGATACTGACTATGGCGTCAGGGGACGCCGGGCTCCGGGGGACTGTTGCAGTCCTGCAGTGTTCGAGGGGTTGTGTAACGGGAGATATCCTATGGACATCGGGAAAACCGATGGCGTCGGCGGGCCCAGCCGGATCGACGGGCCGAATCGCATCACTCGCATCAAGATGTCCGCGGCTGCCGCCGCGAATGCCGCATCGAAGGCCGACACCGTCGCGCTGTCCGCGAAGGCGTCGATGGTGTCGAAGGCGATGAGCCTGCCGGCGGCGCGCACCGAGCGCATGAGCGAGATCAAGAAGCTGATCGAGTCGGGCCGCTTCGAGACGGACGCCCGGCTGGAAGGCGCCCTCCAGAAGTTCTTCATCGAGAACGGCGACCTCTAGATCCGCCTGCAATAAGCGACTCCGAGTCCCTTCTTGCATCTGCCTCCGGAGCCTCGCGATCTGCCACTCTGACATTACTCTTGACCCGTCACGTCGGGGCCGCTACTAATAGCCCGGCTTTCAAGGGGTTATAGCGGCCTGTCAGCGGGTCCTGTGGCACGGGCTTTGCACTCCTCAAGCCGGCCCATATTGTCGGAGAACATCCAATGCCCAAGCAGCTCCTGTTCGACCAGGCGGCCCGCGAGGCCCTCCGCAAGGGCGTCCAGAAGGTCGCCGACGCCGTCCGCCCCACGCTGGGACCCCGAGGCCGCACCGTCGTCATCGACAAGTCCTGGGGCGCCCCGACGATCACCAAGGACGGCGTGTCCGTCTGCGAAGAGGTCGAGCTGACCGACCCCTACGAGAACATGGCCGCCAAGATGATCAAGGAGGCGGCCTCGAAGACGAGCGACCAGGCCGGGGACGGGACGACGACCTCCGCGGTGCTCGCCGAAGCCATCTTCAGCGAAGGCATCCGCATCGTCACCTCGGGCGGCAATCCCATCGCGCTCTCGCGCGGCATCAAGCGCGCGGCCGACGCGGTCGGCGAAGCGCTCAAGAAGATGGCCGAGCCCCTCGATGTGAAGGACGAGAAGATCCTCCAGCAGATCGGCACGCTCGCAGCCGGCAGCGACCCCGTCGTCGGCGAGATGCTCGCGCAGGCCTTCTCGAAGGTCGGCAAGGAAGGCGCGATCTCCGTCGAGGAGGGGAAGAGCATCCAGACGGAGATCAAGATCGTCGAAGGCATGCAGTTCGACCGCGGCTTCCTCTCGCCGCACTTCGTGACGAATCCCGCGTCGGTGGAATGCGTCCTCGAGAACCCCTTCATCTTCCTGTTCGAGGAAAAGCTGTCGCCCGCGGCGCAGATCATCCCGCTGCTCGAGAAGATCTCGGCCGAGAAGCGCCCGCTGCTGGTCATCGCCGAGGACGTCGAGGGCGAGGCCCTCGCGACGCTCGTCGTCAACAAGCTCCGCGGAGTCTTCCAGGCCTGCGCGGTCAAGGCCCCCGGCTACGGCGACCGCCGCAAGGCCATGCTCGAGGACATCGGCATCCTGACCGGCGCCCAGCCGGTCTTCAAGGACATGGGCGTCGACCTCCAGAAGGCGACGACCTCCATCCTCGGCCGCGCGAAGAAGGTCATCGTCGACGCCGATTACTGCACGATCCTGGGCGGCGCGGGCGAGAAGAAGGCCGTCGAAGGCCGCTGCGCCCAGATCCGCAAGGAGCTGGAGTCGAGCGATTCCGACTACGATAAAGAGAAGCTCACGGAGCGCCTGTCCCGCCTGTCGGGCGGCGTGGCCGTGATCAACGTGGGGGCCGCGACCGAGACCGAGCTCAAGGAGCGCAAGAAGCGCGTCGAGGACGCGCTGCATTCGGTGCGCGCGGCGCTCGAGGAGGGCGTGGTCCCCGGCGGCGGCGTGGCGCTGCTGCGCGCGGCCTCCGCGCTGGACTCCCTCAAGCTCGACGACGACGAGAAGTTCGGCATCGACCTGGTGCGCAAGGCGGTCGAGAAGCCCCTGCGCGTGATCGCCGGAAACGCCGGCTACGATCCGTCGCTCGCGGTGCGGAAGGTGCTCGCGGGCAAGGGCGGTTTCGGCTTCAACGCCGAGACGGGCGAATTCACCGACCTGAAGAAGGCCGGCATCCTCGACCCGGTCAAGGTGACGCGCCACGCGCTGCAGAACGCCGCGAGCGTGTCGGGCCTGCTGCTGACGACCGAGGCGATGGTGAGCGACATTCCCGAGGCGGCGGTGATCCCCGCCGGCGCGGGCGAAGAAGGCTATCCCCAGATGGGGTAGGCGTAACCCGGAACTGAACGAACCATACTGGACGGAGGAATTCCCATGAAGCTCAAGCCCCTCAGCGACCATGTCGTGATCAAGCCGCTCGAGGCCGAGGAGAAGACGGCCGGCGGCATCCTGCTCCCGGACACCGCCAAGGAGAAGTCGACCCGCGGCGAGGTCATGGCCGTCGGCAGCGGCCGCGTGCTCCCGAACGGCCGCGTGATCAAGCCCGCCGTCTCGACCGGCGACATCGTGCTGTATTCGAAGTATGCCGGCTCCGAGGTCAAGGTCGACGGCAAGGAGCTCAAGATCGTCCAGGAGAGCGAGATCCTGGCGATCATCGGGTAACTGGAAACCCCAGCGAAGCGGAGAAACCATGGCCAAGCAGATGATGTTCGACGAGGAAGCGCGCCGCAAGGTGATGGCGGGCATCCAGAAGCTCGCGGGCGCGGTCAAGGTCACGCTCGGCCCCAGCGGCCGCAACGTGATCTACGAGCGCAAGGGCGGCTCGCCCCAGGCCACCAAGGACGGCGTCACCGTCTCCAAGGAGATCGAGCTCGCCGACCCGTTCGAGAACATCGGGGCCAAGCTGGCGAACGCCGCGGCGGACAAGACGAACGACGTGGCCGGCGACGGCACGACGACGTCGGTGGTCCTGGCCGAGGCGATCTACGCCGAGGGCCTGAAGATCATCGCCGCGGGGGCGAACCCCGCGCTCGTGAAGCGCGGCATGGACCGGGCGGTCGAGGCCGCGACCGAGGCGATCCGCAAGATGTCGCGTCCGGTGAAGAGCACCGCCGACTACCGCAATATCGCGCTCATCGCGGCGCACGGGGACGCGACCGTGGCGGACCTCGTGTCCAAGGCCATGGACAAGGTCGGCAAGGAAGGCGTCATCACGGTCGAGGAGTCGAAGAGCTTCCTGACGGAGATCGAGCTCGTCGAGGGCCTGCAGTTCGACAAGGGCTACATCTCCCCGTACTTCGTGAACAAGCCCCAGACGCTGTCGGCCGAATACGACGACCCGCTGATCCTCTTCAGCGACCGCAAGATCTCGAACCTGAAGGAGTTCGTCCCCCTCCTCGAGCAGGTGGCGCAGGCGGGCCGTCCGCTGGTCATCATCT
>DASQOM010000004.1:0-17050 GCA_035644495.1 Planctomycetota bacterium | reverse complement strand
GTTTGCCCACTATAGCATACGGGAAAGAAGGCGGGTAGCATGGGGGCATATGCTCCGGGACGGATTCGGCCGCGTCGTCACGAACCTCCGGATCTCGGTCACCGACCGCTGCAACCTGCGCTGCGTCTACTGCATGCCCGCGGAGCCGGAGTGGTTTCCACAGCCGGAAATCCTGACCTTCGAGGAGATTGAGCGGCTGGTCCGCGTCGCCGTCTCGCTGGGCATCCGCGATTTCCGCATCACCGGCGGCGAGCCGACCGCGCGGAAGGATCTGCCCGAACTGATCCGCCGGGTGGCCGCGGTGCCGGGCGTGGCGGATCTCGCCATGACGACCAACGGCATCCTCCTCAAGAAGCTCGCCCGGCCTCTCCGCGACGCCGGGCTGCAGCGCCTCAACGTCAGCCTCGACACGCTGAACGGCGAGAAGTTCGTCCACCTCGCGCGGCGGGACGGCTTCCGCCAGACCTGGGAGGGCATCGAGGAGGCGGAGCGCGCCGGCTTCAGCCCGCTCAAGATCAATATGGTGGTGCTCCGCGGGGTGAACGACGACGAGGTCGTCGACTTCGCCGCGATGGCGCGGACGCGGCCCTGGCAGATCCGCTTCATCGAGTTCATGCCGCTCGACGGGGACAATGCGTGGACGCGCAACCAGGTCGTTCCGGCACGGGAGATCCTCGAACGGATCCACGAGAAATGGCCGCTCGACCTGAACGCGGACGGGCCGCTGAGCGATCCCGCGCGGGTCCACCGGTTCAAGGACGGGAAGGGCGACATCGGGGTGATCGCCAGCGTCACGGAGCCGTTCTGCGGCTCCTGCGACCGGGTCCGGGTGACGCCGGACGGAAAGCTGAGGACCTGCCTGTTCTCGACGGTCGAGACCGATCTGAAGGGGCCGATGCGCTCGGGCGCGGACGACGCCGAGATGGCCGGCCTGTTCCAGCGCGCGGTGGCGTCGAAGGAAGCGGGACACGGCATCAACCGGGCGGACTTTGTAAAGCCGGCGCGGGCGATGTACGCGATCGGCGGCTGAAAGTTCTTGAAGTGATCGCGCGCGCCGGTATAGTGCAACATATCCTATGCAGGATCGGGAGGGGGCAGTAGCGGTCTTCGTTCGCTGGCCGGAGCCCGGCCAGGTGCTCCCCCATCTCGTCCGCCGCCTCGGCGCGGAAGCCGCCGCGCAACTCTACGATGCCTTCGTCGGCGACCTCGTCGCCGGCATGCCCCTCTCCGCCTACGACGGCTTCCTCTACGCGCTCGACAACGTCTATGCCTACCGCGACCGCTATAAGGGCGTCCACATCCGCGCGCAGCGGGGCTCGACGGAAGCCCGCCGCCTGCACGGCTGCTTCCAGGAGCTGCTGGCGACGCATCCGCGCGCGGTGATCGTCGGCAGCTCGATGCCGGACCTGCATCCGCGTCTCTGGAAGTCGGCGTTCGAGATGCTGGAGCGCCGCGACGTGGTCGTGGGCCCGACGGACCGGGGCGGCATTTATCTGCTGGGGATGAAGAAGCCGCACGACGTGTTCCGCGGCCTCAAGTGGGGAACCGGCACGGAACTGGACTCGCTGCTGAAGAACCTCGAAGACGCCCGGCTCAACTACGGCTTCTTCCCGACCCGCCGCAAGATCGAGCACTACGAGGATCTGGCGCCCCTGCGGCGCCGCCTGCTGCGCCCGATGGCCCCTCTCACCTTTGCCACGCTCCAGGTCCTGGGCATCGGCCAGGAAGCCACCGAACGCGAAGTGGGGTAGCCGGGCGCCGGCTACTGGGTGGTGAACGAGAAGGGGGAGGATACCGCCATCGTATTGCCCCCGGCGTTCACGGCCGTGATCCGCCAGAAGTAGATCGTCGTCGGCAGCAGCGTAGTCGTCACGGTGAACGACGTCGTGGTGATCCCCGATTGATCGACCACGATGATGGTGAATCCGACATTTCTCGAGAGCTCCACGCGATAGCTGATCGCGCCGCTCGAGGCATTCCACGTCAGGGTCGGCAGCGTCGACACCCCTGTCGCGCCGTTCGAGGGCGACACCATCGTGAACGCCCCTGGAGGCATGCCCTGGGTCGTGAACACGAAGGGCGCGTTCGTGGCCGTGACGGTGCTGGTGCTCTCGGCGATGACGCGCCAGAAGTAGGCGGCGGACGCATTCAGGGTGATGCCCGACGTCGTCGAAGTCGTCATCAGCCCGGCCTGTTCGACCACGATCGCGGTGAAGCCCGCGTCGGTCGCCACCTGGAGCCGGTACGTCGCCGTGCCCAACGAGGCGGTCCACGCGAACATCGGCGTCAGCGAAACGCCGGTGGTCGCGTTGGTCGGCGAAGTCAGGGTGAAGGGGCCCGGCGTGGGGGCCACCGTTTCGAAGCTGAACGGCCCGTTCAAGGCGGCGATGTCGCCCGTGGCGCGCTGCGCGATCACCCGCCAGAAGTAGACGGTTCCCGGCGTCAGGGCCGCGCCGGGAGTGAACGACGTGGTCGCGATCCCGGTCTGATCCACCACGATCGTGGTGAAGCCGATGTCCGTGGCAATCTGCACCTGGTACGCCGGGGTCCCGGACGACATCGACCAGCTGAGGGTCGGCGTTCCGGTCTGGCCAAAGGACCCGCTGGGCGGCGAGATCAGCGCGAAATCGGGCGGGATTTCTCCGACCGTCGGATCGTTGCTGCAGGCGGGGAGCGCCAGGGCGACGGCCGTGAACAACACGGCGCGGAACCAGATGCTCATCCGGGATGCTGATCGGGAGTGGGCGATATTGTTACGCGTGCCTTAGTAGGCTTTCTTTTTGAGCAGGGCCAGCAGCTGCGGGCGCCGACTGGGCCACTTGTCGTCCTCTTCGGCCTTCCACACCTTGACGTCCTTCCACCACGCGAACTGGCCGCCGTTGATCAGTTCGCAGCGCGACCGCGTCGGCGTCATGTCGTCCGCCTTGCCGATGACCATGTCCTTGTCGTCGATCGTCGCGACCATCTCCTTGCCCACGATCTCCCAGACGACCGTGTGCCAGTTGCCGTCGTTCAGCTTCACCCGCTTCGAGTCGACGTCGCTGCCCTTCGTCGTCGGGCCCGTCCCCGACATCTTCACGATCTTGAACTGGTCGGGGTTGATGATGAGCCGCGCGACGTGCTCCTTGTCGTCGAGCGCGAAGCCCATCCACGGGGAGCCGTCCGACTTGAACGAGAACTGGATGATGACGTTGTTGTCCCCGCCGAGTTTGCGCGACATGGCGGGATGATGGCCGTCGGCGGCGAGTTCGTTCGACTTGACCGCGTCGCCCTCGACGACGAAGTTGCCCTTGTACTTGTTCCACTCCTTGGACCACTTTCCGTCCTCGAACTTCTCCTCCCAGAGCAGTTCGCCGCGCTTGGCCATCCAGAGTTTGGCATCCGGCTTCTTCCGGGGCTCGGGTTTCTTCTCCTGCGCGTCGACGAGGAGGGCCGGGCTGAGGACGAAGATCAGGATCAGGATGCGCGTCATGTCGTTCCGCTCCAACGGTCCCATGGGTTAACCGGTCGATTCACCCATATTACGCTGATACGGACAAGCCCGATTCATTGGTGAGGCCTCTTCCAGGGGTCTCCGGTGTCTCTGTGGTTATAGTTTCCGGCTCACGTAGTTGGGATGCGGAGCCATCCACACCAGCAGCGTCAGGTTGGTCGTCCCCTCGTTCCGCACCGAGTGCTCGATGCCGGAAGGGACATAGACCACGTTTTTCTCGCCGACGGAGCGCAGCTCGCCGTCGATCTTGAAGTGGCCGCAGCCCTCGACGACGTAGTAGACCTTGTCGCTGCCGTCGTGCGAGTGCGGCTTCTGCTCCTGGCCGGGCGACACGCCGTACACGTCGCAGAACATCCGCTCGCTCTCGAACAACGAGACTTTGGCGAGCTTTTCGGGGGTGAAGCGGCGCGCGTCCATGACGCTCTTGACGTCCATGCTCCCTTTCGGCCGGCGGGGTCGCTCAGAGCCCCAGCGCCAGGCGCATGCCCAGGGCGTTGGGGAGGCGCTTGATGCGCCGGATCTTCCGCGCGGTCTTCCGGTAATTGTACTCCACCCGGCGGAAGAGGACGGTCTTGCCGTCGAAGATGACGTAGCAGGCGCGCGTGTCGCCGTCGCGCGGCTGGCCGACGGAGCCGACGTTGACGAAGAACTTCCCCTTCACCACGGGGTAGGGACCCTCGATGCGGTTCTGCTGCAGGAAGGGCCGGTTCTCGAAGAAGATTCCGGGGAGATGCGTGTGGCCGCCGAAGGCCACGCGCTTGATCTTCTTGAACATCGTCGCCATGAACTCCGGGTTGTAGCAGGCCTCGGGCATGACGTATTCGCGCGTGGGGTCGATCGGCGACGCATGCACGTAGAGGACGTCGCCGTGCGTGGCGAAGCGGGGCATCTGCTCGATGTAGGTCCAGAACTTGCGGTTCTCGTGCTGGGGATAATAGGGGGACTTGAGCTGGTCCTTGGTCCACCAGGCGGAGGCCTCGGCCTTCCAGTTGAAGCCGACCGGCTGGTAGAGGATGCCCTCCTCGTGGTTTCCCATGAGGGTGAACTCGAAGAGATCCATCGCGATCTTGAGCACCTGGCGCGGGCTGGGGCCGTAGCCCAGCAGGTCGCCCAGGCAGAGGATCTCCTCGCACTCGTGCTCGTGGACGTCGTCGAGGACGGCTTCGAGGGCCTCGATGTTGGAGTGGACGTCGGAGATGATCGCGGTGCGTTTCATTCCTGCGTTACGGGGCGAGCGCCTCCAGCACGTTGAGTTCCACGAGGTTCATCTTCTGGCCGCACGCTTCGGACATCCTCTGGACTATATAGCGCTTCAACGCCAGGAATGACGGGGCCGTCGTGCCCACGCCGCTCCCCGTGAATCTCGCCAGGGCGCGGTCTCCGGCCACGTCGACCAGCTGCATCTGCATGCGATTCAGGTCGAGGAGCGGCTGGACGTCCGCGTCGAGCACCTTCACGATCAGCGCCCGCTTCTGGGCGCTGGAGAGCCCCGAGACATCCGGCACGTCCCGGGCCAGCGGTTTCCCCCACACTCCGCTGAGAATGGCCTGGATGTCGTCCCAGCAGGAGCTGCATCCGCCTCCCGCCCGGGTGACCGCCGTCACCTCTTCCACCTGCTTGAGCTGGTGCTCGGCGATCGCCTTGCGGATGGTGTCTTCGTCGACGACGTAGCAACGACAGATGAGATTTCGACCTGGACTCGCCATCTCGCGTACGGAAGTTTAGCACGGGAAAAGCCTAAAGCATAGGGCATTAGGCATCAGGCATGCGAGGAAGCGAGCACCCCGATGCACAGGAAGGCGAAATTCGGAGAAGAAAGAGGGTGGCACGGCGATTGCCACTTCAGGCTCCATGGGTTGGAGGAACGAGCATGAGAAGCGGGACCCGCAACCGCCTGCGTTACGGCTGGTTCGCCCTGCGGCGCTTCCAGGTTCGGCGCGCGTTGCGGGCCCTCGAGGCTCTATACCGCAGAGCATGAGCACCGAGCTCCGTCAGGGAAGCGACTGGGTCGTTGAAGACCTGGACGCGCGCGAGGGCGAGGTCGTTCTTGCCGCCGCCGAAGGAGGCGACCGCGTCCTGAGGCTTCTGTCGACCCGGCCCAAGCGGATCGCCGTCGTCGACCGGAATCCCGCGCAGCTGCACCTGCTGGCGCTGAAGGTGGCCGCGGTGAAGTCGATGGCGCACCACGACTATCTTGAGCTCCTGGGCTATCGTCCGTCGCGCCGGCGCCGGGCGCTTTTCCAGCGCCTCCGCTGGCTGCTGCCGAAGGAGGCCGACGAGTTCTGGCTGACGCACCTGGGCGTGATCGACCGCGGCGTCGCCCAGCAGGGGGAGTTCGAGCGGCACCTGTCGTCGTTCCGCCAGTTCGTCCGGCTGGTGCACGGGACGAAGAAGGTCGAGCGCTTCCAGGCGCTGACCACCGAGGCCGAGCGGCGGGACATGTATGCGCGCGAATGGCAGACCTACCTCTGGAGGCATTTCGGCGGGATGCTGTGGAAGCGCTGGTTCGACGTGGGCCCCGAGCGGCTCGAGCGGCTCCTGTTCGATGGCCGGCTGCTCGCGCCGCCGCCGGAATTGTCGGAGTCGGAGTTCGTGACGGCCAAGGAGCTCGCGAACCGGCTGCTGATCGTCAGCGAGCCCCCGAACGAATATCTGCATGCGCAGCCGGCGGACTCCGTCGACGCGTTCCTGCTCGGGCGGCTGAACCTGACGGGATTGGAGACGGAACTGTGCCGCATGGCCCGGCCGGGCGCGCGGATGTCGTACGTGAGCGGCGAGCCGGAGGGACGTCCGCCGCTGGGATTCGTGGCCCAGGGCACGCCTCGTGACGCCGGATTCTTCCCGGGTCAGCTGGTCGCGGCGGTGCTCCCGGCCTAACTGGGGAGGAACCATGAACGACGGATTCCTATGGATGGCGATCCCGGTGCTGCTGCTCTCGGCGCTGGTTCCCGCGGGCATACTCCTGCTCGGGATCGGGCTGCTGGCCTCCCGGGAAAAGCGGCCGCCGGGAAGGGTACCCTTGGGTGGGTCCGTCCAAAGCAAGCTACCCGGCGGTGTGTTGGAATGGCGATTTCACCCGAACCGCCGGGCTATTCGGCGATTCGAGAGGCTGGCACGGGCCTTGCTGTATAATCCCCCCGGATGAGGTTCCAGGATTACGACTGCGAGACTTTCTACGACGAGTGGATGGCCGCGCCGGGCAAACCCCGGCCCGAGGCCAGCCTTCTCGTCCGCATGCTCGAATCCCTCCCCGCCGGTGAACTTCAGCGCCGCCAGCTCGCCGCCGAGCGCGCCTTCCTGGTCATGGGCATCACCTTCGCCGTCTACGGACACCGCGACGGCGCCGAGAAGGTCTGGCCCTTCGACCTCCTCCCGCGGCTGGTCATCATGGACGAGTGGGAGCGCATCGACCGCGGTCTCCGCCAGCGCATCCAGACGCTCAACCTGTTCCTGAACGACATCTACCACACGCAGCGGATCGTCCGCGACGGCATCATCCCCGAGGAGGTCATCCGCACCGCGAAATCGTTCCGGCCGGAGTGCATCGGCCTGCGGCCCCCCGCCGGCATCTGGGCCCATATCACGGGCACCGACTTGGTCCGCGACCGCGACGGCAAGATGTACGTCCTCGAAGACAACCTCCGCTGTCCGTCGGGCGTCTCCTACGTGCTTGAAAACCGCCAGGTCATGAAGCGGACCTTTCCGCAGGTCTTCCAGGCCTCTCGGGTGCTGCCGGTCGACGACTACCCGAGCCGCCTCCTGGACACGCTCCAGTTCGTGGCGCCCATGTCGGCCCGCAATCCGCGCGTCGCCGTGCTGACGCCCGGCGTCTTCAACTCCGCGTACTTCGAGCACTCGTTCCTCGCGCGCCAGATGGGCGTGGAGCTCGTCGAGGGCCGCGATCTGCACGTCGACGGCGGCCGCGTCTTCATGAGGACCACCCGCGGGCTGGAACGCGTCGACGTCATCTACCGCCGCATCGACGACGACTTCCTCGACCCGCGGGTCTTCCGACCCGACTCGATGCTGGGCGTGCCCGGCCTGATGAAGGCCTATATGGAGGGGAAGGTCACGCTGGTGAACGCGCCGGGCACGGGGGTCGCCGACGACAAGGTCGTCTACGCCTACGTCCCGAAGATGATCAAGTACTACCTCGGCGAGGAGCCGATCCTGCCGAACGTGCCGACCTATCTCTGCTGGGAGAAGAAGGACCTGGACTACGTCCTGGAGCATCTCGACCAGCTGGTGGTGAAGTCGGCGAACGAGTCGGGCGGCTACGGGATGCTGATCGGGCCGCACTCGACGAAGGAGCAGCAGGGGGAATTCGCGGACAAGATCAAGGCGGCGCCGCGGAACTACATCGCGCAGCCCACGCTCGGGCTCTCGCGGGTGCCGACGCTGGTCGACGGCAAGCTCGAGGGGCGTCACGTCGACCTGCGCCCTTATATCCTCTACGGCCGCGAGATCTACGTGCAGCCGGGCGGGCTGACCCGCGTGGCGCTCAAGAAGGGGTCGCTGGTCGTGAACTCCTCCCAGGGCGGCGGCAGCAAGGACACGTGGGTGCTCCCCGCGCCGCCCCCGCAGGCCGTGGACGGCCTGGACGTCCGGACCCCGATCACGATGGGGGCGCAGTAGGATGTTGAGCCGCTCGGCGGATGCGATCTACTGGATCGGGCGCTATATGGAGCGCGCGGAAAGCATCGCGCGCTTCATCGACGTCAACCTCAACCTCGCGCTGGACCTGCCCCCCGGCACGCAGGAGCAGTGGAAGCCGCTGGTGGGTACGACGGGCGACCTCTACCGCTTCCTCGAGCGCTTCGACACGACCACGCGCGAGACGGTGATCGAGTTCCTCGCCTTCGACGTGGACAACGCCAACTCGATCTACTCCTGCCTGCGCGGGGCCCGCGAGAACGCGCGCGCGGTGCGGGACGTGATCTCCTCGGACATGTGGGAGCACCTGAACGCGACCTATCTGCAGGTGTCGGACGAAGGTGCGCGCGGCCGCGCCCGGCATTCGTCCTACCAGTTCTTCAGCGAGGTGAAGCTCGCCGGGCGGACCTTCGAAGGGCTCACGGACGACACGATGTCGCACGGCGAGAGCTGGAACTTCTGCCGCCTGGGGCGGATGCTGGAGCGCAGCGACAAGATCGCGCGCATCCTGGACCTCAAGCACTTCCTGTCGAACGGAAAAACCTCGAGCGGGGCGCTGGACGACATCGAGTGGTCGGCCGTGCTCCAGTCCGCGAGCGCCCTGGAGCTCTACCGCAAGCGCCACGGCCGCCTCATCAAGGAACGGATCGTCGAGTTCCTGCTGCTGGACCGCGAATTCCCCCGCTCGGTGCACTTCTGCCTCGTGGGCGCGGAGGAGGCCCTGCACGAGATCACGGGGACGGCGATCGGGACGTTCCGGATCCCCGCGGAGCAGCGCCTGGGGCAGCTCCGCTCCGAGCTCGCCTTCGCGCGCGCGGAGGAGATCCTCGAGCAGGGCCTGCACGAGACCATCGACGCGATCCAGCTCAAGCTGAACCTGGCCGGCGACGCCATCACGAACGCCTTCTTCATCGCGGCCCCCCTCTACTCCGCCTGAGGACCTCCGCATGACCTTCTGCCTGGGCATCCGGGTGCGCGACGGACTGGTCGGCATCGCCGACACGCGCATCACCTCCGGCAACGAGATCATCGTCGCCCGGAAGGTCTCGACCTTCCACCACGAGAAGCGCGCCGTCTTCATCATGAGCTCGGGCCTCCGGTCCGTGCGCGACAAGGTCGTCACGTACTTCGACGACCTCTGGTCGAGGCCCGATCCGTCCCTCGACCGCCTGTTCAAGGTCGTGAACCTCTTCGCCAGTCAGGTGAGGAAAGTGGCGGAGGAGGACCGGCCGGCGCTCGAACGAAGCGGGCTGCAATTCAACATTCACGCCCTGATCGGCGGCCAGATGGAGAACGATCAGGAGCACAAGCTCTATCTCGTCTATCCGCAAGGCAACTGGGTCGAAGTGGGGGAGGGAACCGCCTACGCCATCATCGGCGCCTCCGGCTACGGCAAGCCCGTGCTCGACCGCACGCTCAAGCCGCAGGATTCCATGCGCTTCGCGCTCAAGGTCGGCTTCCTGGCCTTCGACTCGACCCGCATCAGCGCCGCCGACGTGGACTTCCCGATCGACGTCACCCTGTGCTCCAAGAACTCCTACAAGATGATCGAGCACCGCTTCGAAAAGGACGACATGCAGGACATCTCGCACTGGTGGCAGGAGCGTCTGCGTCACTCGGTCAACGACCTGCCGCGCGAATGGATGGAGCGGGTCTTCTCGAAGATGGGCCCCGAAGGGGAGCTGATCGGGATGGACACGCAGATGCGTCCGGTGCCGCTCCCCGGGACGCAGGCCGCCGCGGAGCAGCAGAAGCAGCAACAGCAGCGGCAGGAATCCTAGAAGGGTAGCCGGATGATATTGCCGTTCTTCTGTGTCCGGGTATAAACTTCCACCACGCCCGCCGGCAGTCCATCCGACTCCACTTCGAGCAGATAGGTCGTACTCGACATCACTGAATCCGCTCGGAATCTTCCCTTGTCATCGGTGCGGACTGTGCAATCAGTCATGAACATGGAAGAGCGACACACGGCGTCCCATTCGGGTATCACGGGAATCGTTCCATTGAGAAGATTGAGATCAATGGGCCGTCCATTCAGATCCGAGGCATGTATCCCAAAGGGATGAAACTTTAGTCTCGCATTTGGGACAGCGGAACCATCCGACCGAGTCAAGGCAGCCTCGAAATCGATGGATTCACGGAGCGATAGGACAACGTCTCTGGATTCGGAGGCCTGGCCATTGTTGAAGGCCCGCCTGAACCCCGGAAGATGAGCCGTAAAGGTCACAAATGTCGCCCGCGGACACTCGATGATGAAGTTCCCAAGATCATCCGTCTCTACCATCAGCCGCGTGAGTTTTTTGGCCGCAATATCCCAAGCAAAGCCTTCGACTTTTCCGAAGGGTATGGGGCCCCCTTTGGGATCTGACAGACGCCCATGCATCGGCACCGTGTCTTTCGCCGCTGACGGAGGGGGGGGCGGCTGAGCGCCGACAGAATCGGATACCTTTGGGATCAACTGAGACGACAACGGGGTTGACGATTGTCCCTCGACCTCCGATGCAGGGATTGCAGGTGTTTGCAATCCGACTGCCGATATGGCGACGGTCGTCGGATTCAGCACTTTTGCCGGATAGGGGCGTAAAAGCCAAACAAGTACAGCCAGGACCGCGACCAGGAGAAGGATCAGGCCCTGCTTCATGACATCCTCGCAGGCGGAATGCTCAGTGGCTGGCCTTGGCCGGCTTCTCTTCCTTCTTCTCGGGAGCCTTGAGGCGGAGGGTTTCGTCGAACTTCTCGATCAGCTCCTGGTGGAAGGCGATCGCCTCGTCCTCGCGGAAGAAGCGCTTGATGAGGGGCTGGATGAGGACCGTGCGGCCTCCGCGCTCGTTGACTTCCTCGACGTTCGTCTCGTGCGTGGCGAACTCGGCGGGCGGCTTGAAGCCGTAGAGCGCAAACGTCAGCACCTTATAGTGCTTCTCATCGGCGCCTTGGACGTAGGTATGGCGCAGCTGCCGGGCGCGCGGGACGAGGGGCAGCTCCTGGAGGATTTTCATGGCCGCTATTCTACCGGCGACCCCGACGATTTGAAGAATTTTTCGAGCTCGTCCAGGTCCCGGGTCACCCGGCAGCCCGGCAGGCTCTGCAGCACCTCCGCCCCGTAGCTCTTCGTGAAGAGACGGGTGTCGAAGATGACGACGACGCCGCGGTCGCTGCGACGGCGGATCAGGCGTCCGAAGCCCTGCCGCAGGTCGAGGATGGCCTTCGGGAGGGAGTAGTTCGAGAAGCTCTGCGGATCCCGTTCCTGCAGCGCCTCGAGCAGCGGATCGCCCGGGCTCAGGAACGGGATCTTGTCGATGACCAGGCACGAGAGCGCCTCGCCGGGGATGTCGACCCCCTGCCAGAAGCTCGACGTCGCGAAGAGCGCCGTCCCCTCGTCGCGCCGGAACTCCTTCAGCAGCTTCGAGCGCGGCTGGTCTCCCTGGCGGAGGATCTTGATCCCGGTCGATTCGGCCGCCTGCGCGCAGAAGTCGAGGTTCTTGTAGGAGGTGAAGAGGCAGAGCGTCCGGCCGCCGAGCGACTTGATGATCCGGTTGATGTGCCCCGAGATCTCCGACGTGAACGTCGGGTCGTTGGGCTGGCTCTTCATCTTCGGGACGATGAGGATCTCCTGCTCCTGGTGGTCGAAGGGCGACGGCACCTGCAGCTCCCGCGCGTCGTCCGCCCCGGTCTCCCGCTTGAGGAAGCCGAATTCGCCGTTCGCCGTCAGCGTCGCCGAGGTCAGGATCACCGTCGACGTCGACTTGAACAGCTGCTCGCGCAGCACGGCGCTGACGTCGATCACGCGGGCGAAGAGCCGCGCGGCGCGGTCGTCCTTCTCCGCCCAGTAGACGCAGTTGGGATCATCCAGCTGGATGAACTTCATGAGGGTCTCGATATAGTGCCCGGCGGCGCCGGTGAACTTGCCGATCTTGTCGACCTCCTCCTCGTCCTCCGTCTGCGCCCGCGCATCCTTGAGCATTGTCTGGTATTCGCCCAGCGTCTTGAGGAGGTCGCCGGCGTCGATCCAGTTCGGCTTCCGCAGGCGGCGCTCGGCCGTCTCCCGCACCCGGCCGAAGAAGGCGCGCGACGCCATCCGCAGCCGCTCCGCCATCGCGCCGCGTCGGAGGTGGTTCGCCCCGCGCACCAGCATCGTGGCGGAGAACGGCGTCAGGCGCAGGCCGAAAAAGTCGCGCGCAATGTCCGCCATGTCGTGCGCCTCGTCGCAGATCACGGTCGAGGCGGTGGGGAGGATGACGTCGCCCGCCCCGAACGCCTTGACGCGCAGGTGGGCGAAGAAGAGGTGGTAGTTCGTGACGATGACCTGCGCGCCGCGGAGGCGGCGGCGGGCGTCCATCGCGAAGCAATCCTCGTAGAAACGGCACTGCGAGCCGTTACAGAGCTCGGAGACGCCGTTGACGCGGCCCCAGACCGCGTCGTCCGGCTCGAAGTCGAGGTCGCTGAGGTCGCCGGTCTTGGTCTCGTCCGCCCACGCGGCCACCTTCTGGAAGTGGCGGAGCTGTTTGCGGTCGAAGGTGACGTTCATCAGTTCTCCCTGGGCCTCCTGCAGCCGGTCCAGGCAGAGGTAGTTGTTGATCCCCTTGATCAGGGCCCAGGTGAACTTCTTCGGCATGAGCTTCGCCAGGCCGGGCAGGTCCTTCTCGACGATCTGCTCCTGGAGGGCGATGTTGGCGGTGCAGACGATGACGCGCGAGTCGGTCGCGATCGCGTGCTCGATGGCCGGCAGCAGGTAGGCATAGGTCTTGCCGATCCCGCAGGGAGCCTCGATCGACAGGTGCCTGCGCTCGGTGATCGCCTGGTCGACCGCCCGGGCCATTTCGATCTGCCCGGCGCGGATTTCATAGTCCCGCTGCTTCTGCTCGAGGATCCCCCCCGGGCCGAAATACGCGTCGATCATGGACATGTCGCATTAGGCACTATGGAGGCCCCGCCATCAAGGGACGAAATCCGGGAGCTAAAGTCGGGCCAACTGTTATATCTGGTAGATCCGTAGAATCCAATGGACCGCATGAAGCCGAACACCGCCGTCCTTTTCGTCGTCCTGGCTCTCTCGGTTCCGGCGTATCCGCAGGACAAGCCCGCGGAGCGTACGCCGTGGACGGCGTCGAAGATCACCGGCTCGCCCGAGCCGCCGCCGCCCCTCCGGGCCGACCGCGCCTTTCCGAAGCTGACGTTCAAGAGCCCTGTCCAGCTCGTCCCGTTCCCCGGCGGCGGGCGCTGGGTGCTGGTCGAGGAGCGGGGGATGATCTATTCCTTCGCGGACGATCCCGACGCCGACCAGCAGGAGCTCTTCCTCGACGCGAGGAAGGAGATCCTGAACGTCGACAAGATCCCGGGCTGCCGCGGGGTCGGATCGACGTATTCGCTGGTCTTCGATCCGGACTTCGCCAAAAACCGCTCCTGCTACCTGATGTACTTCCTGGCGTCGAAGGAGCGCAAGCCGCTGGAGCAGGGCTCGCGCGTCTCCCGGTTCAAGGTCACGGAGGCGACGCCCCCCCGCATCGATCCGGCGAGCGAGGAGGTCCTGATCACCTGGCTCGCGGGCGGCCACAACGGCTGCGACCTGCAGTTTGGGAACGACGGATACCTCTATATCTCCGCGGGGGACGGGGAGGATCCCAGCCCGCCCGACAAGCTTCAGACCGGCCAGGACGTGACCGACCTGATGTCCTCCATCCTGCGCATCGACGTCCATAAGGCGGGCGACGGCAAGCCGTACGCGATCCCGTCGGACAATCCCTTCGTCGGCGACTCGAAGGCGCGGCCGGAAATCTGGTGCTACGGTCTGCGCAATCCCTGGCGCATGAGCTTCGACCGGGCGACCGGCCGGCTCTGGATCGGCGACGTCGGCTGGGAGCGCTGGGAGATGATCTATGCCGGGGAGCGCGGCGGCAACTACGGCTGGAGCGTCATGGAAGGGCCGGTGGTCTGCAGCCCCGACGGCAAGCGCGGGCCCACGCCGATCCTGCCGCCGGCGGCGTCGATCCCTCATCCGATCGCCGCGTCCATCACGGGCGGCTTCGTCTACCACGGGAAGGCCCTGAAGGGCTTCGAGGGCCAGTATTTCTGCGGGGACTGGGAGAGCCGGCGCGTGTGGGCCTTCCCGGTGAAGGGCGGCGCGCTCGGAGAGCGCCGCGAGGTGGCCCGGACCACGTCGCGCATCGTCGCCTTCGCCCAGGATGCCGCCGGCGAGCTGCTGATCGTGGACTACGAAGCGGGTGGCCTCCATCGCCTGGTGCCCGCCGACGCGGGCGCGGGCAACGCCGCGTTCCCGCGGACCCTGTCGGCCACCGGCCTCTTTTCCGACACGGCCGCGCAGGCCCCGTCGACGGGCGTGCTTCCCTATATGGTCCGCGCGTCGACGTGGACGGACGGGGCGACCGCCGAGCGCTGGCTGGGCCTTCCGGGTTCGGCCATGATCCAGCTGGTCGACAAGAACCGCGACTGGCCGCGGGAGAGTGTATGGCCGAAGGACAGCGTGGCCGCGAAGACGCTGACGCTCTCGGGGCGGAAGATCGAGACGCAGATCCTGCACTTCGACGGGCTGCTGTGGAACGGGTATTCCTACGTGTGGAACGAGGCGCAGACGGACGCGACGCTCGCGCCGGCCGACGGCGCGATCCTCGACCTGGGCGGCGGCCGCAAGTGGAACGTCCTCGGGCGGGCGGCCTGCATGGGGTGCCATACGCCCTGGCAGGGGACGGTGCTGAGCATGACCAGCGCGCAGCTGCCCGAGTTCGACCGCATCATCGAGCTCGGCCTCCTCGGCAAGAACGTGCCGCGGCAGAAGCCGTGGACAGACCCCTATGACGAATCGGCACCCCTCGACGACCGCGCGCGCTCGTATCTCGCGGTCAACTGCGGCCACTGTCACCGCTTCGGCGGCGGCGGGGCGGCCAAGATCGACCTGAGGCAGGAAATCCCCATCGCGGAAATGAAGGTCGCGGGCCTCCGCCCGGGCCTCGGCGCCTTCGACCTGACCGATCCCTATCTCGTCTGCGGCGGCGATCCATCCCGCTCCGTGCTGCTCTTCCGGATCTCGAAGCTCGGCCAGGGTCGCATGCCCCATATCGGCTCCGACGCGGTTGACGAACGGGGCGTGCGCCTGATCCGCCGCTGGATCGAGTCGCTTCCTCCGACGCCCTGCGATCCCGCGTCGGCGGCGACGCGATCGAAGGAGCAGGCGTGCCTGGATCGCGTCAAGGCGGGGGA
Source organism: Planctomycetota bacterium (assembly GCA_035644495.1). Taxonomy (GTDB): domain Bacteria; phylum Planctomycetota; class MHYJ01; order MHYJ01; family JACPRB01; genus JACQFK01. The sequence goes on along the minus strand of DASQOM010000004.1, from coordinate 1,692 downwards.
GGCGGGCGACTGCGAGGCGCTGCTGTCGACGCCGTCGGGCGCGCTGGACCTGCTGGGCAGCCTGGAGGGGCTGAAGGAGGCGGTGCGCCTGGAGGCGCTGCGGCGCGCGCTGGGGCGTCCGCCCTCGATGATCCGCGACCTCTTCGAAGCGTTCGAGCCGGCGTCGCAGCGGCGCGAGCGGCTGGGGCTGTCGATCCGCCCCGAGAAGATCCTGGCGCTGTCCGGCAACGCGGAGCACGGCCGGCAGATGTTCGCCGGCACGATGATCCAGTGCGCCAAGTGCCACCGGGTCCAGGCCGGGCCGGACACCCTGGGGCCCGACTTGTCGAAGATCGGCGCCAAGTACAACCGGGCGCAGCTGCTGGAGTCGATCCTGGAGCCCTCGAAGACCATCGATCCCAAATTCGCGGGCGTCATCCTCCAGACCAGGGCCGGGGACGTGCTCAGCGTGATCGTCGTCTCGCGGACCGCGGAGGAACTCGTCCTGCGGGATGCGGAGAAGGAGATCCGGCTGCCGGCGGCGTCGGTGGAACGGATGGCCCCACAGCAGAAGTCGCTGATGCCCGAAGGGCTGCTGCAGCACCTGACGGCACAGGAAGCCGCGGACCTGATCGCCTTCCTGGAGTCGCTGAAGTAGGCGGACGCCTACTTGACGAGGTAGATCTCGAGCCGCTTCCGCCCTTCGGCCGAAAGCCCCAGCGTGTCGATCTCGGCCTTGAACTGCGCCTTGTTGCCCTTGCCCGCAATATAGCCGTTCACGCGCGCGGCGGCGGTCGAGTTGCACAGGTCCTGCGCGTTCGGGTAGATCGCCTTGAACTCCTCGATCAGGCCCTCGGTGCAGCGCAGTTCGTACTTCTGGTGGTAGTCCTCGGCCCTATGGAATTTCGTCAGCGGCAGGATCGACGTCTTGACCGGCCTCCCGAGCTCCTTCTCGACATGCTCCCGGCTCGTCTCGATCGACTTCCGCTGCGCCTCGCTCTCGTAGAAGATCGCATTCATGTACTGCTTGTACTCCGTGCGGACGCAGGGGTTGTGGCTGGTCCAGACGCGCTCGAGAATCTGCTCGAAAGTGACCGCGGCCGGGTCGTAGTCGACCTGAACGCACTCCGTATGGTCCCCGAGATCGTGGTAGGTGGGATTTTCCTTCGTGCCGCCCGAATAGCCGACGCGGGTGCGGACCACGCCCGGAACGACGCCGAAGATCGCGTCGGGGCACCAGAAGCAACCCAGGGCGAACGTGGCCGTCTCCACCTTGGCGGGGGCGGCGGCATCGATCGGGGGAATGGTCGCGGCGTTCATCATGGCGGGCGGCTCCGGAGCGCGGCAGCCGAGGCCGGCGACCAGGAGCAGGACCGACAGTCTCGGCGGCACGGACCGAGTCTACGGCTCCCTCGGCGCCAGTGCCAGTCCGGAGATCCGGAATTCACTTTTCATTGAGTTCCCCGGGTCCGCGGGTTGAATGGAAGGATGATCACCCTCCCGGCCATCCGAAAGGCGCATCTCATCGTCTCCCGGGTTGCTCTTCGAACGCCGATCCTCCCGCTGAAATTCTCCGACCGGCTGGAGACCTTCGTCAAGTGCGAGAACCTGCAGCGCACCGGATCCTTCAAGATCCGCGGCGCCTGGCACCGCATTTCGAAGCTGCCGAAGTCGTGCAAGGGCGTCACGGCCTCGTCGAGCGGAAACCACGCG
>DASQOM010000003.1:0-6331 GCA_035644495.1 Planctomycetota bacterium | reverse complement strand
GCTCGATGCGGCCGCGGGCGCGGTCGCCGAACGCCATCAGGAGCATGGGGTCGACTTCCGCGTCGGGCTTGAGCCGGAGCAGCAGTTCGATGTCGCCGGCCGCGCGCTCGGCCTCGCCGAGCTGGAAGAACGCGGTGGCGCGGAGCTCGCGGTGCAGCGGATCGGCGGGCGCGAGCGAAATGGCACGCGTCAGGTCCTCGATCGCGTCGCTGAAGCGGCCTTCCTCCACGTGGGCCCGGCCGCGCTCGCCGAAGGAGACGGCGAGGGCGGGATCGATCGCCAGGCCCGGCCGCGCGGCCATCACCTGGGCGAGGTCCTCCAGCGCCTCCTCGTGGGAGCCTTCCTGGGCGCGGGCGATCGCGCGGCGGTACAGGGCGTCGATGCGCTCCCCGTCCGCCTCGGGCGCCTTGACCAGGCGGTCGGCCGCTTCGAAGTCGGCGACGGCCTCGTTGATGAGCCCCTTCTCCTGGCGTTCCTTCGCCCGGCGGCGGTGGCATTCCGCGAGCTCCGCCACCGGGGCGCCCTCGGGCCGGAGCCGGATCGCGGTTCCGAAGTCCTCGATCGCGGAGTCGAGCGTCCCCGCGTGGGCGGCCTTCCGCCCGCGGTGCTGGTAGGCGTCGGCGTAGCGCGGATCGATCGCGAGCTCGGGGTCCAGCGCCAGCGCCTGGTCGAGATCGCGGAACGCCGCGTCGTAGTCCTGCTTGCGCAGCGCGATGGTGCCGCGGTCGTGGTACGGCATCGGGCGCTGGGGATCGACGTGCAGCGACGCGGTCAGGTCGTCGATCGCCTTGCCGAAGTTTCCCTTCGCGAGATGGAGTCGCGCGCGGAGCGAGAGCGCCTCGGCGTCCTCCTCGTCGGCGGCGATCGCGGCCGTAAGGTCGGCGAGCGCGCCGTCGAGATCCTTGCGTTTCAGACGCAATTCGCCGCGCAGGACCAGCGACTTGGCGTGGTCGGGTTTGCGGGTGAGGGCCTTCTCGAGATACTGCAGCGCGCCGTTCAGGTCCTTGAGGTCCGTGAGCGCCACGGCGCAGTAATAGCACGCCTCCGCGTTGCCCTGGCCCACGCACTGCTTGAGGTCCGCGAGCGCCTCCTTGGGCCGCTTGCAGGCGAGATAGGTGCAGCCGCGGAAGTAGACGGCCTTCGACTGGCCGGGGTCCAGCTGCAGCGCCTTGTTGAAGTCGTAGAGAGCGTTCTCATAGCGCTTGGTCTTGTAGAGGAGGATGCCGCGCTCGACGAAGGCCTGGACGTAGTCGGGGAATTCCTTGATGAGATCGGTCCATTGCTGGATGCCCATGGCGGAGCCGTCCGTATGGGCCGGGGGCGAGCGGCGCACCGGGCGCGACGGCGCGGCGGCGGTGGTGGATGCGGGCGCGGAGGGAGCGTTGAGACGGTTGCGGCGGTGAAGACGAGCCATAGGGACCTCCCGTAGGGACGACCGGCTCGCCGGATTCAAAATATGAAGATGCGCGCTCGAGGTCAAGGAGAAGTTGGAGGCATCTCGAACGGGCGAGGCGGGGTGAGTAAAGCAACGATGAAGACGCAGGGCTCCTTCAGGCGCGGTCGAGGGACAGTCGATAGGGGCTGAAGACCCTCCCTGGGGGGGCCCCCCCAGGAAACCATTGTTTATGGACAAGGAAACTTGGCGAATCTTTTCGTGGAATGTGACACTTTTTCGCCGTCGCGTGTGTAGGATTAGCAGTTAGTTGATGAAAAACGTGGGATTCGTAAGGGGGACAACGATGACGAGAGCGAAGGTGGGAGCGGGAGTCCTGCTGCTGCTCTTCACGCTGGGTGTCGGGGTGAACAGCTCACCTCAGGAGACGCCTCAGAAGCCGAGCGTGTGCGCCGCGATCGACAGCTCGGTGAAGGGCATTTCAGGCTACAACATGAAAGATCAGGCGGCCCTCTCCGAGGACGGAGAGTTCCTGCGCCGCGTGATGCTGGACATCGTCGGCTATCCGCCCAACCTGGACCAGGTGAAGGCGTTCATGGCCGACACGAGCCCCGCCAAGCGCGTCGCCAAGATCGACGAGCTGCTGGCCACGGACGACTTCGCCGACCTGTGGGCGAGGATGTTCGCGGAGGTCTTCTTCGGCAACTACCACGAAGTCACCATGGACACGATGCCGAAGCTGGGCAAGGCCGCCAGCGCGCGCATCGTCGGCGACTTCCTCAAGTGGTTCAAGCTGAAGCTCAACAAGGACACCCCCTGGACCGAGATCGTGTCCCAGATGCTGGACGCCCGCGGCACGGACGAGGGCGACCCCGCCATGGCGTACAAGCTGTCCTTCTATAGTGGTGAAGGCAATGCGATCGAGTTCGCCAACGGCGTGGCCCGGCACCTCCTGGGCATCCGCCTCGTCTGCGCGCGCTGCCACGACCATCCCTTCGACAAGTGGCGCGTCGAGGACTATTACGGCCTTGCCGACTTCGTCTACCGCCAGAAGGCCCGCGGCTACGGGAACGGCGGCGAAAAGGATGCGGTCGACCACGTCGAGCTGAAGTACGCCGACGAAGGCGACATCATGCTGCCGAACATCAGCGGCTCGAAGGATGCGGAAGTGAAGCTGGCGCACGGCGGCGCGGCGCAGCCGAACTTCCTCTTCGGTGGATCGGCCGGCAAGAACGACGACCGCATGAAGGTCCTGGCCATGTTCATGACGAACAAGGCCAACTCCCAGCTGCCCCGCGCGCTGGTGAACCGGGTGTGGTCGTGGCTCATGGGCCGCGGCGTCGTGCATCCGGTGGACGACTTCAACCTGAAGAACAAGGCGATGGCGACCGCGCTGCTGGAAGCGATGGTCCGCGACACGATCGAGAACAAGTACTCGATCAAGCGCATCATCCGGGCCATCTGCAACACGGAGGCGTACCAGCGTTCCTGCTCCAGCGACACGCAGGTGACGAAGGTGAACTTCTCCCGTGCGACGGTGAAGCCGCTCAACGGCGAGCAGCTCCTCAACTCGATCAAGGTCGCGACGCAGGGCAAGCCCGAGCGCGCGACGGTGCAGACGATGGAGATGGTCCAGTCGCTGTACCCCGCCGGCGCGATCTGGTGCGAGGTGACGCCTTTGCCCGGCAACGCGCGTCAGGCCCTGCTGCTCCGCAACAACACGCAGATCATGAGCTGGATCAACGGCGCGGTGCTCGGCAAGGTGAAGAGCTCCGCGGGCTCCGTCGAGGAGAAGATCGACCTCATGTTCCTCTCGGCCCTCTCGCGCCCGGCGAACGAGAGCGAGAAGAAGCGCTACGGGGCGTTCCTGGCCGGCAAGGGCAGCATGGAGGACGCGTACTGGACTCTGCTGAATTCGACGGAATTCGTGACGCGTCACTGAACCGGCGTGTGTACTGTAGATACGAACTGTTAAGAATAAGATAACGTTGGAGGGGAATAAAATGGCGAAATGCGTCGAGTGCGTGCCTGGATTTGACCGCCGGAATTTCCTCAAGTTCAGCCTTGGGGCCGGTGCGATGGGGGCGATTCCCCATAGTCTGCTCGCGCAGCAGACTCAGGCGAAGCAGGCCTCGGGCCGTACGGCCAAGGCCGTGATCATGCTGTGGATGGGCGGCGGACCCACCCAGATCGACACGTGGGATCCGAAGCCGGGCAGCCGGAACGCCGGCGACTTCAAGGCGATCGACACCACCGGCGGCCAGCTCATGAAGTTCTCGGACCAGATGAAGGTCTGCGCCACCCAGGGCAAGAACATGACCGTCGTGCGCTCGATGAACACGCACGAAGGCTCGCACGAACGCGGCACGTCGCTGATGCACATCGGCATCAACCCCGTGCAGGGCCTCGAGATTCCTCCCACGGGCACGGTCGTGTCGTATGAGAAGGGCAAGAAGGATTTCCCCCTGCCCCACTTCATCGCGATCGATCCGCCCCTGATTCCGCAGGCGACGACGTTCGGCGACGACTTCATGCCGTTCCGCCTGAACAACGCCGAGAATCCGATCCCGAACATCCGCCGCAACGTCGGCGAGGCCCAGGACAAGGAGCGCGCCAAGCTCCTGCTGGACCAGAACAAGGAATGGGACGGCAAGCGCCAGCAGAAGGAAGTCTCCAAGGTCGAGGCTTCCTATGTGAAGTCCGAGGACGTGATGAACACGCCCCTCCTGAAGGCGTTCAACTATCACGACGAGCCCGCCGACCTCCGCAAGGAGTACGGCGACCGCTTCGGCATCAACTGCCTCCTGGCGCGGCGCCTGGTCGCGGCCGGCTGCTCCTTCGTGGAGATCGGCATGGGCGGCTGGGACATGCACTCCGACGTGGCGGGCAACTGCAAGCGCATGCTCCCCACCCTGGACGCCGGCATGGGCACCCTGATCAAGGACCTCGCCGAGAAGGACATGCTCAAGGAGACGCTGGTCGTGTGGTGCGGCGAGTTCGGCCGGACCCCCAACATCAACGCGGGCAAGGGCCGTGACCACCACGCCGACGGCTTCTCGGTCGTCATGGCGGGCGGCGGCCTGGCGGGCGGTCGCGTGTACGGAAACACCGGCCCCAACGGCGATCAGTGCACCGCGCCGGTGCCCATCCACAACCTGTTCGCGACCATGTACCAGGCCTGCGGCATCGACGGCAACAAGAAGTACGAGACGGAAGGCCGCAAGATCAAGTACGTGTCGATGAACGGCAGCGTGTCGACGAGCGGCACGCCCATCAAGGAGCTGTTCTAAGTCCCTGGCGATTCCGAAACGGCCCCGACCGCAAGGTCGGGGCCGTTTCTTTTTTAAAGGGAGAGAAGAATCCGGAGGAGACTCCCCGCGGGCGCCCGTCGTTGACACCCTTCCGGCGTATAAGTATTCTGAGCGGCCAATCCATGAACAAGCTTCTGTGCGCCATTCCCCTGCTCCTCCCCTTCCTCGCCCTGGCTCCCGGGCCGCAGGACGCCAAACCCGCGCAGGAAAAGACCGCCCCCGGCCTGATTCTCCATCTCGAGGGCGGCGGCCTTCAGGATGCCCGCGAGACGCGCCTGGCGGCCCTGTATGTGCCGGAAGGGACCCCGCCCTCGTCCTTCATCCCCCCGGGCCCCTTCAAAGCCAGGTGGGAGGGCTATGTCAGCGTGGACCTGGGCACCGACGTCACCTTCAGCGCCGCCGGAAACGGGTCCCTCAGCGTCACCGCCGCCGGCAAGTCCGCGCTGCAGGCCAGGGGCGACCTCGCCGCCGTCGAAGGGCCCTCCCTCCGCCTGCGCAAGGGGCGCAACAAGCTGGTCGTCCAGTACGAGAGCCCGGCAAAGGGCGACGCCGTCCTCCGCCTTTCCTGGGCGTCCAGCGACTTCGCCCGCGAACCTCTCCCCCCCGGCGCGCTCAGCCATCCGGCCGAGGCCGAGTCGCTCCGGGCCACGAGACTCCTCCACGACGGCCGGGAGCTGGTCGGCACGCGCCGCTGCGCCAGGTGCCACCTCACCGATCTCAAGGGCATGCCCGAGCTGGATCTGGACGCGCCCTCGCTCGCCGAGGCCGGGGCGCGCCTGAATCCCGATTGGATGGCCCGCTGGATCCTGGCCCCGCGCATGATCCGCCCCGAAGCCACCATGCCCAAGATCCCCGGACTGCAGGCGCAGGACGCCGCCGATATGGCCGCGTACCTGTCCACGCTCGGCAAGCCTGAAGCGCCTCCCGCCGCGGGGGAGGAGACGGCGAAGAGCGGCGGATATCTCTTCGCCGAGATGCGCTGCATCGCCTGCCACACGCTGCCCGACAAGGATCCCGCGCCCGACCGCATCCCCTTCACCTATCTCAAGGCCAAATGGACCCCCGCCGCGCTCAAGAAGTTCCTGCTCGGCCCCGAAAAGCACTATGCGTGGATCGAGATGCCGAACTTCCACCTCAGCGACGACGACGCCGGCAGACTCGCCGCCTTCCTGCTCTCGCGGCCCGGCAAGGCCGTCGAGCCGGTGACCGCGAAAGGCGACCCCGCCCGCGGCAGACAGCAGGTCGAGACGCGGGGCTGTATGAACTGCCATACTGTCGCCGGGACGAACTCGGCCAAGGCCCCCGCTCCGCTCAAGGACTTGAAGGCCGGCGTCTGCAAGGGGCCCGACTTCGGCCTTGGCCCCGTTCAGACCGACGCGATTGCCGCCTTCGTCGCCGGCGACCGCAGTTCCCTGTCCCGCGAAGCTCTGCCGGAGTTCGCCGAGCGTCAGTTCCTCGCGCTGCGCTGTTTCGCCTGCCACCGCCGGGACGACCGGCTCGAGGCGTGGACCGAGCTCGCCGCTGAGGCGCGCGAGTTCGAGCCTCCCAAGAAGGCCGACGACGGGGAATTCGCCGCCGTCGCGCCGGCCGAGCCCTGGTTCCCGTCGCTCACCTGGGTCGGCGAGAA
>DASQOM010000002.1:0-12686 GCA_035644495.1 Planctomycetota bacterium | reverse complement strand
TTCGAGATGCCGCGCTCCTCCTTGCGGAGCTGGACGCCGCTGCGGTGGCGGGCCAGCTCGACTTTCAAGCGGTCCTTGGCGAACGTCACGACCGCTCCGCGCTGGGCGCCGGCGCTTTCGAGGGCGAGGTCGAGGATGCGGACGAGGATGTTGCGGAGGTCGGGCCCCTTGTTGATCTGCCGGGCGACGTCGAGGATGGGCCGCAGCTTGCCGAGGGTGGCCGCGTCGATGGAGACCTTATCCCGCCCGCCCTCTTGCATCGGCCTAATTCTAGCCTGAATTTACGAAGACCGAGCCCAAAGCCGCCCGGACCCCGAGAAGTTCCGGTGGGGACCTCCAAAGGACCGCGAGCGCCACTCCGGCGCACGATACGGCAACAGGACCCGTCCCTCCGCCGGATGCGGCGTCGGGCCATGATGGACCGTCAGACTCGCGTATTAAGAACTATTCATGCTCTGTTCATGTTGCCTTCCTCTAAGATATTGAAACTATGTTTCAGTTATGGTCGGCCGTAGCGTGCAAACGGTGGCAAGATCCTATTTCAATCTTTGGAGGAATGATGAAGCCCTTCGCCGTTCTGTTGTCCGCGTGGTTCGCCGTCTGCCATTGCCCGAAGACCGCGGACGCGGATGATCGGAAGTTCACCTACAGCTACGAGGCCAAAACCCTGCCGAAAGGGACCTGGGAGCTGGAACAGTGGGCGACGGTGCAGGAAGGCAAGGAATCCGGCCGCTGGACCACCCTGCTCCTCCGCACGGAGATCGAGTACGGCGTCACCGACCGGCTGAACGGGTCGATCTACCTCAACGCCGAATACCAGGCCAATCACGATGTCCCCGGGGAGGACGATGTCCATGACTTCGGCTTCACCAGCATGTCCACCGAGTGGAAGTACAAGTTGTCGGACCCGGCGGCGGACGTGATCGGAAGCCTGCTCTACGGAGAGGTCCTGTTCTCGTCGGACCAGTATGAGCTCGAGGGAAAGCTCGTGTTCTCCAAGCAGGTGGGCCCTTTCACCTTCGCCTACAACTTCATCTGGGAGGCGGTCCTGGCCCGATCGGAGGATGCGACCTCGAGCCCCCAATGGACCTGGGAGCACGAAATCTCCAATACGCTCGGGGCGTCCTATGAGATCTCGCCTGCGTTCGCGATCGGGGCGGAGGCCTACGACATCTCCCGCTTTGAGCGAAGCCTGGGCGACGCCCATACGCACGCGTACTATGCGGGGCCGAACGTCCACTACTCCGGGGGCACCTGGTGGGCGACGCTGACGCTGCTCCAGCAGATCGGCTTCGGCCACGGTCTCGAATTCACCGATGGCGACAACACGAAATACTCCCTCCGGCTGATCGTGGGGGTGAATTTCTAGAGAGCCCCGCCCGGGATCAGGCTGCAGACTCCGTGCTCCGGTGCATGGGGGGGGTAGTTCCGGTGCCTGCCCCCTTTGCGGGTGTTGAGACCCCGAAGAGGGATGGTATGCCCGACAGGAGTTGAACCTGTAACCTTCGGCTTCGGAGGCCGACGCTCTATCCAGTTGAGCTACGGGCACATCTCGGATGTGTCGCGATTGAGATTACGCGGCCCCGTGCTCACCGTCAAGACTTAGGGTTGGCGCCCTTCATCAACGACCTAGCCCGATCTATTCGTGAACGCGATCAAAAACGGAAGGTCAGGGGCGGTCGCTCGGGGCCATCAGCCTTTTTGGCAGGCTGAGCTGTCTCTCGGGTCACGATAAAGGGCGGAGGCGCTGGCTTGGACAGGGTGAAACGGACCTCGACCTCCAGCGGCTCGTGTTTTTCTTTGCTCGGGACAGACTTTCTCTGTCGGTCGCGTTTGGGTTTGGCCATGAAGTCCCCCTTCTTACGTGATCGCGCCCAGGTCCTGGGCCAAGCGCGTCCACGTATCGTACCACGCAAAGGGTTCGGGCATCTCCAGGAGAATGCGGCGCACCGACTCTCGGATCACCGTGCCGATCTTGATGAGGCGGTCCCGGAGCGTTCCGACTTGCGCTCGGCCCAGTTCGGTCCGCCGGGCGGCGTACCGGAGCTGCTGGTAGAGCGCGTACGCGGCTCCCACAAGAAGGTTCCGCAGTTGATTGGCGAGGAAGGAAGAGCAGCTCGTGAGGTCGAACCGGAGATCGTAGTGCAGCTCCTTGATCCGGTTCTCCGCGTCGCCGCGCTCCCGGTAGTACCGGTAGACATTCTGGGGGACGAGATCGAGGTTGGTGATGACGAAGCGGGGATTGTCCCGGAATTCTCCTTTGTTGTTGACCACGACTTCGGCCTTGATGATGGTCCGTCGCGGCTTTTTCCAGGTCCCGGCCTGATACGGGGTCTCGCCATAGAGCGTGGCCGTGCGGCCGGTTTCTTTGGCCAGCTTGCGGGCTTTTTTCATCAAAGGCTCTCTGCTTTGGCCGAAAGGACGCTGTTCTTGGCCATATTGACGAGGTGGAGGAGATCGTTGCCCTCCAGCCACGCGAGGACCTCGGGCGTGGAGAAGGCGCCGTCCATCCGGACGTAGAGCGTGGCGAAGGGGAATGCCCTGCGGAGGCGCGGGACCAGGCGCTTGAGGATCCCGATGGCCCCGAGGCTGCCCTTGGCGTTGCCGGGGCGCAGGACGGGCGCCACCTGGTACTGGTCGGACTCGTCGCCGAACTGGATCGTGGTGATCATCGGCAGGTAGCACCAGTTGTCGTAAAAGGCGTTGAAGAAGGTCAGTTGCTGGTCCCCGTAGGTCGGATCCTCGGTGGGATCCATGTCGATGGTAATCCGGCGGACCTTCCGGACGATGCGCTTACGCCGTTCGAAGTCGATGACGGTCTCGCTCGTCGCCCTGCCGATCCGGAAGAGATCCGTCCGAGTGACTTCGTTCTCGAACCGGGAGAGCGTCGGCTGCGACGCCAGCCGTCCATCGCGCAAGTGGGAAACCATTTTGAGCGCCGGATCGTGCGCCAGCCGATCCGCATCGTCACACTTGGGATAGCCGCAGGTGATCAGGAAGATGCGCTCGCGGAGGAGCTGTTCGATGTCGTAGGTGATCTTCCCCTTCTGACGGGGATCGCGGATGGCTTGAGCCATTCGGCGGATGAGCCCCATCTTACGATCCATGGCGTCCAGGAGGATGACCCCTCCATCGGAGCTCTGGCGAGGCCCGGTGAACGTCACGACTGCAGGCTTGTCGTAGAGATCCTCGAACAGTACAGGCTGTCGTTTCTGTTTCCCCACATGGCCCCCCTGTCAAAGTGGCGCAAATCGCGCTCTGAGGGCCCTTTAAAGCAATTCGCGTACCAGAAGAACTGACTTTCGAGAATACTTCGGGCTAGGGATGAGCTAGAAGCCGAGCGGCTTCCCCGTCCGGACGGACGCCATCACCAGCTCTTCCAGCCGCTCGAAGAACGGGGCGACCGAAGCGGGCGTCCTCAGCCGCATCAACTCTCCCTGCAGGTCTCGCACCCGCTCGACCGGGATCGCATCCCCGCTGTGGAATCCGGACTTCAGGACCCGCCTCCAGAGGATCGGGAACTCCACGGCCGGGTCCCGCGCCTGGCCCGCCACGTAGGTCCGGATGCGGCCGATCCCGCTGATGTTCCCCAGCGGACGGGAGATCCGGACGAAGTTCTCATGGGCACAGGGCCTGGAGGCGCACCAGCGGGAATAGATCTGACGCAGCTTCTGGTCTTCGCTGTCCAGATAGGTCGTGCCGGTGTCCCGGTCGACTTTCACGATGCCGGCAAGCGCCGGAGGCGGCTTGGCGATCCCCTTCTCGAGACAGTCGCAGGCGACGTAGCCGTCGAGTCCCATGGTTACTGGTTGAACCCCTTCGGCATGCCGTGCTTCTTGTCGCTGACCTTGTACGTGATCTTCAGGTCGGGGCGGCGGCCGGGCTTCTTCGGGGCCTCCGTCGAAGGGGCCGGATCGCCCGTCAGCTGCCGCAGCGTGTCCCGCAGCTGCGCCGCCCGCTCGAACTCCAGCTTCTCCGCCGCCGCGTACATCTCCTTCTCGATCTCCGCCACCGCCTCGGTCCGGTTGAACTCCTTGTCGCTCAGCCCGACCGCCGACGCCGCCGTCTTCCGCGAGCGGATGATGTCCTCGATCCCGCGGCGGATCTCCTTCTCGATCGTCGTCGGCGTGATCCCGTTTGTCGCGTTGTACTCCAGCTGCGTCTTGCGGCGACGGTCCGTCTCCCCCATCGCCCGCTTCATCGAGTCCGTGATCCTGTCGGCATAGAGGATGACGTGGCCGTTCACGTTGCGCGCCGTCCGGCCCACCGTCTGGATGATCGACGTGTCCGAGCGCAGGAAGCCCTCCTTGTCCGCGTCGAGGATCGCCACCAGCGTCACTTCCGGCAGGTCGAGGCCTTCGCGCAGCAGATTGACCCCGACCAGGCAATCGAACTTCCCCTCCCGCAGTTCGCGAAGGATGTCGACGCGCTCGAAGGTCTGGATCTCGGAGTGCAGGTACTTCCCCTTCACGCCCTCCTCTTCCAGGAAGTTCGCGAGGTCCTCGGCGAGGCGCTTCGTCAGCGTCGTGACGAGCACGCGCTCCTTCTTCTCCGCGCGGATCTTGATCTCCTTGATGAGGTCCGGGACCTGGCCGCGCGCCGGACGCACCTCGATTTCGGGGTCGACGAGGCCGGTCGGACGGATGACCTGCTCGACGACGTCGCCGCGCGAGGCTTTGAGTTCATAGGGCGCCGGCGTCGCCGAGACGAAGACCGCCTGCGGCACGCGCTGCTCCCATTCCTCGAAGCGCAGCGGCCGGTTGTCCAGCGCGCTCGGAAGGCGGAACCCGTAGTCGACCAGCGTCCGCTTGCGGGCCTGGTCGCCGTTGAACATGCCGTGGATCTGCGGGATCGTCGCGTGGCTCTCGTCGACGATGCAGAGGAAGTCCTTCGGGAAGTAGTCGAGCAGCGTCGCGGGCGGCTCACCGGGCTTGCGGCCCGACAGGTGCCGCGAATAATTCTCGATGCCCTTGCAGTGGCCGATCTCGCGCAGCAGCTCCAGGTCGTACTTCGTGCGCGCCTTCAGACGCTGCGCCTCGAGCAGCTTGCCCGTGTCCGTCAGCACCTTCAGCCGCTCCTCGAGCTCCATCTCGATCGTATACAGCGCCTGGTTGACCTTGTCCTCGGGCATGACGAAGTGCTTGGCCGGATATATTACGAAGTTGTCATATGTCAGAAGTGTAATACCACTGATCGCGTGGACCTCGCTGACGTTGGCGACGTGGTCGCCGTCGAACTCGACCCGGATGGCCGACTCCATATAGGCCGGCCGGATCTCGACGGTGTCCCCGCGCACGCGGAACTTGCCGCGGGCCGAGTCGCCGTCGGAGCGCTCGTACTGGATGTCGACCAGCTTGCGCGCGAGGGTGTGGCGGTCGAGCGTCATCCCCTTGTGGAGGGGGACGATCATGCTGCGGTAGTCCTCGGGCGAGCCGAGGCCGTAGATGCACGACACGGACGCGACGACGACCACGTCGCGCCGGGACAGCAGCGCGCTGGTGGCGGCGAGGCGGAGGCGGTCGATGTCCTCGTTGATGTCCGAGTCCTTCTCGATATAGATGTCCCGCTGGGGGATGTAGGCCTCAGGCTGGTAGTAGTCGTAGTAGCTGACGAAGTAATGGACGGCGTTCTTCGGGAGGAAGTCCCGGAACTCGGCGTAGAGCTGGGCCGACAGCGTCTTGTTGTGGGTGATGATGAGCGTGGGCTTCTTCACCCGGGCGATGACCTGGGCCATGGTGAACGTCTTGCCCGATCCGGTGACGCCGAGGAGGGTCGAATAGCGCTCGCCGGCCTGGACGCGCTGGGTCAGTTTGTCGATGGCCTGGGGCTGATCCCCCCGGGGGGTCATCTTGGAGACGATCTCGAAGTCCGGCATGGCCGTGATTCTAACGCGGTGGGGCCGCTCCTGCGTCGCAGAAATGTCGCGCCCTGGCGGTTAAGGCGGTAGACCTCTTTGCCGGTGCTGCCGTTGTCGGTATAGACATACAGGATCCCTCCGGCCTTGATCACATGGGAGGGAAAGACGTGAAGTCCGATATCCATCCGACGGAGTGAGGTCAGGAACCTTGGACTTTCATTGGGGGCTCTTACGCGGAGCGCGTGAAGCGACGCGTGGGGCTCAGGGTGGGACGCGACGGCGGCGGCGCGGTGACGACCCGGTTCCGGCCGCCCTCCTTCGCCTTGTAGAGGGCCTGGTCGGCGCGCTCGACGAACGACGGCGGGTCTCCCAGGCAGGGCTCGCACTGCGCGACCCCGAAGCTGGCGGTGACCTTCACCCCCGCGATCTTGTGCGCCTCGATCGCCGAGCGCAGCCGCTCCGCGACCTGCGCCGCGCCCTCGAGGTCCGCCTTCGGCAGCAGCACCGCCATCTCCTCGCCGCCGTAGCGGTAGGCGCTCCCTCCGCGCACCTTCTTCTGGAGAATCTCCGCCACCCCCTTCAGCACCTTGTCCCCGGCGACGTGGCCGTAGGTGTCGTTCACCTTCTTGAAGTGGTCGACGTCCACCATGATCAGGCACAGCGCGTCCCCGTAGCGGTTCGACGTCTCCATCAGCGCGGCGGCCTGCGTCATGAAATGCCGTTTCGTCCACAGGCCCGTCAGGCCGTCCTGAACCGCGCGCGTGTAGAGATCGGGCGTCTTGAGCGCCAGGGCCAGGAACTTGGAGAACTCGGGCAGCTCAGCCGAGAGGCGCCGCGTCCGCTCGTCGCGCGCGGCCGCATTATCCTCGAGCAGCGACGTGATCCGGACGACCCCCCTGATCTCGCGGTCGGCCTGCAGCGGCGCGAGGACGTGGGAACGTCCCTGCTCCGTCTCGAACAGGAGGCGGCCGTTCTCGAAGCACTGACGGACCCGCGCGTTCTCGGGCTCCCGGAGGTCGAAGGCCGCCACTCCCCCGCGGCGCACGGCCCGCGGGACGAGCGCGTCGCCGTCCTTGATCCAGAGCTCGACGTCGCCGCCCATGGTATCGCAGGTGATGGCGAGCACGCGCTCCAGGATGGCGCGGAAGTCGAGCTCCTCGGTGACGATCAGGGAGATCTCGCGTTCGGCGGACAGGACGTCGACCCGGGCCTGGAGCTCCTCCCGCTGGCGGCGCAGTTCCGATTCGCGGTCGCGGGCGGCCAGGACGAGGTCGCGGAGCTCCGACGGACGCCGGAGGAGGAAGGCGGCGATCGCGGCGATCAGGACGCCGGCCCCTGCGGCCCCCAGCGGGAGCGCAGCGGCGCGGCGGAGATAGAGCTCAATCCCGATCGTCGCGGGGACGAACGCGAGAACGACGAAGAGTTCCAGCCGCTTCCACACCCATGGATCATTTCGGCGCGACAGCCCCTGTTTCCGCAGGCTTTCGGAGCCTCAGCCGGATCCAGCAGGCGGCCCCGGCGAGGAAGACGACGATCGCCGTCCATTGGGAATCCGTCAGCAGCGACGACCCGAAAGTCCGGCGGTCCGGGTCGTCCCGCACGAACTCGATGAAAAAGCGGTAGCAGGAGTACCCCACCGCGCAGGCGGCGAAGACCTCGCCGGGTCGCTTCGAGCGCCGACCCAGGAGAACCAGGGCCCCATACAAGGCGAGACCGAAAAGGGCGTCGAAGAGCTGGATCGGAACCACCGGAAGCGACACCGCCGCTCCCGACCGGATCTGCCCCGCGCGCAGCTGGGTGACATAACAGAGAGAATCCTTCGCGAAGCCCACCCCGTGGGGCGACAGCCTCCCGTAGCAGCAGCCGGCCAGGAAGCAGCCGACCTTGCCGATCCCGAACCCGAGCGGGACCATGCCCATCGTCGCGTCCCAGGTGGCCGGCACCGGCATCCCCTTCGCCTTCGCGGCGATGCCGAGCGCCATCGCACCGCCGATGAACGCGCCGTAAAAGCCCGACCCGTCGGCCCACGTCGAGAAGAGCTGCCCGAACGCGATTTGGCCCCGGAACCAGAGCGGCAGGAAGTAATAGAGCCGCGCCCCCACCGCCCCGCCCCCCAGCGCGGCCAGCGCGAAGTCGAGCACCCCGCCGTTCGTCGATCCCAGCGCGATCAGCCGGCGGCGGACGATCCAGCCGCAGATCGCCACCGCGAGCACGGTGAATAGCTCGTTCGGCGTCAGCGCGAGCGGCCCCATCCGGATGTGGAACGGAAACATCTACGTCCTCGGATGCGCATTGAGCGCGTTGGGCGGCACCATGCCCTTCAGCGCCGCGATGACGTTGCGCAGCGCCGTCTCCAGCATCTTCCGCCGCGCCGATTCGGTCGCGCTCCCCACATGCGGGAGCAGCACGACGTTGTCCAGCTTCAGCAGCCCCTGATGGACTTCCGGCTCGCGCTCGAACACGTCGAGCCCGGCCGACCCGAGCTTCCGCGCCTTGAGGGCCTTCGCGAGCGCGGCCTCGTCGACGATCGGCCCGCGCGCCGTGTTGATGAGGATCGCTCCCGGCTTCATCAGCGCGAGTTCCTTCCCGCCGATGAGGTGCCGCGTCTTCGCCGACAGCGGGACGTGGATCGACAGGAAGTCGGACTCCTTGAGCAGCGTCTTGAAATCGACGCGGCGCGCCTGGGTCGTGTGCTCGAAGAGCAGCTTGCGTTCGCGCGACGTGTACAGCACCTGCATGGAGAAGCCGACCGCGCGGTGCCCCGTCGCCTGCCCGATGCGGCCCGCGCCAAGGATGCCGAGGGTCTTGCCGTGCACGTCGGCCCCGCGCAGCAGCGTCCAATCCCAGCGCTTCCACTTCCCCGCCCGCACGAAACGCTCGCCTTCCGTCACGCGACGGGCCGCCGCCAGGAGCAGCGCCCAGGCCAGGTCGGCCGTCGCCTCGGTCAGCACGTCCGGCGTATTCGTCACGAAGACGCCCCGGTCCGTGCAGGCCTTGATGTCGATATTGTCGTGTCCGACGGCGACGTTCGAAACGACGCGGAGCCTGGGAGCCCGCTCCAGGAAGGCCGCGTCCACCTTCGTCCCGAGGAGGCAGACGACCGCGTCGGTCCCCGCGTGAAGCTCCTTCTCGAACCTCACGCCGAGGCGCTTCAGCTCCTTCCCGATCTCCGGATCGATGCGGTCCGGAAAGTCGTAGGGACGGTAGACGCGGAAGCCCATCGTCAGACACTCCTCGCGAGCTTCTTGAGGATCTCCACGCCGCGCTCGAGGATGCGGTCGGAAACGGCGTAGGACATCCGGAAGTGCGTCGACTTCCGCGAGCAGGCGCTGCCGGGGACGATCAGCAGGCCCCGGTCGATCGCGCGCCCCACGAACTCCGCGTCGCGCAGCTTCCCCGGGCACTTCGGGAAGAAGTAGAACGCCCCCTGCGGACGCTCCATCTCGAAATGGCCCTTGAGCTCATCGTACACGAAATCGCGCTTGCGCCGGTAGTCGGCCCGGTGCTCGCTCACTTTCACGTCGAGCGCCGCCACGCCGGCGTACTGGGCGATCGACGGCGCGCTCACGAACGAGAACTGCTGGAGCACCGTCATCTTGTCGACGATCTCGTCCGGCCCCGCCGCGAAGCCCAGCCTCCAGCCCGTGATCGCGTAGGCCTTGCCGAAGCCGCCGACGATCAGCGGCCGGTCGGCGTGCAGCCCCATGCTCTCGTGCGGGAAATCGTAGCTGTACGACGCATAGATTTCGTCCGACACGATCAGGACTTTGCGGCGACGCGCGACCTCGGCGATCGCCGCGACCTCTTCCTCGCGGTACGCGACCCCCGTCGGATTGACCGGATTGTTGAAGAGGATCAGCTTCGTCCGGGGGGTGATCAGCCGGTCGAGGCGGTCGGGGTCGATCTTGAACGTCGGATACGTGTCCAGCAGCACCGGGACGCCGGCGAAGAAGCGGATCGAGTTCCAGTAGAGGCTGAAGTAGGGATCGGGGACGAGGACTTCGTCGCCCCGTTCGACCAGGACGCCCATCGCCATGAAGAGCGCGCCCGAGACGCCCGGAGTGATCAGGATCTTCCCCTCGGTGAAGCCTGCGCGGCGCCTCAGCTCGCCCCGCAGCTTCTCCTGGAGCTCGGGGATCCCCGGCGTCGGGGCGTATCCGTTGCGTCCGCCCTTGATCGCGCGGATGGCCGCGTCCTGGATCTCCGGCGGGACCGCGAAATCGGGCTGACCGAGGGAGAGGTTGACGGGGTTTTTCAGGCGCGCGGCCAGGTCGTAGATCTTCCGGATCCCCGACAGTTCGAGGCGGTCCATCCGCCGGGCGAAGCGGGGGATCGGCCTTCGGGTCGGCACGGGGGCCGATGGTACCCTCCCCGCGCGACCCTTGGCAAGAGATGCGCCCGTGGTAGAATGCGTTCGTGGAAGCGACGCTTACCGACGTCCAGCAGATGATCCGCGACACCGTCCGCGACCTCGCGCGAAAGGAGTTCCTGCCGCGCGCCGCGGCGCTGGACGAGTCGGGCGAATTCCCCTGGGACAACTTCAAGAAGCTCGCCGAACTCGGCCTGACGGGCATCCCCATTCCCGAGGACTACGGCGGCGCCGGCGCCGACACGCTCTCGATGGCCATCGCCCTCGAGGAGATCGCGCGCGCCTGCGGCTCGACCTGCCTCACCCTGGCCGCGCACACGTCGCTGGGCACGATGCCGATCTACCTGTTCGGCAGCGAGGAGCTCAAGCGGAAGTACGTGCCGTCGAACGCGCGCGGGGAGACCATCGGCTCCTACGGCCTCACCGAGCCCGGCGCGGGCTCCGACAGCGGCGGGACGCAGACGACGGCGGTCCCCGCCCCCGGCGGCTGGAGGCTGAACGGCTCGAAGATGTTCATGACGAACGCGAGCGTCTCGACCGTCATGACGGTCACGGCCGTCACCGACCGCGCGGCGGAGAAGCACTCCCGGATCAGCGCCTTCGTCGTCGAGTCGAAGGCGAAGGGCGTCACCGTCGCGAAGAAGGAGGACAAGCTCGGCTGCCGCGCGAGTGACACCTGCTACGTGACGTTCGAAGACGTCTTCGTGCCCGAGGGCAACCTGCTCGGCCAGCGCGGCCAGGGCTGGCGCTACTTCATGGAGATCCTGGACGCGGGCCGCATCGGCATCGGCGCGATGGCCCTCGGCCTGGCGGAGGGCGCCTACGACAAGGCCCTGGAGTACGCGCGCGAGCGGAAGACCTTCGGCAAGCCGATCGGCGCCCACCAGGGCGTCGCCTTCATGCTCGCCGACATGAAGACCGAGATCGAGGCCGCGCGCCACCTGATCTACCACGCCGCGCGCCTCAAGGACTCCGGCAAGCCCTTCGCGCTCGACGCCGCCATGGCCAAGCTCTTCTCGAGCGAGATGGCGATGCGCGTCTGCCGCAACGCGATCCAGGTGCTCGGCGGCTACGGCTACATGACCGAATACGGCGTCGAGCGCTACTACCGCGACGCCAAGCTCTGCGAGATCGGCGAGGGCACCTCCGAGATCCAGCGCCTGGTCATCTCGAAGCATATCCTGGGCAAACTGTCGTGAGGACCTGCGTCGCCGTCGCCCTCCTGTCCCTCGCCGCCTGCGGCAAACCCGCGCCGCCCGACCCGCTCGACACCGCCCAGTACAACGACTGGAAGCAGGAGCAGATCCGCCGCCGCCTCCCGATGGCCGCGGGCGGATTGCGCGTCCCGGGCCACATCGACGTCTACCCGCCCGAGCAGCGCTCGAAGAACTCCGGCGACTTCGTCGAGATCTTCATGAACGGCGAACGCATCGGCAAATACAACGTGGCCAAGCTCCCGGACGGATCCTGGCCGCGCGTCGCCTTCGACGTCGACTTCAACTCCGGCCCCAACACCTTCGACCTGTGGGACTCGTCGTCGAACCGCTGCTACCGCCAGCAGGTGGTTACCGGGTATATCACGGGCTTCCTCTGCGTCCCGACGGCAGACGGATATGAGATCCAGGAAGTGAAGAAGAAGGAAGAGTAGGACGACCGGATCACGGGAAGAACAGCCACCGCACGCCGCACTATCAACCCCCCAAGTCTGCTGCAGGATTCAACCTTGAGATCGCTGGAGAGGGAGTCGCCATCCCCGGGCGAGAGGATGGTCGGGTAGGCCTTTTGTCAGCGGATCATCCGGTGGAACCCTTCCCTCAGGGCACGCCTTCAGGAGCTTTCTGAAAGCCGAGGATTGCCGAAGGGGTGGGATTAGCTTGGGGCCGCTATCCGTGATCCGGCATTCGTGACTCGTGATTCTTACTTGTACGGATCGATATCCTCCACCTCGACGTGCTCCTCGAGGGGGATGCCGTAGAAGATCTTCAGGCCCGTCGGCGTGACTTTGTATTCGCCGACGCGCTCGCCGAAGCGGCCGTAGGCGTCGAAGCGGTAGAACTCGCCCTCGTCCGTGATGAAACCGACTCGAGTCTTCTCCAGGGGATCCCAGATGTACCAGCAGTTCCGGTACGTCCGCGATCCGACGACCTTGGTCTCCATCTGGGTCAGGAAGCCGATGCGCTTTTTCTCCCTCGGATTCTTCGCCCAGTAGACGATCTCCTTCTTCTCGATGCGGACGCTCTTCGTCTCCGTCGCGGGACGGTCGTAGTAGAGCGAGAATTCCTCGGCATAGTAGTTCTGGTCGCTGCACGAGGCGAGCACCGGGAGCGCCAGGATCAACGCGAGTCGTTTCATGTCACCTCTTCCGGATTTCGATCGGAACGGACAGCTTGGGGAGCTCGGGAGAGATCTTGAATTCGACCTTCACGTGCTCCGCCCCCCGCGAGAGGGCAGGAATATAGT
>DASQOM010000001.1:0-32219 GCA_035644495.1 Planctomycetota bacterium | reverse complement strand
TGGGACCATCGGCGGCATCGGGCGCTCCATCCTGGTCCGCGGCCGCAAATACGAAAACATGCTGCAGATGACCGGCGCCGACGTGCTCCCCGGCGACTGCGGCGCGATCGTCGCCGACGCGGCCGGGCACTTCATCGGCCTCGTGCACTCCGCCGCGACCCCGGATCCGGGCGGTGAGGAGAAGTCGTCCCCCGTTCTCGCGTTCGCCGTGCCCGCCCCCTGGGTGAAGTTCTCGGCGGACCGCATCATCAAGAACGGCCATATGGTCCGCGGGTGGCTCGGCGCGAGCCTGCTGCCGCTGACCGAGTCGGTGCGGACCCAGCTGGGGCTGGAGCCGGGCGTGGGCGCGGAAGTCGCGCGCGTCGACCGCGATTCGCCCGCGGCGAAGGCGGGCCTCGCCACCCGCGACATCCTGGTGGCCTTCGGCGACGAGATCGTCCGCGACCTCGAGGCGCTGCAGTGGAAGATCGCGCGGGTCGAGACGCCCACGCCGATCAAGCTCTCGTTTCTGCACAACCGGGAGCTGCGCCAGGTGGAGGCCCGGATCGAGCTCGATCCTCAGAAGTAGGAGGAGGACCCCATGCTCGCGCTGATGCTGCTGTCCCTGCTCCAGACGCCGGAGCAGAAGCTCGACACGGAGAACACGAAGCTCCTCATCTACGACTCCGCCAAAGGCATCACCCTCCAGGTCCGCAACGACGGCAGGGTCGAGCTCATCGTGAAGGAAGAGGATAAGGAGACCGGGAAGAAGGTCCCGAAGACGTATTCCGCGGCGACCGCCGACGAGTTCCGCACGAAGCATCCCGCGCTCGTGAAGAAGTACGATCTCGACCGCTTCCTCGGCAAGCCCAAGGGCGTCGCCCAGGACGAGTTCGACGAATGGTGGCAGCAGCTCAAGAAGGGCGTGCCCGGACTCGGCCCCATCCCCGGCCTCGACCAGCCGATGGACGAGGAGCTGCGGAAGTTCATGGAGGAGCAGGGGGACCTGTTCGGGCGCCTGCGCCGGATGCCCCGGGCGCCGGGCCAGGAGCAGCCGCCCCGCCAGCAGCCGCAGCCCGGCGGCCGCGAGCTGGGCGTCCGCGCCGAGACCGTGAGCGAAATCCTGCGCGACCAGCTCTCGCTCCAGGAGAACGAGGGCGTCCTCGTGACCGAAGTGAAGCCCGGCTCGGTGGCCGAGAAGTCGGGACTCAAGGAGCACGATATCCTCCTCAAGCTCGAAGGCAGGCCCATCACCGACCGCTTCCAGTTCCGCGCCGACGTCCTCACCTCGCTCGGGAAGCCGGAATTCAGCGTCGAGCTGCTCCGGGCGGGGAAGCGCGAGACGGTCAAGGTCAAGACCGGGGCAAGGAAGGACGAATAGATGATGAAGCCCTGGGTGCGTGCGATCCTCGTGACCTTTTTCCTGGCCGGAGGCGTCGCCGCGGGAATGGGACTCGGCCGTGTCATCGATCCGCTCCCCGGCGCGGCCCTGGCGGCGGAGCGACGGGCGACCCCGCCCGGCCTGGCCGCTTTCCAGGACGAGCTCGCCGGCGTGGCCGAGGCCGTCAGCCCCTCGGTGGTCCACATCATGACCACGGTCGGCGGGCAGGACGATCTCTTCCAGTCCAAGGGCGTCGGCTCCGGCGTCATCGTCAGCGCCGAGGGCCATATCATCACCAATCACCACGTCGTCGACTCCGAGGGGCTGAGCCAGAAGCTGCGCGTCCGCCTCTCGGACGGCAAGGAGTTCCCGGCGAAGATCGTGGGCAGTGATTCCGACGCCGACCTGGCGCTGATCAAGATCGAGCCGCGGGGGGCCAGGCTCCAGCCGATCCGCTTCGCCGACTCGGGCGAGGTCCGCGTCGGCCACCTGTGCCTCGCGGTGGGCAGCCCCTTCGGCTACAGCAACTCGGTGACGTTCGGCATGGTGAGCGGCAAGCACCGCCGCGCCGCGCTGGCCCAGCCGTACCAGGACTTCATCCAGACCGACGCGCCGATCAACCCCGGCAACTCGGGCGGCGCGCTCGTGAACATCCGCGGCGAGCTGATCGGCATCAACGCGGCGATCATCTCCGAGACGCGCGGGAGCGACGGCGTCGGCTTCGCGATCGCGTCGAACCTGGTGAAGTGGGTGAGCGACCAGCTGCGCGAGCACGGCCGCGTCCGCCGCGGCTATATGGGCGTGCGCCCGATCGATTTCGACGATCCCGCGCTGGAGTCGATCCGCGAGAAGCTGCTGGCCGACGTCGGCCTCAAGGAGCAGCGCGGCGTCTTCGTCTATTCGGTGGAGTTCGACTCCCCCGCGGATCGCGCGGGCCTCAAGAAGGGCGACGTCATCCTGGAGTTCGACGGGGAGGCCGTGGCCGGTCAGAGCGCGATGTTCTTCAGGGTTGCGGAAGCCAGTCCGGGCGCGACCGTCACGCTCAAGGTGCTCCACGAGCGCAAGGAGAGGAACCTCAAGGTCGTGGTCGGCGAGCGGCCGCCCGTCGATTCCCATAGCCGCCCCCGGTGATTCCGCGTAACATCGGCCGCGGATGACGGTCAGACCGGCATGAACACCCTCCTTCTTTCCGCGCTGCTTCTCTGTTCGACGGGCGATGTCCGATATCCCCCGAAGCCCGGTCCGCGCGAGTTCATCCTCGACGAGGCGAAGCTGCTGTCCTCCGAGGACGCGGCGGAGATCAGGACGTTTTGCGACGAGGCGCTGTCGAAGAAGCGCGCGCCGATCATCGTCGTCACGATCCCGTCGCTGGAGGCCTACGGCGCCGGCGGCTGGCCCATCGAGCGCTACGCGCTGAACCTGATGTCGGAGTGGGGCGTGGGCTGGGAGGACTGGGACTACGGGATGCTGTTCCTGGTCTCGAAAGGCAACCGGAAGGCGCGGATCGAGCTGGGGGCGAGCTGGGCGAGGCGGAAGGACGACGACGCCAAGCGCATCCTGGGCCAGCACGTGATCCCGCTCTTCAAGAACGGCGACTACAGCAAAGGCATCCTCGAAGGCGTCCGCGGGCTGCGCGGCATCGCCCTGGACGACGTCCCGCAGCGGACGACGCACAGCGCTCCGGTGATCCCGCCGGATCCCTATCCGCGGGGATCGGTGCCGGGCTCGAAGATCCACGAACCCTCGGCGGGCTGCTTTCCCGCGGGGGGCCTCGGGCTGATCGTCCTGATCGTCGGCGGGGTGCTGGTCCTGAGCTTCCTGTCGCGGATGCTGCGCGGCGGGGTCAACTCCTGGGGCAATTCGGGTCCGGGCTACTCTGGGGGCGGCTATGGCGGGGGCCCCCGCGGAGGCTGGTTCGGGTCGAGCTTCGGAGGCGGCTTCCTGGGCGGCGCGCTCGGGAGCATCCTGGCCGACCAGTACGACCGGCGTCATTCGCAGTCCAGCCAGAGCAGCGGTCCCAGCGATAGTCCTCCGCCGAGCTCCGATTCCGGGTCGAGCTCCAGCGGGAGCAGCGGCGGCATCAGTGATTCTTCCTTTGGAGGCGGCTCCTTCGGCGGAGGTTTCTCCGGCGGCGGGGGCGCGACGGGCGAATGGTAGCCTCACAGCTGTTCACGGCGGAGGACCGCAAGGCCATCTCCGCTGCAGTCGCGGAGGCGGAGAAGAAGACCTCCGCCGAGATCGTCCCGGTCGTCGCCACCACGAGCGACCGCTACGAGCGCGCGGAAGACCTGATCGGGCTGTTCACGGCGATGACGGCGGTCGCTGCGACCTGGACGCAATTCCAGCGCCTGAAGCCGCCGTCGGGCTGGGACGGCGACCCGGAGCTCGTGCTGCATCTTCCCATCGTGCTCGCGATCTTCGCGGCCGGCTGGGCGCTGGGGATGCTGCTGGCGAAGTCGGTCCCGTGGGTCAAACGGCTGGCGATCCCGCGCAAGGTCATGATCGCGCGCGTGCTGATCGCCGCGCATCACTCCTTCGATTCGCTCCACGTGCGGAGCACCTCGGGCGCGACCGGCGTCGTGATCTACGTCTCGCTGTTCGAGCGCCGGGTCTGCGTCTGGGCCGACCAGGCGGTCTCGGCGAAGATCCCGGAGAGCGAGTGGAAGGACGCGACCGGGATCCTGGTCCGTTCGCTCGGGGCGGGAACGCCGCGCGACGGATTCGTCGAGGCGATCCGCAAGCTGGGCGACGTCCTGGCCAGGCACTTCCCGGTGCAGCCGAAGGACGTGAACGAACTCTCGAACGAGCTGCGGATCCTCGACTAGCCCAGCTCGCGGGTGAGGCGCAGGTAGAGGTCCGCGACCTTGCGTCCGACGGGGCCCGGCTTGCCGATGGGGAGCACTTCGATCAGGGCGTTGGTCAGGAACGCCTCATCGGCCTTCCAGAACTCCTTCAGGCGGACGGTGCGCTCCTTCACTGGGATCAGCTCCATCACGACCCGGCGCGTCACGCCGGGAAGGATGCCCGGGACCTTCGGCGTCACGAGCCTGCCCTTCACGACGAGGAAGATGTTCGTCACCGCGCCTTCGAGCAGCTCGCCTTTGAGACCGACGAAGAGGGCGTCCGCGCAGCCGCGCTCCATCGCCTCGTCGTGCACGAGGACGTTCTCGAGATGACTCGTGACCTTATGGCCCGCCAGCAGCCCGCGCGCGTCCCGGCGGAAGGGGACGACCATGACCTCCGCGCCCCGGTCATACCAGGACTGAGGCAGCGGCTTGCGCGGCTTCGTCGTCACCAGCAGGCGGCCGTCGCCCGACAGCGTGATCCGGACCGCGGCGTCGTCCCCCTCGTTCCGCTTGCAGAGCTCGCGGACGACCTCGTCCAGATCGGGCGGGGTGAACTTCATCTTGAAGTGCGCGGCCGACACGGTGAGGCGCGCGAGGTGGTCGTCGAGGCGGAAGGGGACGCCGCCGTAGGCGCGCAGGGTTTCGAAGAGGCCGCGGCCGTGCAGGAAGCCGCGATCCGTTGCCGGGATCATGGCCTTCTCCTCGGGGAGATAGATGCCGTCCAGCCAGACCATGCTCATGCGAGGGTCACTCCCAGCGCGCGCGCCATCGCCGCCGCCTTCGCGAGCGTCTCGTCGTATTCCGCCGCCGGGTCGGAGTCGGCCACGATGCCCCCGCCGGCCTGGAAATAGCAGTCGTCTCCGTCCGCGAGCACCGTGCGGATCGCGATCGACAGGTTCATGGAGCCGTCGAAGCCGAGCCCGCCGATCGCCCCCGTATAGAAGGCCCGCCGCGTGGGCTCCAGCTCGTCGATGATCTCCATCGCGCGGATCTTCGGCGCCCCCGTGACGGAGCCACCCGGGAAGGCCGCGCGCAGCACGTCCACGGCGCCCAGCCCCTGACGCAGCCGCCCTTCGATGGCCGCCGACAGATGGTGCACGGTCGGATGCGACTCCAGGACCTTCGGCGCGGAGACGACGACGCTGCCGGGATCGCAGACGCGGCCAAGGTCGTTGCGCTCGAGGTCGATGATCATCGCGAGCTCGGCGTCGTCCTTGGGACTCGCCCTCAGTTCCTTCGCGAGCCGCGCGTCGTCGTCGGGAGTCACCCCCCGGCGCCGGGTGCCCTTGATGGGACGCGTCAGCAGCGTGCGGCCCCGCAGCTCGAGGAACTGCTCGGGAGAGGCCGAGATCAGCGCCCGGCGGCCGAACTCGAGAAGCGCGGCATAAGGGGCGGGGCTTGCAGCGCGCAGCGCCTGATAGACCTCGAACGGCCGGGTCGAAGCGCGCGCGTGGAAGCGCTGCGACAGGTTGACCTGGTACACGTCTCCCGCGTGGATGTACTCGCGGACGCGGGCGACCGCCGCCAGGTACTGGTCGCGCGTGAAGTTCCGGCCCTTGCGCGCGGTCGATTCGCCGCCGCAGAATGCGTCGCGGTACGTGACGGGATCGATCGCCCGCTTCGGGAAGCGGGTCGGCAGTTCGACCCGCAGGGAGCGTCCGTCGAGGCAGGCGACCGCGTCGTAGAAGCCGAGCACGAGGTCGGGGAAGTCGAGGTCGTCCTCCGCGCGATGGGACAGGCGCTCGAGGTGCTGGCCGAGATCGTAGCCGAAGGCGCCGACGGCGCCGCAGGGCAGGGCGAGGCCGTCGGGATTTTCGAGCTTCTGTTCCGCGAGGAGCTGCGCGACCGCATCAAAAGGATTGCCCCGGAACGTGCGTTCGCGGCCTTCCCGCCATAAGGAGACGCGGTCTCCGCGGGCGAGGAGGACGGCGTAGGGGTCTGCGCCCACGAAGGTGCGGCCGCCGGGGACCGCGCTCTCGAGGAGAAAGGGGAAGGGGGCGCCGGAGATCGAGCGATACTCCGCCGTCGCGTTCAGCGGGGTCGCGGAGACGGAGACCCTGGCGACCCTCCCCTCGGTGGCCTTGAGCACAGTCGGCGGATTATACTAGACTCGGACTATGAGCGCCATCAAGCGGCTGGCGATGGACCTGGCCTGCCGGGGCTGCGGGCGGGGCAACATCATGCTGCTGCCCGAGGCGAGCTGCGGCAACGAGTTCGTCTGGCACGCGCGCTGCAGCGGCTGCGGCGAGTGGCGCTGGTTCCATTCGCGGCAGGACGCGCCGTTCGTCCGTGCCGTGAAGGACGCGGCGTTGCGGCGCGGCGAGCCGGGGGGACTGTCTCCCGAGGGCACCCGCGAAGCTCACGAGGCGTTCGCATCGACGGTCGACGCCTGCCCCTGCGGAGGCCGCTTCCACGTGGTGCGGGAGATCCTGGACGAGCCCTGTCTGGGCTGCGGACGCACGCTGAAGGACGCGGCCCTTCCGAAAGTGCGCCGCCGCGAAATTGACGTCCCTCCGCTGAGGTCCCCGACGTCTAGTTCCTAGGATGTTCATCGTCGTTCCCGCCGTCCTCGCCGTCCTCCTCGCCCAGGATCCGGCGGACCAGCTGCGCCGCCAGGAGCTGGCGCTGCGGCTGTCGGAGCTCGCCGACGCGGAGAAGCTTGACGGCTTCGCGCGGGCGGTGATCCGCGAGCTGAAGGCGACGCGGACCGACGCCCCGATGTTCGATCAGTGCTGGAGGCCGGTGGCCCGCCGCCGCTGGGGGGACCGGGCCGAGGCGCTGATCGCCGCGTGGGACAACGCGGCGTCGGACCCGCCGTCGCCCGGACAGCTCCTCTTCCGGGCGCGGCTCGAGACCCTGGCGAACCGTCCGGGACCCTGCCGGGACCGGATGGAAGCGGCGGCCCTCCAGTTTCCCGACGACCCCGTCCTGCTCCTTTATCTCGGCCGGGCGCGATTCGAGGGCGGCGCGCCCGGACCCGCGGCCTCCGCGCTCGAACACATGGCGGCGAAAGGACCGGTGAGCGATCCCGAGGAATTCCACCGGCTGCTGTTCCAGTGCTATGCGCAGACGGACCGGCCCCTGGCCGCGATCGAGCATCTGCGCGCGGTGAAGCACGAGGATGCGGATGCGGTGGACCTCGCGCGGCTCGCCCTCAAGAACAAGGTCCCCCTGGAAGCCGCGCGCCTGTACCGGATCGCGCTGCGGGCGGAGCCCGAGCGCAGCAGCCTCCGGATCGGGATCATCACGGCGCTGAACGCCTCGGGGGAATATGCCGAAGCCGCCGCCGAGCGGACCCGCATGTTCGACGTCGACGGCAGATTCTCGCCGGAGCGGATGCACGACTATTTCTTCCTGCTGCCGCAGGAGGGCCGGGCGGAGGAGATCGTCCGGACGTTCCGGTCGCTGACGGCGGTCCCGCAGGACACGCTCTGCTCGCACGTGCCCCCAGAATGCCGCACCGCGGTGCTGGCGGAGTGGGAGAAGTCGGCGGCCGACGGCCGCGACTGGGCCCTCCTCGCCCGGATGAAGCGCGCGTGGTCCAAGGCGGCGGACGCGATGGACTGCGTGCGGGAGGGGGAGAAGCGCTTCCCGGACAACGTCTGGATCCTGCGGCAGAAGATCGACGCCGCGCAGGAGGCGCAGGAGTGGGCGATCGTCGGGGACACCTACCTGAAGCTGTCGGAGCTGGACCCCGGGGGCAGGATCACCGGAGCGCCGCCCTTCGGCTCCGTCAACGAGGCCCTTCAGTTCCTGGGACCGAGGGACGCGGCCAAATCGCTCGACATCGCCCTGCGCCTCCTCCAGGAGCCCGGGATGGACGAGGAATCCCTCAAGAAGACGCGAGCGTTTCTGAAATCAGGCTGGGAAGCCTCGAGCCCCGAATATTGGGCACACCTGAAGAAGGCGTCGCTCCGCAAACCCCGTAAGGACGAGGAGCAGAAGCTCCGGGGGCAGATTCACCGGCTCTCTTCGGATGAGTTCGCGGACCGGGACGACGCCTCGGCACAGCTTCGGAAGGCCGGGCTTCCCGCCGTCTCCGTGCTGCTCCCGAGCATCGACGATCCGGACGCGGAGGTGCAGGGCCGTGTCCGCGACGTGATCCGGGCGATCCTGATGGGCGACTAGGCTCCGTCGTCCCAGTCGCCTTCGCTCAGCTCGAACTTCCGCGCGCGCAGGCGTTCGGAAACTTCATCCTGGCGCTCGTGCGGCAGTTTCCGGAACAGCGGAAAGACTTCCATCTCCTCCTCGTGCGCGTGGTGCTCGACGTTCTCCTTCAGCACCTTCATCTTGGCCTCGAACTCGACGTCGCCCGCCTCGAGCTCGGAGAGTTCTTCCAGCAGGGTCCGCACGATGGCGTGCTCCTCGACGGCCGCCTCGACGATCTCCCCGGCCCCGGCCACCTGGACCTCGCGCGTCGCCGGGTAGAAGATCTCCTCTTCGATGGTCGCGTGGTCGTCGAGCTCCGCTTTCAGCATGGCGAAGATGTCTTCCTTCTGCTCGACTTCTTCATCGCTCAGCTTCTCGTACTTGCGGAGCAGTTCCTTGAACCGCTTGTGATCGTCCCTGAGGAGGGACGTGGCATTCATCGCTTTCAGTCTCGAATCCGGCATGGTTCGCTCCTTTGCTCAAAAAGGGGACCCGGTATTCTGTCGAGCCTGCCCGATTTGAAAAGTTATGGGCGGAATATGTTGCGGCGAGGAACCGTTGTGACGGAACACCGCCCCAATCCGCGGCGGATGAGGAAGGGAGGAACCATGCGCTTCAAGAACAAGGTTGCCCTGGTCACCGGCGGCAACAGCGGCATCGGCCTCGGCGTGGCGAAGGCCTTCGCCCGCGAGGGCGCCGCGGTCGCGATCACCGGACGCGACGACGCCACCCTGGCCTCCGCGGCGAGATCGATCGGCGGGGAGACGCTCGCGATCCAGGCCGACGTCTCGAAGCTGTCGGACATCGACGCCGCCATGGGCCGCATCAAGGAGCGCTTCGGCCGCATCGACGCGATGTTCGTCAACGCGGGCGCGGGGAAGTTCGTCCCCTTCGACCAGGTCACGGAGGCCTTCTACGACGAGCTTATGGCCGTGAACCTGAAGGGGCTCTTCTTCACGGTGCAGAAGGCGCTGCCGCTGATGCAGCCCGGCTCCTCGGTAGTGCTCAACGCGTCGCTCAACGCCCATAAGAGGATGCCGGGGACGACCGTCTACGGGGCGACGAAGGCGGCGGTGGTCAATCTCGCCAGGACGATGTCGGCCGATCTGATCCCGCGCGGGATCCGGGTCAACTCGGTGAGCCCGGGGCCGATCGAGAGTTCGCTGCTGAAACGCCTCGGCATGACGCAGGAGCAGCTCCAGCAGACGAACGACTGGATCAAAAGCCAGGTGCCGCTGAAACGCTTCGGCACGCCCGAGGAGATCGCGGAAGCGGTGCTCTTCCTGTGCTCGCCGGGCGGCGGCTTCGTCGTAGGGGCGGACCTGCTGGTCGACGGCGGGATGGCGCTCTAGACTCTTTCGCTGACGACCTTGGCCTCGAGAAAGAGGCGGAGATAGTCGCGGCCGCCGGCCTTGGCGTTGGTGCCGCTCATGTCGAAGCCCCCGAAAGGGTGGCCGCCGACGAGCGCTCCGGTGCTCTTCCGGTTCAGGTAGAGATTGCCGACGTAGAACTCCGCCCTCGCGCGGGCGAGGTTCGCCTTCCCGTAGAAGGATCCGGTGAGGCCGTACTCGCTGTCATTCGCGAGCCGCAGCGCGTCCTCGCAATCCGTCGCCTTCAGCACGGCCAGCACGGGGCCGAAGATTTCCTCGCGCGCGATCCTTGCCTCGGGGGCGACGTCGGCGAAGATCGTCGGCTCGATGAAGTGGCCGGCTCCCGCGAGCTTGCGGCCGCCCGCGACCAGGCGGCCCTCCTTTTTCCCCTGCTCGATATAGGCGAGGATCTTGTCCCGCTGCTTCTCGTCGACCACCGCGCCGACCTGGAGGTCGGGGTCGCTGACATCGCCGATCTTGAGGGCCTTCGTCTTCTGCACGACGAGGTCGAGGACCTGGTCGTGGACCTTCTCGACGAGGATCGCGCGCGAACAGGCGGAGCACTTCTGGCCCTGGAAGCCGAAGGCGGAGGCGACGATCCCGGTCGCGGCCGCCTCGAGGTCCGCGTCCTCGTCGACGACGATCGCGTCCTTGCCTCCCATCTCGATGACGGTGCGCTTGATCCAGCGCTGGCCGAGCGGGACGTGGGCGGCGCGCTCGTTAATGCGGAGGCCCACGTCACGGGAGCCGGTGAAGGAGATGAAGCGGGTGAACGGATGCTCGACGAGCAGATCGCCCACGTCGCCGCCGCTGCAGGGCAGGAAGTTGAGCACGCCCTTGGGAACGCCCGCCTCCTCCAGGGCTTCGACGACCTTGTAGCCGATCGCCGGCGCGAGGGACGACGGCTTGAGAACGACGCTGTTGCCGGTCACCAGTGCGGCGGTCGTCATCCCGGTCAGGATGGCGCAAGGGAAATTCCAGGGGGAGATGACGACGCCGACTCCCAGCCCCTGGTACGTCAAGCGGTTGCGCTCGCCCTTGACCGGCGTCAGCGGCTGCTCCTCGGCGTAGCGCAGCATCTCGCGCGCATAGAACTCGCAGAAGTCGATCGCCTCGGCGGTGTCGGCGTCCGCCTCCGGCCACGACTTGCCGACCTCGAGGATCATCGTCGCGTTCAGCTCGTGGCGCCGACGGCGGAGGATTTCGGCGGCGCGGAGGAGGATGTCCGCGCGCTTCGCGGGGGAGGTCCGGTTCCAGCCCGGAAAGGCGTCATAGGCGATCCGCATCGCCTTTTCGGCCTGAGCCTTCGACGCTTTCGCGGCCTTGCCGACGACGCTCTGCGGCCGGCAGGGGTTGAACGACGTGATCGAGGCCTTGGTCGTGGTTCGGATTCCGCCGATGACGAGCGGGGCATCGACGGGGGTGAAGGACTCGAGGGCCTGCTTCTGCGCCTCGCGCGCGGCCGCGTCTCCGGTGAAATCGAGGAACGGCTCGTTGCGGAACTCCGAAACCATGGGCGCATTATAGCGGCGGGAACGGGGGAGGCCAGCTTTGCCGGAACGGGGTTTGGGGTGGGTTAACCGCCGACGCGGCCCTTCGCTTCGGCGATGCGCTTCTGGAGCGCGTCGGCGCGGGGGATGCCCATGGCGACGGCCTTCTCCCAATCGGCGGCGGCCTCGGCAAAACGGCCGAGGGCGAAGTGGGCGTTGCCGCGGGCGAGGAAGGCTTCCGGGTAGTTGGCCCGGCGCGCGATGGCCTCGGTGTGGCACTGCGCCGCCTGGCGGAGGAGGTCGCCGCGTTTCTCCTTCTCGGCCTTCTGCGCCATCTCAGCGAACGCGTCGCCCTTCAGCTTGAAGACCTCCTCGTTCGGCGTCTGGCGGCCGATCAGCCGGTCGCAGAGCTGCAGGGTCTTCGAGGGGCTGTGCTCCGACGCCGCCAGCAGCGCGTCGGCGAAGTCCAGCTGGTCGCGGTCGCCGGTGCCGGTCTTCTTATAGCTTTCCACGTCGGCCCGGGCTTTTTCACGCCACGAGGCCGAGTCCTCCTCCGCCGCGAGCGCGAGATAGAGGCGGGCGCGGTCGTAAAGCGCCGCCGAGAACGCCTTCTGCACCTTGAGGGCGGCGCTGAAGTCCTTGTCGGCCTCGATCGGATTCTGCCGGAGGACGTGGGCCTGCCCCCGCAGGTGCAGCAGCTCGGCGTTCCCGGGGAGCAGCGCGAGGGCGCGGGTGAAGTGGTCGACGGCCTCGGAGAGCAGCGTGCTCATCCGGGAGACATCGGCGCCGGGCTGGTAGAGCAGCGTCGTGGCGCGCTGCAGCTTCGTGCGCCCCTGGTCGATGTCGAGCTGAGCCTTGGCGCGCGCTTCGTCGAGCCGGTTGATCTCTTCCTTGTCCGTGGTGCGGATGCGCTGTCCGGTTTCGTCGATGCGGCCCTTCACGCCCGCGTTCTCGGGATCGAGCTCGCGGGCGGCTTCGAACTTCGCCAGCGCGGCCTTGAGGTCGCCCGAGGCGGCGAGCCGGTCGCCGGCCTGGAGGAGGGCGCGGACTTCGTCGGCCTTCGCCGGGCCGCGGGTGAGCAGGAAGCCGACGACGAGGGCGAGGAGCACGGTGGAGACGGCGGCCGCGATGGGAACCCACTGGCGGCGGACTCGACGGGCCACCAGGGAGGCGGCCCCTTCACGGCGGGCGGCGATGGATTCCCCGCCCGCGAAACGCTCCAGGTCGAGGGCGAAGGCGGTCGCCGTCGCATAACGCCGCGCGGGATCCTTCTCGAGGCACTTGAGGACGATCGTCTCCAGGTCCGGCGGCACGGCCGCGTTGACGCGGGAGGGAGGCTGGACGTCCTCGTGGACGACCATGCGTAGCGTTTCGACGGGGTTGGGCCCCTTGAAGGGCGGCTGGCCGGTGAGCAGTTCGTAGAGGACGGCGCCGAGCGAGTAGATGTCGCTCTGCTTCCCGACGAGGGCGACCTTGCCGGCGGCCTGCTCGGGGGCCATATAGCTCGGGGTTCCGACCACGGTGCCCGACATGGTGATCTGCGAGTGGCCCTCGAGCACCTTGGCGAGGCCGAAATCCATGACGAAGGCGTTGCCCTCGCGGTCGGTCATGATGTTGTGCGGCTTGATGTCGCGGTGGATGATGCCGCGCGAGTGGGCGAACTCGACGGCGCGCGCGACGCTGGCCATGAGCGCGGCCGCCTTGGGGGCGGGGAGCTTCTCGCCCGCGAGGCTGCGGCCGTCGACGAACTCCATCGCGATGACGTGCTTGTCGCCGACGTCGCCCACCTCGAAGATGCCGACGATGTTGGGGTGGCGCAGCGACGCGGCGGTCTGGGCCTCGCGGCGGAAGCGGACGAGTTCCTCCTGGCCGCCGGCGCCAAGGAGGATCTTGAGGGCGACCCAGCGCTTGAGCGGGCTTTCCCAGGCCTTGTAGACGACGCCCATCCCGCCGCGGCCGAGCTCGCGGATGAGGACGTACTTTCCGAGGAGGTTTTTCGAGCTCTTCTGGGCGGTGATCACCTCCTCGGGGATGTCGGGGGGCAGCTCGCCGGGGGGAAGGAGGGCGCCGGAGCACTTCTTGCAGAGGTATTTCTTCCGGGTATTGAAGTCGAGGACGGCGTACTGCGAGCGGCAGGAGACGCAGTGGAGGACCGTCTTGCCGTTCTGGGACTGAAGGGCGTCCTCCAGCGCGGCGAAGGTGACGTGGCCCTTCTGGAGCAGGACTTCGCCCAGCCGGGGCACGTCGCCGCCCTTGTCGGCGAGATGCTGTTGAATGGAAAGGGCTTCGATCACCTGCTCCTTGGTGCAGGCTCCCGCGCCGACGAGGATCTGGCCGAGGGCCGTGTCGCCCTTGCGGACCACGGTATAGGCGGACTCGTTGGCGAGGATGCGCGAGACCTCCTCGCGGAGGGCGGCCATCTGCTCGGCGGTGACGAGGCCCTTCGCGATGAGCATGTCGGTGAGGCGGGACTTCGAGCCCTCGACGGACGGGGTGTCCGTGGTGGTGGCCACCTGGCGGAGACAGTCGACGAGCTGCTCGCGGGTGACCCAGCCGCGCTCGACGCAGACTTTCCCGACGATGGTTTCGAAGGCTGCGACCACGTTTGCTCCTGATCCGATCCCGCTTGAATCGGGGGGTAGGCGGATCTTCCCTCCCGGGCCCGGGCTGCGTCCGCAGCGGGGCTCATCCTCCTTAGACGGAAGATCCGGGTCGCGTTACACGGAATTTCCAGCCCTGAATCCTGCTCCTTGCTCCCCTCCCTAGACTACCTCCCGGAAGGGGCGGACCCTCGTGTGAAAATGAATTGAACTTACTGGTCGCCGAAGTAGAGGGATTCATCGACCGCCTGGGACGTGGCCCGGGCCGGGATCCGCAGCGGCGAGCCGCACTTGTAGCACTGGATCGACGCCCCGGGACGGAACATCACGACGTTGTACTGCGTGTCGCACTGCGGACAGTACACGATCAGACCCTTCTGCGTGTCGGTGATCTTCTTCACCTGCTCCACGCTCAGGTAGCCCTTGATCACCATGATGTCGCCCAGGCGCATGAAGCGCTCCTTGGGGAGCTGCTCCTGGAGCGCGAGGCATTCCTGCAGCTGCTCCTCGGTGCAGCAGGCCAGCCGGATCGCCACCTTGCCGAACAGGTTGTCCTCGCGGACCGCCTTCTGCCGGCTCGAGGCCTCCATGAGCAGCTGCTTCTGCGCGTCGAGAATCCTCTCGAGATCCTTTTGCGTGACGTAGTTGAGCTCCATCAGCAGCACGCCCAGGGGCTTGTGCCCGCGGGCGAAGCGCTGCAGCTCCAGCACCTCCTGGAGTTGCGCTTTCGTGAGGATGCCCAGCTTCACCGCGATCTGGCCGAAGAGGCCGTCCGCGCGTTTCTGGGACTTTTCCTGCTTATCCTCGGCCATGATAGATCATGAGGCCCGCGATCGACTTCGCATCGCGGATCTGTTTCTTCCGGATCATCCCGATCGCCTTGGCGATGCTCATGCGGATCGGCTTCAGGATCTCGTCGGCGTCGCCGTCGGCCTTCGCGGGCGAGAGCCCCTGCGCCAGATAGACGTGGATCAGCTCCGTGCAGAAGCCGGGCGCCGTGTAGAACTCCGTCAGCTTCGACCAGCGCTTCGCCCGGAATCCCGTCTCCTCGATCACCTCGCGCTTGGCGGTCTCGATCGGATTCTCGCCCTTCTCGATGGTCCCCGCCGGGATTTCGTAGATCTCCCGGGCGATCGAGGGGCGGAACTGCTTGAGCAGGACGACGTCGCCGTTGTCGTGGACGGGGACGATGGCGACCGCGCCGGGATGCTCGACGATGTGGAAGGTGGTCTTGCGGCCGTTGGGGAGGACCATGGCGCGCTCGACGAGCCGGATGATGCGTCCCTTGAAGATTTCCTTCTCCGCCTCAACCCGGAATTTCATGCCTCGGGCCATTGTAGCCCGTTCAAGGCGGAATTCAATACAAACGGGCCGCGCAATAACGGACTCCGGGCGATTGCCGGCTTCAGCGCTGCGAGGCCGTGGTGGCAGGCGCGGCGGGCTGCTCCGGCGTGGAGGCCGACGCCGGTGCGGTCGCCGGACGGGGTCCCGCATCCGCGTCGTGCGGCGCCGCGGGATCGTAGAGGAAGGCGTACTGGAGCTCGTCGAGCCAGTCGTAAACGGTCTCGAGGGAGACCATGATGCCGAGGTGGGGGACGGGGGTGGAGACGGCGCCGTCGTAGGTGCAGACCATGACGGAGACGCCGATGAGCTCGCGGGTCTGGCGGTGAAAGACGCCGCCGCCCGAGTTCCCGAAGATGGTGGGCGCGTTCATCATCCAGAAGCGCTCGCCGTTGACCTCCTTATGGAGCGTCGCGATCTCGCCGAGCGTCGGGAGCGGGTCGTGGCCGAGCGGACAGCCGACCGCGTAGATGGGCGTGAACACGCGGATCGCGCGCAGCGTCTCGCGCGACGCCAGCCGCGCCGCGTTCGGGTACTCGCGGACCGAGCGCAGCCGCAGCAGCGCAAGATCCTTGCGGTCGTCCCACGCCACGAGGTCGCCTTCGACGGTGTCGGCCGCGTCGCCCAGGTCGTCGTACATCGTGACCTCGACCGGCTCGCGCGTCTCGTCGTCGTGCCCGGCGATGATCTTCTGGATGACGTGGCAGGCGGTGACGACGTAAGAGGCCGCATCGCGGCTGAAGAGCAGAGTGCCGCCGCCGACGCTGCCCTTGACGTTGACCTGGACGGAGGGTCCGAGGATCTCGTGGTGGAGGCGGGCGGGGTCGGGCGCGGCGGTTCGCGCGTCGATGCGGACGAGCGCGGCGCCGACGGCGGCGGCGTTGTCGGCGCGGAGCTGACCGAATTCGGCGCGGGCATCGGCAAGTCCGGTCTCGGACTGGTCGATGCGGTTTCGGAGCTCCTGAACGGAGACCCGGAGATCTCCGAGGGTCAGGATCAGAAGGGCGCCGAGCGCGGCGCCCAGAGTGGCGAAAACGGTGAATCCCTTCATGCCCCAGCTGCCTCCTCCCCCCAAAACAGCCGGGCTGTTTTAAGGGTATAGGAAACCTTCGGCGAAATGGGTGTCGGAACTGAACGGGATACTTAAAGTCCTGGATTCCAGGAAGATGCGCAATGTTTACTGGGCGTGAATCCTTGCAGCGGGGGGGGTGATGAGTATAATGAGCGCCTCGTGGCCGACCCCAAAGATCCCAAGAAAGACGACTCCAAAACTCCGCCTCCACCTCCCGGCGGCAACACCGTCCCCACCCTCGTCGAAGAGGAGATGAAGGATTCGTACCTCAACTATGCGATGAGCGTCATCGTCTCGCGCGCCCTTCCGGATGTGCGCGACGGACTCAAGCCTTCGCAGCGCCGCATCCTCGTCGCGATGAACGATCTGGGCCTCGGCCCCCGCGCAAAGTACCGCAAGTGCGCCAAAATCTGCGGCGACACCTCGGGCAACTACCACCCGCACGGCGAATCAGTCGTGTATCCGACCCTGGTCCGCCTCGCGCAGGACTTCGCCACGCGCTATCTCCTCGTCGAGGGACAGGGGAACTTCGGCTCCATCGACGGCGACCCGCCCGCCGCGATGCGCTATACGGAAGCGCGCATGACCGCGCATTCCACGCTCATGCTGGAGGACATGGAGAAGGGGACCGTCGACTTCGTCCCCAACTACGACGAACGCCTCGAAGAGCCCGTCGTCCTGCCGTCGAAGTTCCCGAACCTGATCTGCAACGGCGGCGTCGGCATCGCCGTCGGCATGGCCACGTCGATCCCCCCGCACAACCTGGCGGAGGTCGTCGACGCGCTCGTCTACCTGATCTCGAATCCGAACTGCAGCATCCCCGACCTGATGAAGTTCATCCCCGGGCCGGACTTCCCGACGGGCGGCATCATCCACGGCACGGCGGGCCTGCGCGGCGCCTATGAGACCGGCCGCGGCCATATCAGCGTCCGCGGCCGCGTCGAGATCGAGGAAGCCAAGAACGGCAAGAAGACCATCGCCATCGTCGAGATCCCCTACAACCTCAACAAGACGAACCTCATCGAGCGCATCGCCGAGCTGGTCAAGGAAGACCACATCAGCGGCATCAGCGACGTGCGCGACCTCTCCAGCCGCGACGGCATGCGCATCGAGATCGAAATCCGCAAGGGGGAGGACACGGACGTCATCCTGAACCAGCTCTACGCGATGACCCCGCTGCAGGAGACCTTCTCGGTCATCATGATCGCGCTGGTGAACGGGCGCCCGCAGACCCTCTCGCTCAAGCAGATCCTGCACCACTATCTCGAGCACCGCAAGGAAGTCATCCGCCGCCGCACCCGCTTCCTCCTCGAGCAGGCGGAGAAGGACGCCCATATCCTCGAGGGCCTCGTCAAGGCGCTCGACATCATCGACGAGATCATCGCGCTGATCAAAAGGTCCGCGTCGCCCGCCGTCGCGCAGCAGGGCCTGATCGCCGAGTTCGGCTTCACCGTGCCGCAGGCCGAGGCGATCCTGCGGATGACGCTGTCGAAGCTGACCGGCCTCGAGCGCGAGAAGCTGATCAAGGACCTGGAGGAACTGCGGGTCAAGATCACGGAGTACAAGGCGATCCTGGCCGACGTGAACCTCGTCTACGACATCATCCGCGAAGACCTCTACGAGATGAAGAAGGGCTCCGACCAGCGGCGCACCGAGCTCAGCGCCGAGGAGCTCGAGGACTTCGACCGGGAGGAGCTGATCCAGGAGGAGGACGTCGTCGTCGTCCTCTCGCACCTCGGCTACATCAAGCGTGTGCCGATGACGAGCTATCGCAAGCAGAAGCGCGGCGGCAAGGGCCTGATCGGCGCGGACGTGAAGGAAAAGGACTTCATCGAGCAGATCTTCATCGCGTCGACGCACGACTACCTGATGTTCTTCACCCAGGACGGCAAGGTCCGCTGGCAGAAGGTCTACGACCTGCCGGCCCTCGAGCGCACCGCGCGCGGCAAGCCCATCTCGGCGATCCTCGGCCTCAAGGAGGGCGACCGCATCGCGGCGACCGTCGCAGCGAAGACCTTCGAGAAGGGCTTCCTCGTGATGGCCACCGAGCGGGGCCTGGTGAAGAAGACGGAGCTCGCGGAATACGGCAACCCGCGCCCCAGCGGCATCATCGCGATCAAGCTGGAGGAGGGGGACAAGCTGATCGGCGTCGCCATCACGACGGGCGAGAGCGAGGTCGTGCTCGGCACGGCCGACGGCATGGCGATCCGCTTCAAGGACGGCGACATGCGCCCGATGGGCCGCGCGACGGTCGGCGTCTACGGCATCGACCTCGACGAAGGCGAC
Source organism: Planctomycetota bacterium (assembly GCA_035644495.1). Classification (GTDB taxonomy): domain Bacteria; phylum Planctomycetota; class MHYJ01; order MHYJ01; family JACPRB01; genus JACQFK01. Next base: position 13,705 of record DASQOM010000001.1, on the reverse strand, counting down.
AAGGTCGTCGACATGATCGTGCTAACGCCCGGCGTGTCGATCCTGACGGGCTGCGAGAACGGCTTCGGGAAGCGGTCGGAGGTCGAGGAGTACCGCCTGCAGACGCGCGGCGGCAAGGGCGTCATCAACATCAAGACGACGGACCGCAACGGCAAGGTCGTGGCCATGCTGGCGGTGACGGACGACGACGACCTCATCATGATCTCCGAAGGCGGCATCGTGCAGCGCATCGCGGTGAAGGACATCCGCTCGATGGGCCGCGCGACGCAGGGCGTGCGCTTCATCCGGCTGGAAGGCAGCGACAAGCTGGTCTCCATCGCGCGGGTGGTGAAGGAGGAGGAGCCCGATACGGGGATCATCCCCCGGGCCGAGGTTCCCCCGCCCGAGGAAAACGGCGCCGGCCCCGCCGCGCCCGCCCCCGGGGTATAATCCCCTTTACAGGAGGACTTCATGGGCGACGACAAGAAGAAAAAGGGCGGATTCCTGAAGAAGATCGGCCTCGTGCTCGGTCTCGTCGGGGCCGTCTGGGTCGGCTACTTCGCCTACGCGAAGGCGACCCACCAGGAGCCCACTTGCCTGTTCACGGTGATCTGCAACAAGTTCAAGTAGACTCCCGGAAGAACAGGTCCGCGTTCCGGAAAACGAACTGGTCCAGCGCCGCGGCCACGTTGTCCTTCTTGTCCCACGCATAGAGCTTCCGGTCGAGCGCGGCCAGGGAGAGCCGCGCGCCGCCGGCCTTCTTCCGCTTCGCCGCCGACTCCAGGAGCGCATTCCTCTCCTCACGGTCCCGCGGGTAGTGCGCACCGAAGAAGGACAGGGCCTTCCGGACGATCTCCGCCCCGTTCTTCAGTCCCGCGAATTCGAAGCCCGCGGCCGACTCGGGCGCGAGCACGCCGGTGTCGTTGTAGAAGAACTGCGCGAAGCCCCCGTTGGAAACCTCCGACAGGCACCAGTGCACGGCGAGGAGGTGGGCCTGGGCGCGGGTCACCGAGCAGAACTGCCGGATGAACTTCTCGGAGCCGTCGTAAATCGAAACCTTCCTCCAGATGGGCTCGACCGCCCTCCAGTAGAGCTGCCCCGTGGGCATCAGGTCCGCTTCGCGGCCGTCCGGCCTCGCTCCGCGCGTATCCATGCTTCCCACTATACCCTCTTTGTGTTTAAATCGTGTTCATGTCCCCGACGCCGGAGCTCGCGGAGCGGATCCGCTGGTTCATCCGACTCCGCTGGCTCGCGATCGCCGGAATCCTGGTGGCGGCGGGCGTCGTCGCGTCGCTCGGCCTGGAGGGGTCCTGGCGGCAGCTGGTCGGGCTGGCCGCTCTGCTGGGCGCCCTGAACGTCGCCTATGCGGCGCTCTCGCGCCGCGGCGTGCCGCCCCTCGCGTTCACCTGGTGGCAGATCGTGGCCGACCTCACCGTGCTCACCCTCGCGCTCCACGTCTCCGGCGGCATCGAGAACCCGTTCGCGTTCTTCTACGTCTTCCACGTCATCATCGCGTCGATCCTGCTCCCGCGGCGCGTCAGCTACATCGTCGCCGGCCTCGCGACCCTGTTCTACCTGGCGATGGCCGCGCTGGAGCACTGGCGCGTCCTGCCGCACACCGACCTGGGCCTCGTCCGCTGGGACAACCCGCGCTACCTCGCGGCGGCGTCGGCGGTCATCGCCTCGACGCTGTTCAGTTCGTCGTACCTCGCGTCGACCATCATGGAGGGGCTGCGGCGGAAGGACGAGGAGATGCGCCGCTTCAACGAGCGGCTGCTGCAGACGGAGAAGCTCGCGGCCATCGGTCAGCTCGCGGCGGGCATCGCGCACGAGCTCAACACGCCGCTCGCGTCCATTGCCGGCTACGCGGAGGAACTGGGCGAGATCGTCCGGGGCTCCGACGGCAAGATCGTCCAGTATACGGGCGTGATCCGGTCGCAGACGGAGCGCTGCAAGGCGATCACGCAGAGCCTGTTGAATTTTGCGCGCAAGAGCGAGATCCGCGTGCAGGCGGTCGACGTCAACGCGGTGGTGCGCGAGGCGATCGACTACCTGCGCTTCAAGAAGCGGGCCCCGCAGCTGAGGATCGAGACCGACCTGGTCGACGTCCCGCCGGTGCAGGCCGACCCGGGCCAGCTGCTGCAGGTGTTCCTCTCCATCCTGATCAACGCGGCGGACGCGGTCGAGGGCGGGGGGACGATCACGGTGCGGACGCGGGCGGGGAAGGAGGTGCAGGTGGCCGTCAGCGACACGGGGATGGGGATTCCGCCCGAGAACCTCAAGAAGGTCTTCGAGCCGTTTTTCACGACCAAGGAGCCGGGCGAGGGGACGGGCCTGGGGCTGTCCCTCAGCTACGGGATCGTGAAACAGATGGGCGGAACGATCGATTTGAGGAGTAAGGTAGGGGAGGGCACGGAGGTGACGATTGCGCTGCCCCGATAGATGACGGACAAGCCGGGCGTCCTGGTGGTCGACGACGACGAGACCTTCCGCAACCTCGTCGCGGACCGGCTTTCCCGCACGGGGCACCGGGTCGCCGCCGCGCCGGACGGGGAGACCGCGCTGACGCTGCTGGACGGAGTCGAGATCGCCGTCGTCGATCTCCTCATGCCCGGCATGGACGGCCTGACCCTGCTGCGGAAGCTCCGCGCGGCGAGCCCGGACGTCGGCGTCCTCATGCTGACCGGCCACGGGACGATCGACAACGCGGTCGAGGCGATGAAGCTCGGCGCGGCGGACTACCTCCAGAAGCCCTGCAGCCTGGCCGAGGTCGAGCTGCGTATCGCGCAGGTCTGGGAGAAGAGCCGGCTGCGCAAGGAGAACCAGCAGCTGCGGGCGGCGCTGCTCCACGAAAACCCCTACCAGGGCATCCTCGGGAAAAGCGCGCCGATGAAGGTCGTCGTCGACCTGATCCGCAAGGTGAAGGACAGCCCCACGCCCGTCCTCATCGAGGGCGAGAGCGGCACCGGGAAGGAGCTCGTCGCGCGCGCCCTGCACTTCGACTCCAGCCGCCGCGAGATGCCCTTCGTCGCCGTCAACTGCGCGACGCTGCAGGAGACGCTGCTCGAGAGCGAACTCTTCGGCCACAAGGCGGGCGCGTATACGGGGGCGACCCAGGACAAGCGCGGGCTGCTCGAGATCGCCGACCGCGGCACGCTCTTCGTCGACGAGATCGGCGAGACGCATCCCAACGTCCAGGCCAAGCTGCTGCGCGTGCTGGAGACCGGCGAATTCCGCGCGGTGGGCGACGTCCGGGAGCGGAAGGTCGTCGTCCGCCTCGTCGCCGCGACGAACAAGAATCTGCGCACCGAGGTCGGCGCCGGCAGGTTCCGCGAGGACCTCTTCTACCGGCTGAACGTCGTCTCGATCCCGCTGCCTCCGCTGCGCGAGCGCGGCGAGGACATCGCGCTGCTGGCGCGGCAGTTCCTGCTGCGCAAGGGGCGGACGATCGGCGACGCGGCCCTGGCCACGTTGATGGGGTACTCCTGGCCGGGCAACGTCCGCGAGCTCTTCAACACCCTGGAGCGCGCGGTGCTGTTCAATTCGAGCGGCCGGATCGACGCGGTCGAGATCCCGTCGGGCACGGGCGCGCCGGCGCCGAAGGACGGGACGCTCGAGGAGGTCGAGGTCGCGCACATGAAGCGCGTGCTGGAGAGCGTGCAGTGGAACATCTCGCGCGCGGCGGAGATCCTGGGGACGTCGCGGCGCAACCTGCACCGCAAGATCAACCAGCACAACCTGAAGAAGTGAGGGGGTATACTCCTTCTATGGCGCGTTCACGGCGGTCGGTCTCGGGCTGCTGCAGATCCTCTGGTGCTGCTCGATGGCGGGGCTGATGGCCAACACGCGGCTGGGGAAGTACTGGCGCTTCGGCGAGACCGTCGGCCGTCGCTGAGCCTTACTTCGAGCGCGGGTACTTGAGCCACTGCGACCAGAGCTCGAAGGACTTGCGCGGGTTGCCGGCGCCGTCCATCAGGCCCGTGTCGCGGATCGGGAGGATGATCTCCCGGACCAGCGGCGGCAGCGCGTCATAGAGCTTGTCGAGGTCGCGCGGGATCATCCACACGATGAACTTCGCGTTGTGCTTCACGCCCTCTTCGAAGCAGAACCTCAGGTAATCGGCCTGCCAGGCCGCCTTGCCGACGCGCTCGATGTGGAGGGCGCCGAGGTCGACGTTGACGTCCTCGGCCAGGAACGCCGTTTCGGCGATCGCGAACGGCTTCTGCGGCGCGAGCGCCGCCATCTGCGCGAAGTAGTTCTTCGGGATCTTCGCGGGGTTGGGTTCCTTGAGGTAGGGAATCGCGGTGACGGCGATCAGGTCGGTGACGGGGAGGATCTCGCCGATCGCCTTTCTCTGCTGGCCGATCTGTTCCGGATCGGTCGCCGTCTCCGTGCTCAGCGTGAGGATCAGGGGGAGCTGGGGATTTTCCTTCTTGAGCGCGACGTAGATGTCGCGCGCGAAGAGGACGAACTTTTTCCACTTGGCCGGGACCTTGATGAGGTTGTTCACCTCGAGGCCGTAGGCGAGGTAGTCCGGCTTGAAGCGCCGGATCATCTCGCGGCAGAAGTTGAGGTAGGCCTTGGCGACCAGGGGATCGTCCAGGTCCTTCTTGTTCCACGGGTCCGGGTTGGGCATGTTCTCGAAGGCGCCGCGGTAGCCGGCCATGCCGGTCTTGTCCTTGTTGAGCGGCGTCAGCGACAGGAAGACCTTCTTATCCTGGGGTTTCTTGCCCTTCCAGTCGATGCTCGACTCGAACGCCGGGTCGTAGGTGTTCTTGTTCTCGAGGGCCTCCTGCCAGGGGACGCCTTCGTCGAACTTGACCGCAGCCAGGTCGGTGTTGTCGAGGATCCAGAGCTGCGTGGCCTCGACGGCTTCCGCGGTGATCTCGTAGGGGAAGGGGTTGACGCCCATGGCGAAGGGGCGGGTGCGTTTGTCCTGCGGCCCGGCGGCAAGGAGCAGGAGGGCGAGGCCCAGCGCGGTGGCGGCATTCTTCATGCCCAGAGTATACCGCCCCCCGTCCGTTCAAGGTTTCACGCCCGGAAGGATCCCGGATGGTTTTCGTCAATTCGTGTTAACCGGGGCGGCGGGGCGTCCGTCTATACAGGATGATGGGGGATCTGCGCGAACTCAGCGACGAGGACCTCGCCCTGCGGGCGCGAACCGAGCCGCACGGCGCGTTCGAAGTCCTCTTCGAGCGACATCGCGGACCCCTCTATAACTTCCTCCTCCGCCAGGGGGCCGACGCGGGCCGCGTCGACGACCTCTTCCAGGTCACCTTCTTCAAGGCCTTCCGCGCCCTCCCCGGATTCCGCGAGGAGTCGCGCTTCAAGACCTGGCTCTATACGATCGCGGTCCACGTCCTCACCGACGACCGCCGCGCGACCCTGCGTCGCGGGCCGACCACCGAGATCCGCGAGACGATGCTCGTCACCGAGCCCGAGCTGCCCCGGCGCGACGAAATCGACCTCGTCAAGACCGCCCTCGACCAGGTCCCCGCAAACCACCGCCGGCTGTTCACGCTGGTCCGCTTCCAGGGACTGCCCATCGCGGAAGCGGCGAAGGCCGTCGGGATGACCCCGGCGGCGGCAAAAGTCACCCTGTTCCGGACGACCAGACGGGTCGGCGAACTGCTTTCGCCGGCCAGGGAGAAGATGAAATGACGTGCGACCAGGCCGAACTGCATATGGCCGAGCTGCTCGCCGGCGAAATCGCGCCGGCGGAGCGCCGGACGCTGGAACAGCACCTGCTGGAGTGCGCGACGTGCCGCGACGACTTCGAGCTGGCCCGCGTCGGCGCCCGCGTCGAATGGGCCGACGTCCCCGTCCCGCACGAGCTGATCGAGACCACCCGCGCGTCGCTCCGCGAGCCGCCCCCGCTCGTCCGTTTTTTTCGATGGGGAACCGCGGCGGCGGCCCTCCTCGGCGTGGCAGTGCTTCTGGTGACCTCGTCCCGTTCGATACCCCCGACGCCGCCGACCGTGGCGGCTGCCGCCTGCGCGAGCCCGCGGACCGACGTCCTGGCGACGATGCAGGACGCGGTCGTCGGCGGCCTCGCCTGCAAGGACGAGGACGGCCGCCCGGTCGGCGACCTCGGTCTCCGCTCGCACGAGGTCTCCGTCGAGATCCTCGACGGCGTCGCGAAGACGACGGTCGAGGAGAACTTCGAGAACCATACGGACCGGCGTCTCGAGGGAACGTTCACGTTCCCGCTGCCCGCGGATGCGTCGATCTCGCGCCTCGCCCTCGAGGTCAACGGCAAGATCGAGGAGGGCACCTGCCTGGAGCGCGAGCGCGCGAAGCAGGTCTTCGAGTCGATCGTGCGCAGGATGCAGGATCCGGCGCTGCTCGAGTGGCAGCCGGGCGGCCTCTTCAAGTGCCGCGTGTTCCCGATCGAGGCGCGCGCGACGAAGCGCGTCATCGTCGCCTATACCCAGACGCTGCCCTGTTTCCAGGGCAAGATGACCTATGTTTATCCCCTCGCCAGCGAGAAGACGCGGACGCACCCGCCTGGAGAGGTGACGATCAACGTCCTGGCCCGCTTCTCGGGAGCGCTGGCGAAGATCGAGTCGACGTCGCACCACCTGGACGTGCAGCGCAAGGACGCCCACGAGGCGTCGATGACGTTCCGCGCGACGAACTACCGGCCGAACAATGACTTCGTCGTCGCGCTGGAGCCGACGGAGGAGGAGGTCCGCGTCGTCTGCCACAAGCCCGAGGGCGAGGACGGCTACTTCGCCTGCTTCGCGACGCCAAAGGGCGGAGAAGCTCGCGTGCCCGCGAAGTACACCTGCGTGCTGGACGCGTCGGCGTCGATCAGCGCGCCTCGGCTCGAAGTCGCGAAGCGCCTCGTGCGGGCGATGATGGAGCGGAGAATCCCGGGGGACCGCTTCGAGGTCCTGACGCATTCGGTCGAGGTGACGTCGAGCGGCGAGGTCGACCTGCGCGCGGCGAACACGTTCATGGATTCGATCCGGCCGATCGGCGGCAGCGACGTGCTGAAGGCGCTCGAGGCGGCGGGCCCGGGCGAGATCGTCTATATCGGGAAGGGCGCGCCGACCTTCGGCGAGACGGAGACCGCGAAGATCCTGGAGGCGGCGAAGGGGAAGCGGATCCGCACCATCGCGGTCGGCAGCGACGCCAATCTCGGGCTGCTGGAGCGGCTGGGCGGTCTGATGCGGATCACGCCGAACGACGATGTCGACAAGCGGGTCGCCGAGATCGCGGCGACGCTGGGCAGCCAGGCGGTGTCGGAGCTGAAGGTCGAGGGCCCGAACGTCTCCGACGTGGGCGGCACGCGCGACGTGTTCTACGGTGAGCGGCTGGTCGCGGTGGGGCGCTATAAGGCGGCGGGTCCGTCGAAGTTGCTGCTGAGCGGGCGCGGCTACCGTCGGGAGGTCGACGTCGATTTCCCCGCGAAAGAAGAAGGGCACAATCCCGTGCGCCGCCTCTGGGCGCAGCGGCGGCTGTCGGACCTGATGGCGCAGGGCCCGTCCAAGCAGGCGGAGATCACGGAGCTGGGCGTGAAGTACCAGATCATGACGCCGTACACCTCGTTCCTGGTCCTCGAGAGCGAGCAGATGTGGAAGGACCAGCAGCTGAAGCGCGAGCTGCAGAAGCAGGACCAGCTGCTGGCGAGGTGCACGACGGCGGATGCGGATTTGAGGACGGAGGTGACGCGCAAGGTCGCGCACCTGCTGGAGCTCGCCTATAGGGCGACGGAACAGCGGAAGTACGACCGCACGACGACGCTCTGCGACGAGATCCTGCTGATCGATCCGGAATATCCCGTGGCGAAGGATCTGCGGGAGCACGTGGAGAAGCTGCGCCATAAGGAGGAGTACGGCAATTTCACCGCTCGAAAGCTCGATGCACTGAAGAAGCTGACCGACGGCGACGCGACGCCGAAGATCCCGGAGGCCGAAAAGCTGCGGATCCCGTCGCGCGAGCAGTGGGGCGAGGTGTCGAAACGCCTGACGGAGGCGGTGATCAAGACGGAATCCGGGACGACGGTCGGTGAAAACGAGGGCCGACTCGCGGTCGATCGGAAACTCGATACGATGAAGGTCGATATGGCCTTCGAAAACACGAAACTCGAAGATGTCGTGGCCTATCTCCGGGATGCGTCAGGCTTGAACATCGTTCTGGATGCCGACGTCCGCGACAAGGTTGATCCGGACAAGGTGGTGACTTACAAGGCCAGCAATCTGACTCTCAAGGATAATCTTCGCAGTGTCATTGGTCCGCTCGGACTGGACTATATGGTCACCCCTGACAATGTCGTCCTGCTCACGGATCCGTGGAAGAAAGCGTTGGCCGAAGTCGCTACTCGAGATGCGGGACGTCGGAAGGACCCCCTCACCGGGGCCGAATTCATCTCCCCGACCGTTACGGTCAAGCCCGTCGACCCGAACAACCCGGCTCAAGCACGGCCGGGATTCTCGAGCCAGGAGACAGCTCGCCTGGATTCCTGGGATGTCCGCGAGCAGACCTTTACAAGGAACGTCACGGCATCCGGCGCCCCGATCACCGAGGCGCTGCCGATGACGGTCGAGAGCTTCGACTACGCGCAGGGCATTCCGCTTCTCGGCGATATTCCCATGAAGGGCTGGCTCTTCAAGGACGGCACCACGGTGGACAAGCCGTTCGGGAGGTTTGTCGGTGCCGGCGGGACCGCATACGGGCTGAGCCGCGTCGAAGAGGAGAAGGCGCGCGAGGAGTACCGCCGCTACGTCATGGCGGATTTCCCGGGGGTGGACGTCGAGTTCGCTACCGGGAGTACCGGCAAGATGGGTCGCCTCCAACAGAGGGCGGGGAAAGGCCCTTTGCCCGCGTCGCCGGATCCCGACACCGTGACGAACAGCACGGTCCTGCGCTTCCAAGGTCCGCAGCAGCGGAGCGCCGACGGCGCCAGCCAGACGGCCGGGGTCGAAGCGGACATGCAGATCTATGTCCGCCAGCTCGAAGTGCAGCTCGCCCAGATCCAGGAGCTGACCACCACGGTGGACGAGCATCGTGCCAAACTGGCGAAGTCCCTCAACGAGAAGTCGATGGCGGTTGCGGAACTCCAGTATGCGCGCCAGCGGGCGGAACGTCTCGAGCGGGACCTCAGCGAGCTCGAGGGGAAACACGTCGAGATGGCCCGGGACAAGGCACACCTCGAGGAGAAGGTCAACGCCATCGTGCAGAACGGCGCCAACGTCAACGTCGCGCCGAAGAAGGCGCTCGAAGGGAGGGTCACGGCGGTCGCGCTCGAGATCGGCCTGATCGTGATCTCGATCGGCAAGGACGACGGGGTCGTCGAGGGCGACGAGTTCACGATCTACCGCGGCGGGGACATCATCGCGAGGATCGTGATCGACCGCGCCGACCGCAAATGGGCCGCGGGGAAGATCGCGCTGAAGAAGGGCGATCCGCGGGTGGGGGATGAGGTCTCCAACCACATCTTCATCTCCGGTCCCAGGCCGGCGTTCGCCTGCGAGACCGCCGTGCCCGTGGACGAGTCCAAGGCCGGCCTGGAGCGGATCCGCACCAAGATGGGGTTGAGGGAATGAGCGGACAGACGACCCGCTGGGCCCTGGCCTTTGCCGTGACGGCGGCGATCGCGGGCGCCATCCTGGCGTCGGCTTCGAACGTTCCCGCTCCTGCGGCGGCGGAGACGGTGCCGACGCGCGACCCGGCCGGCGTCAGCCCGGTCGAGCTGGAGCTCATCCTGAACAAGATCCGCGAGGGCGACCTGCTCGCGATGAAGAAGGACGAGGCCGGCGCGCAGCGGGCCTGGCTCGAGGCGCGGCGCATGGGCGAGGGGCTCTGGCCCATCCACGAGGGGCTGGGCGACAGCTACGCGCGTGCGAAGAACTACGAGGCCGCGCTGCGCGAGTACAAGCTCGCGGCGGAGCGCGTGCCGGAAAAGTTCGCGGCGATCAAGCTCGCGATCGGCGCCAAGCAGGCCGCGACGATCGCCGCAGCGGGCCGGCCGCTCGACGCGATCCAGGCCTACCTCGATCTGAACCAGCTCGGCATCCTCGGGCCGAAGATCTTCGGACTCGCTTTGGAAGGCGACCGCGTCGCGGCGATCCGCGTTCTCGAGCGCCACGCCGAGGTCTACGACGCGCGGGTGTACCGGCTTGTCGCGGGGGTCTATAAGAGCATGGAGCGGACTGTCGACGCGGCCGAGGCACTGGCGAAGGTCGCGGTCCGCGTCGAGCCGTGGAACGACGCGCTGAACCGGCCGGTGATCGAAGAGCTGCGCAAGGCCGGCAAGTTCGAGGCGGCGCTCGAGGTCGGGCGCGCCTGGGTCAAGGCCGTGCCAGACGCGAGCGAGGGATACCAGGCGATCGGCGATACCCTGTGGGATGCGGGGAAGGAGCGGGAGGCGCTGATCGCGTACTCGTCGATCGTCGACGTCAAGCCGGCCGACGCCGCGGCGCGGCGGCGTCTCGGCGAGATCTACCGCCGCCGGAACCGGCCGGAGGAGGCGATGGCGCAGTTCGAGGCGGGGCTGAAGCTGTCGCCGGACGACGCGGAGCTGCGCTGGCGCGTCATCGATCACTGCTTCGCCCGGATCGCCGAGCTGAAAAAGGACGGCAAGGCCGACCAGGTCCGCGAGCTCCGGCGGCGGCTGGGGGAGATGAAGGTGCAGGAGGCCGGGATCTTCGACATCAAAGTCCTCCTGACGTGGGACGTGGCGTCGGACGTGGATATGGACGTCGTCGAGCCCGACGGGAAGCGGATCAACCATGAGAGCCGGAGTTCGAACTATGGCGGCGTCTACTCGGCGGACAACACGATGGGGTTCGGGCCGGAGTCCTATACGGTGCTCCACGCGAAGCCGGGCACGTACCGGGTCGGCGCGCACCTCCACAGCGGACCGAAGTCGACGGTGAAGTTCGTGGTCATCCTCTTCGAGGACACCCCGCGCGAGGAGCGACGCGAGGAGACCCTGGTCCTCGAACGCACGGGAACGGGCACGACGTTCATCCCCGAAGTGGTCATCCCCGACCAAAAGTAACCTGGATACTTTTGGGAGTGGGTCAATTCGGCACACATTCCTGCGACTGCGCTGCGCTCCGCCGTGGCACAGGGGTTGCTTCCTCTTGACCGGCTGAAGGTGCGTCCTTATAGTAACGGCGCTCCCAGCCACCCCCATGAGGGAATCCTTGACCGAAGATCGCGAACTCCAGAAGCAGATCGCGGAGGAGGCGCAGGTCGATGTCCCGACCGCCGCCGGCCCGGTCGTCCGCGCATTCCAGTTTTTCCTGGTCCCGCTCCTGATCGTCGGCGCCTGCGTTCTCGTCTATTCGATCCTCAACTGGGTGGTGGCGAACCCGAGATCGGCGCAGGAGTGGCTGGTCGACGTGAAAGAGGGGGGTCCGAACACCCGCCATCACGCCCTGATCCAGCTCTCCCAGACGATCCGGCGCATGGATCCGCCGGACCAGACGCTAACGCCCGAGTTGATCGCGCTGTTCCGGGCCACGCCGGAGGATCCGGACCCCAACAATTTCAACCTCCACAAGTATCTTGCCTCGTGCATGGGGTACCTGCGGGACCCGCGGGCCTGCGACCTGCTGCTCGAGGCCATCACGAAGTACAAGAGCAGCGAAACTCGAGCGGCCGCGATGGACGCCCTGGGGACGATCAAGGATCCGCGCACGCTGCCGGACCTGGTCAAATTGCTTGACGATTCCGAACCCCTTGTTAGAAAATACGCCGCCTTCAATGCCGGCGCCGTGGCGGAGAAGGCGACTGGGGAGGCCAGAGCGTCGGCGCAGGCGGCCCTGAAAAAGGCGCTCGCCGACCCCGCGTCGGACGTGACGTGGAATACGGCGTTCGCGCTGGCCTACTTCCTGGGCGACGGCTCCGGGACCGACACCTTGAAGAAAATGCTCGACCGGAAGTACCTGGGGGAACGGATCAACCGGAACGATCCCAACTGGGACATGCTGGAGGCCCGCGCCATGTTCACGGCCTGCAACGCGGCCGCGCGCCTCAAAGACGAGAGCTTCCTCCCGCTCCTGAAGGAGCTGACGGACATCCAGAAGGAACGCGACGCGGACGTGCGGTTCGCGGCGCATCAGGCGATCCACAAGATCCAGGAGAAGAAGTAGATGGCCGACCAACCGGCGGCAACCTCGGAAGCGGCGGGCCCGCAGAAGAACGTCCCGCAGCAATACGACCTGATCGCGGACTATCCGCCCAAGGTCACGCGCCGCTCCTTCATGATGTCGTGGGCCGGGGCGGCCTGGGGCGCGTTCGGTCTCGCGAGCGGGGTGGGCAGCGTCGCCATGCTCCGCTTCATGCTTCCCAACGTCCTCTTCGAGCCGCCCCAGGTGTTCAAGGCGGGGAAGATCGAGGACTACGAGTGGGACAAGCCGGACGAGCGGTTCAAGGTGGACAAGAAGACCTGGATCATCAAGCTCCACAAGGACTGGGACGGCAAGCCCCAGCTGGCGGCGCTCGATACGACCTGCACGCATCTCGGCTGCACGCCGAACGTGCTCTTCAGCGAGCTGAAGATCAAGTGCCCCTGCCACGGCTCGGGCTTCCGCTTCAACGGCATCAACTTCGAGGGCCCCACGCCGCGGCCCCTCGAGCGCTACAAGGTCTCCATCGATCCGATCGACGGCCAGATCGTGGTCGACAAGACCAAGAAGTTCCAGTACGAGAAGGGGCAGTGGGAGAGTCCTGAGTCGTTTATCCCTGTGTAAAAGGACGACATGGCAAAAAAGGGCGACATCGGCCGCGTCTGGGACTACGTGGTCAACACGCAGGTCTGGCGCTCCATCATGCGCCACGGCTATCCCGACACGCCGCGCAACCGCTCGCTGGCCATCATGGCCAACGTGTTCTTCCACCTGCACCCGATCCGTCTGCGGAAGAGCGGCCTGCGCGTCCGCTATACCTGGTGCATGGGCGGCCTGACGTTCTTCCTCTTCCTCGTCGAGACCATCACGGGCCTGCTCCTGATGTTCTACTACCGCCCCACGGCGGAGTACGCGTACCACGACATCGTCTACCTCCGCGCCGACGTCGCGCTCGGCACGATGCGCGAGATCCATCGCTGGGGCGCCCACGCGATGGTGATCACCATCTGGCTGCACATGATGCGCGTCTTCCTCACCGGCGCTTACAAACCGCCGAGAGAATTCAACTGGGGCGTCGGCGTGGTGCTGCTGCTGCTCACGCTGCTGCTCTCGTTCACGGGGTACCTGCTGCCCTGGGACCAGCTGGCGATGTGGGCCATCACGGTCGGCACCAACATGGCGCGAGCAACGCCGTTGCTCGGGCATGAAGGTCCGGGTGCGGCCTTCATCAAGGTCGGGGACATCAGCGTCGTCCATTCGGCGAGCGACGTGCGATTCGGCCTGCTGGCCAGCCGCTTCGTCGGCGCGCCGGCGATCCTCCGTTTCTACGTGCTGCACTGCGTGGGCTTCCCGCTGATCGCCGCATTCCTCATCGCGGTCCACTTCTGGCGCGTGAGGAAGGACGGCGGCATCTCGGGACCGCTCTAAGGCAAGGGGAACCAGAGAGATGGAACTGCTCGGCCGGATCATGATGGAAGGCCCCCAGCACGGAGGGGGTCCGCTTCCCCAGGCCTTCAAGGACTTCCTCAACACGGCCTTCAACCCGATCGTCTACACCGTGCTGAGCGTCGCGCTCTTCATCGGCATGATGGTCGGCTACCGGGTCTGGACGAAGCCGAAGATCGCGCTGTCCATCCTGGGCG